>CALXLM010000013.1 GCA_944389195.1 uncultured Opitutales bacterium
GCGGCAACGATAGTGTTTGATTGTGTTTCGGCAAAATGTTATTGATGTGGCATGAAGATTTTATATTACGACTGTTTTGCGGGAATCAGCGGAGACATGAATCTTGCCGCCCTCATCGACGCGGGACTCGATTTGCAGGCGCTCGAATCGGAACTTGGTAAGCTCGGTTTAGACGGTTGGTCCCTGAAAGCGTCGAAGGCTTCAAGGGGGGGGATATTCGGGACTCGTCTCGACGTTTTGGTGTCTGACGAAAAAAATTGCTGCCGCAGAACCGGACACTTCGGCCATTCCGAATATTCAAGCCATTCCGAACATTCGGGACACGCGCACCGCAAGTTTTCGGATATAGCGGAAATGCTTGAGAAATCGAACTTATCCGACGGCGCCAAAAAGCGCGCGCTGTCAATATTTTCACTTCTTGCCGAAGCGGAGGCAAAAGTTCACGGAAAGGAGGTTTCGGAAGTCTCCTTTCACGAAGTGGGCGCTGTGGATTCAATCATAGACATAGTTGGCTGCGCAGTAGCCCTCGAATTGCTCGGGATAGACGAGGTAGTTTCGTCGCCGGTAGAACTTGGCGGGGGCACGGTAGAATGCGCGCATGGAAGGCTTCCCGTTCCCGCTCCGGCCACCGCGATTTTGGCAAAGTCGTTTCCGTCGAAAATCGGCGGGGCGAACCACGAATGCACGACTCCTACCGGGGCGGCCATTATTGCGTCCTTGTGTTCTGGCTTTTCGGGGAAAATAGAGGGCAGGGTGGTTGCGGAAGGCGTGGGGGTGGGGCATCGCGAAAGCCCCGAGCTGCCAAATGTTTTGAGGGTAATGGTGTTCGATACGGAGGCTTCTTGCGCCGAAAAAGCGGGCGAGGCTGTGGAATCTATGGCGGAGTTGTCTGCCAACATCGACGATATGACGCCCGAGCACGTTTCCGAACTTTGCGCAAAACTCATGGCTGCGGGTGCTCTCGACGCATGGTGCGAGCCGGTCGTCATGAAAAAGGGAAGATGCGCGGTTAAGGTTTGCGCGCTTGCGCGTTTTGCCGAAAAAAATAAGGTTTTGCGGGCTTTCTTTGCGAATTCGTCAACTCTCGGAATTCGGGAATCGACGGTTTTCCGCCACGCCCTCGGAAGGGAATTGGTTGACAAAGACACGGAGTTCGGGAAGGTTCGTTTTAAAAGGCATTGCGTTGCTGGCATAGAGCGCGTAAAGCCGGAATTTGAAGACACAAAAAAAATCTCCGAATCTACGGGTATGCCGGTGGATATCGTTTCGGAAAAACTGAAACATGGTTTCGAAAAATAAAAGCCTGTCGGAGGCGGCGCTTTCAAGGGGAAGGGCCGCCGTCGCGCTGTCGGGCGGGTTGGATAGCTCCGTTTTGCTTGCGTTTTGCTCGCGCGAGCTCGGTTCCGAAAACTGCATGGCCTTCACGGCGCGTTCTCCGTACATGGTCGCCTCCGAAACGCGAAGGGCCGTTGAGCTGTGCGCTAAAACAGGTGTTGAATGCGTAGTTTTGGATTTCGAAATGCCCGGATTTTTAAGGAAAAATCCCCCGGACAGATGCTATCTTTGCAAGCGCATGATTTTTTCGAAGATAATCGGCGCGGCTCGCGCGCGCGGATTCGGGCATGTGTTTGACGGAACAAACGCCGACGACCTTTCAGATTATAGGCCGGGAATGTGCGCCGCATCGGAATTGGGAATAGAAAGCCCCTTTTTGGAATGCGGAATGGGAAAGGCGGAAATACGCGCGCTTGCCGCAGAACTTGGCGTTCCCTGCGTTCCGGCAAGCCCTTGCCTTCTTACGCGTTTCGAGCACGGGGCTTTCGTTTCCGAGGAGCGTTTGAGGGCGGTTGAAAAGGCTGAGGATTATTTGAAGTCGATAGGATTCGGGGGAGTGAGGGTAAGGCTGCACGGCGGTTGCGCGCGCATCGAGATAGACGGTTCAGACTTTGAAAAATTTTGCGGCAGGGAGACCTTTTCCGCGGTGGACGCCAAGTTGAAGTCGCTCGGTTTCGGGTACGCGTCTCTTGACCTTCACGGATATTCGCGCGGATCGATGAATAAAAAAGATGAAGACAGTTGAAAGCATATTGCGCGCCCTCAAAAACGGCGAGATGGGAATTTCAGAGGCGAAAAACGCGGTGGAGAGCCTGCCGCTGTTAAAGTTGGCGCATACGCGCCTCGACCTCGGAAGGCGCGAAAGAACGGGTGTCGGCGAGGTGGTCTTCGGGGCGGGGAAAACCCCGCGCCAAATTAACGAGATAGTTTCCGCATTGCGCTCTAAAGGGCAGGACGTTCTCGTCACAAGAATCTCCGATAAAGCCGCTGCCGCCGTCAGGGAGCGTTTCCCCGAAGCCGAGATTTCGCAGGCGGCCCGTACTGCGACCATAACCTCCAAACGCCGCCGCCTTTGCGGGCGCGTGGCGATAGTGACCGCAGGGACGTCCGACATGCCCGTCGCGGAGGAGGCAAGGATTACCGCCGAGTTTTTGGGCGATAAAACCGAATCCTTTTACGACTGCGGGGTCGCCGGCATACACAGGCTGTCGGCTGTAATCGACAAAATAAAAAAGGCGCGGGTTGTGATAGTGATTGCGGGCATGGAGGGGGCGCTTGCAAGCGTGGTTGCCGGGCTCGTTAAGTCTCCGGTAATAGCCGTTCCGACAAGCGTCGGGTACGGCGCGAATTTCGGCGGGCTTGCGGCGCTTTTGTCGATGATAAATTCCTGCGCCAACGGAGTGAGCATTGTAAACATCGACAACGGTTTCGGCGCGGCCTATAACGCCCATCTTATAAACTCCGTCAAATAACATTATGGAATCTGAAATTACATTAGCCGCGTTGCTGGCGGCCGCCGCAACGGCGGGCGTGTACCACACTCTCATAGGACCCGACCATTACCTGCCTTTTGTCGCATTGGGAAAGGCGCGGGGGTGGTCTTATACCAAAACGGTTTTTACGGCCTTTGTTTGCGGCTTGGCGCATGTGATGTCGTCGGTTTTGATAGGGCTTTTGGGCATAGCGATGGGGACGGCTCTCGGCGTTCTTGAAGAGTTTGAGGGCTCGCGGGCCGACATCGTCAAGTGGATGCTTTTGGCTTTCGCCTTGGCGTATATGCTTTACGGCATAAAGCGCGGGCTGTATCCTCCCGTCCACAGGCATTCCGACGGCACAGTGCATTCGCATGCCGACGGCGGCCATTCGCACGTACACGGAACTACGGTTTCAAACGCGGCGACGTTCTGGGTGGTCTTTATTATTTTCGCTTTCGGTCCGTGCGAAATACTGATTCCGCTCGTGATGTATCCGGCTTCGCAGTTCGACTGGGCGGGCGTGGTGTCGGTTTCCGCCGTATTTTCCTTCGCAACGGTGTCCACCATGCTTTTCATGGTGACGCTGTGCCATTTCGGACTTAAGTTTGCGCCGCTCGATTTTTCGAAATTCTCCAGATGGAACCACGCGATTTCCGGAGCGGTGATAGCCGCTTGCGCCGGATTGATGTTTGCCGGTTTTTAAAAGAGTTGCGCATTCGGCGCCGTTTAGAATTTCACCTCTATGCCGGCGCGCACCACGCGCCCGGGTGCGACGTACCACGCCTGCGAGGTCGGCGTGTAGTAGTATGCCGCGAGGGCGTAGGTTTCTCCCGTGACGTTGTTGGCCGATACAAACGCCCTGATGTTTTCAGTTATGAAAAAATTCGCGGTGACGTCTATCGACCAAACGGCGGGCATTTTTTCGGCGGAGTTTGAAAAGTCGCTCCCCATATACTGTTCTGAAGCCCATTGGTAGGCGAATTCTATTCTGCAAAAGTCAGTCGGCTTTACCCAGAAAACGGTCGATGAAACTATCGATGGGACGAGGGGGACTCTTTTGCCGTCGAATGTGCCGTCTGCGAATTTTGCTGAAACAAAGGTCCAGCTTGTGGACACCCCCACAGGGTCTGCGGAATATCCGAGCCGCACCTCTCCGCCGAATCTGTCGGTGTTTCCTATGTTTTCGCTTCTGCCGCTAAAGGGGTCGCAGGATATTTCGCCGTCGAGCGCCATGTAAAAAACGTTCGCATTGGCGGTGAATCCGCCCTCCGCAAAATTTACGCCTATTTCGTAGTTTTGCCCGCGTTCGGGTTTTAAATCCGGATTTATGTATGTCGGCCCCCAATTCCAGATGCTGAAGCGCTCGTCTATAGCCGGATACCTGTAAAGCTGGTCGAACCTGAAGTACGCGCTGAAATTTTTGTCGATGCGCGCGTTGATGCCGAACTGCGCCGCCAATCCGTTTACGCTTTCGTCGCCCTTAAAGGGAGACCAGCCGGTGCAGTCGGCGTCGTTTAGGGCGATTTCGTAGCGGCCGCTCGCCAATACTGAAAAGACATCGTTAAGCTGTATTTTCCCGCCGAGCCATGGGGCGACTGTCGCGCGCGTCAGGTCGGAGGAATAGTCGCCTCCGTCGATGTCGAACGTGTCGTAGTAAAAATCCAATCCGCCTTCCCCGTAGCTTTCCTCGTCCCTTCCGGCGACGATGCGGTAGCGCGGGGTGAAGGAGAGAGTCCAGAGCTTTCCGTTGTTTCCACCGTAGCCCGGGTAGGTAATGTCTTTGTCGCGCAGGTTTGCGCCCAGCTGGGCAGCCCCCTCGCCGATTGCGCTGCTGTTTTCCCAGCCTCCGCTTATGGTGACGTACTCGATGTCGTTATAGCTCGACACGCCGCTCGAGTAGGTCGGGTTTGCAACCATGTCGCCGTACGACGGAGCCGGATTCGACCAGCAGACATACTCGTCCCCGAAATTTGCCGATATTGTGAGGTCGTTTTGTGAGTCGAGCCTCACTCCTCCGCTCACTCCGGCCGACTTTGCCCAGTTGAGCGAGTTGTCAACGTACCCGCTGTTGTGGTAATAGTTGACGTCCGCGCTGAAATAGTAGTCTTCTGCGGAGTGGGCGGCGCGTCCCCATGCGGAATATTCACCGTACGATCCGAAGAATCCTCCGATTTTTGCGGTATCGGGCTGGTTCCATTTCTTTGTGGTGATTTTTACAACGCCCCCGACGGCGTAGTTTCCGTAAAGCGCCGTTTGCGGCCCGCGCAAAACCTCTATTCCGGCTATCTCCTCTATCGGAATCTGCTGCCAGTTTTGCAGCCCGATGTCGAGGCGGTTGAGCCTTTGGCCATCGACAAGCACGAGAACGCGCTGCCCGCTGTTCTCGCCGAATCCGCGCATTGATATTTCCGCGTTGTTCGCGTTCGAGCCCGAGGTCCTGAAAAAGACGTCGGCATAGCGCCTGAGAAGGTCTGGAATGGACGCCAGCCCGCTTTCAGATATCTGTTCCGAAGTTATGCTTTGAGCGCTTGCGGGTATCGAGAACACGGAGTCCCCGAAGCGCATGGCGCTTACTTCGTATTCTTCGAGCGCCGGCGCTTGTTCGCCGCCGCGCGGATTTTGGGCGGAAGCGCCTTCCTCCCCGACGGCCGCGGCGCATGCGAGGGTGGCCGCACAAGCCATTGCGGCGCATTTTGCGTTTATCGTAAATAAGAGTTTCATTTTTTTTGACTTTTTGCCGCATTTTCTGAAAGCGCGGCGTATTTTTAACTTTTTCCCGGTCCTATGGCCTTTAAAACTTCTAAAAAATGCGATTGAACGACCATTGACGATTTGCTATGTCTTGCAACATTATTTTATGAAAAGTTCCGGCGAGAGTTCTTCATGGTTTATGCCGCTGCCCGGCGTGGATTTGTTCCTGAAGGGAGGCGGAAAAGAATACGTGGGGAAATGCGAGCTTTTTTCAAGCGGCCGCGACGCGATTTTTAGGGCCGCCAAAATCGCGGGATTCCCCCGCGGCGGGCGGATGTGGATACCGGAATATTTTTGCCCGGACATAGCGGAACTTTTGGGCCGGCATTTTGAAATATCGCTCTATATGGATTTTCCGTCGGAGGGCTCTCCGCGATTCGAAACGCTCCGGGCCGCTGCGGGGGACGCCGTTATTGCGGTTGATTTTTTCGGGCTGCGGACAGGAGGCCCGTGGGAGCGGTGGATTTCCGAAAATTCCGGCGTGCTTGTGTTGTCCGACCATTCGCACGCTCCCTTTTCGGACTGGGCGTCGGGCAATGTGTCAGACTTTTCGTTTGCGTCGCTGCGCAAGACTCTTCCCGTGCCGGACGGCGCGTTTCTAAAGACAGAAAGGGCCGTGCCGGCAAAGATGTTCATGGCGGGTTCGGAAATTTCCGGGTTTGCCGCCGACATGCTTTCGGGAGCGGCCGCGTGTGAATTTGCCGGATATGAGGCGGCCAAAAGCTTTTATTATTCGGCGGAGGCCAAGCTTGGCGCCAAAAAAATCCCGTCGAGAATCTCCAAATATTCGCTCGGCGTTCTTGCGAATTTGGATATAAACCTCATCTTGCGCCGCAGGTTTGCGAACCTTGTGGCGTTTTGCAGGGCTTTGAAGCCGTCGCCAAACTACCGCGAGCTAAACGCCGAGTTCGAAAATTTGTCCGATCCGCGCCGCGCGTTTTCGCCCGTGTTGAAATTTCCCGACATGCGGACCCGAGACAGGTATTACAACGCGCTTGTTTCCGCCGGCGCTTCGCCGTCAATCTATTGGGGGGGCTTCGGAAGGGCCGTTTCCGCGGATACGCGTTCCGAGTGCGGAACGATGCTTGTCATACCGCTCGACTTCCGCCATTCGCCTTCGGAGGCTTCGCGCCTTGCGGAATTGACAGCGTCGATTTAAAGGCCCGCCTAAAATCGTCTCCGGCGTTTCTTATCAGCCATTTCGAGGATTTTCCGTCCAAGGCGGATTTCGATATTTTTGTGCCGTCCTCCCCGACGGCGAGGGGGCAGTGGAAGAATTCGGGAATTTTAAACCCCAATGCGCGGTATAAAAGTATCTGGCGGGCCGTGGAAAGAAGAAGGTCTTTTCCCCTTACTACTTCGGTGATTTCCATCGCGGCGTCGTCTGCGACCACCGCAAGTTCGTAAGACGGTTCCCCGCATTTTCTCCATACGGAAAAGTCTCCGAAGTCCTCTCCGGAACGGAACGAGACCAGGCCGAAATTGTTGTCGAAAAACGATATGTTCTCCCCGCAAGGAACCCTGAACCTCCAGTTGGAGCGTTCGGGATTTGCAATTTCATCGGTTCTTTTGGGCTCGGAGCGCAGAGAGGCGGGAAATATTTTTTCGGGTTCGGCAAAGGCGCTCTTTTTATCGGGAAATTTTGCCAGGGAGGCCGCGAGCGAACGGGAAACGTCCGAAGGGTACACCAGCCCTTTTTCGGAAAGCTTTTTTACGAGCCCCCAATAATAGCCGAACCTTCCGCTTTGAGAATAGGGGGCGAACGGCCCCCCTACGCCGTACCCTTCGTCCCAATCCAACCCGAGCGATTTCAAATCTTCGGCCGCCGCGTCCGCGTATCCGGGGCGGCATCTTGCGCGGTCTATGTCCTCCATTCTCAGCACGATTTTTCCCCCGCGCTCCCTGGCCCGCAACCACGCAGTGCGGAAGGTTTGCGCGTGCCCTATGTGCAGAAAGCCCGACGGCGTTGGCGCCATTCTTCCGCGGTATTTTTTCGTTTGGCTCATCGGGCGGCCGATTCCGGAAAATTTGAGTCGAGAAAAAACCTGAGCCTGCGCGCCGTTTCAAACCCGATGCCGTCCACCTGCTGAAGCTGCTGCGCTGTGGCCGACCTTATTTTTGCGATCGAGCCGAAACTTTTAAGCAGAGCCTCCTTCCTCTTTTGTCCGAGCCCGGGAAAATCGTCGAGAATGCTTTCCCGGATTTTTTTCGAGCGCAGCGATTCGCTGAACGAGTTTGCAAACCTGTGCGCTTCGTCCCTTACCCGCTGGAGCAGCTTGAGGCCCTCGTTCCTGCGCGGGAGCTTTATTTCCTCAAACTCGTCCGTGACTACCGTTTCCTCCCTCTTTGCCAGCCCCGCTATGGCGGGGGGAGGCACGCCCTCCTCGTCAAAGGCCTTCATCGCCGAAAAAACCTGCCCCTTGCCGCCGTCGATAAGCACGAGGTCCGGCATGGGGGCGCCTTCCTCCGCAAGCCTGCGGTAGCGCCTGCCGACCGCTTCGCGCATCGCCCTGAAGTCGTCGTTGCCCACAAATGACTTTATTTTGAACCTTCTGTATTTTTGCTTTGCGGGCTCGCCGTTTTCAAACCTCACCATTGAGGCCACGCAAAAGCTCCCCGATATGTGCGATATGTCGAAACACTCTATCGCCTTCGGCTTTTGGGGGAGCTTGAGCGCTCTTTTTAGCGATTCGAGCGCGCGTTCGGCCACCTCCGGCGCCGAACGCGATATGTCGGCAGACACGTTTCCCCTGGCGTTGGCTTTGCGCGTTTCACATATCGCCGAAACGAGGTCGCGCCATTTTGCGGCTTTTTCGTACTCCATGGCTGCGGCGGCCTCCTCCATTTTTTCGCCAGCCTGGCGCAGGGTGTCCTCGTCTTTGCCCCTCAAAAATTCGAGCGCATTTTCGACGCGCATACGGTATTCGTCCGGGGTGACTATGTTTTCAAACGCCGATATTTCGCTTCTGGCGTCGTCGTAGAGCATCCAGCGCCCGTCGCCGAGCTTTTTTGGCTTCGCGTCGGAAAGCAGTATGCCGAACTTTTTTTTGACTTCCCTCAGGGCGCTTCTGAGGGCCGACGTTCCCAAATACGGCCCAAAATAGAGCGAGCCGTCGTCCTTCCTGTTCCTTGCGAACGTAAAGCGCGGAAGCTGGGAAAACATTTCAACCCTGAGATGCAGAAAGTTTTTGTTGTCCTTTTCCAGCGTGTTGTAGCGCGGCTTCCACTGCTTTATTAGTTTGCTTTCGAGTATGATGGCTTCGGCGTCGGAGCGCGTGTTTACAAATTCGAAATCCGCTATGCTGTCCGCCAGCGACGCTATTTTCGGATTCGATGCGCGCGCCTTGTAGGAGACCATAAAATATTGCCCGACCCTCCTGCGCAAATTCGACGCCTTGCCTATGTAAATGACCCTTCCGAGCGCGTCTTTCATTATGTAAACGCCGCTCGTGGCGGGAAGGCTGCGGACCTTTTCCTTTAGTGTGTGTGGCGTTTCCATCGCTTTGTCAGAAAAACGAAAGCTGTTTGAAATTGCTGTCCCCGTTAGGGGGGGGCGGGGGTTTGCGCTTTTGCTTGGGCTTCGGGGAGTCTCCGAGATTTACGACTATGCTGCTTCCTTCTGCCTCCAGCTCCGATAAAACCTGTTTCGCCCGATCTATGACCTTCGCCGGAAGCCCGGCAAGCCTTGCAACCTGTATCCCGTACGATTTGTCGGCCGCGCCCTTTTCTATTTTTCTTACAAATATTATTTCGTCGTTCCACTCTTTGACGCTTACCCTGTAGTTCGCGAGCCTCGGCAGGGTTTCGTCGAGTTTTGTTATCTCGTGGTAGTGCGTTGCAAACAGCGTTTTCGGCCCGCGCGCGCCGCCTCCGTGTATGAATTCGACGACGGCCCAAGCTATGCTAAGGCCGTCGTAGGTGCTCGTTCCGCGGCCTATTTCGTCCAAAATTATCAGGGACCTGTCTGTGGCGTTGTTGAGAATGTTCGCGGTTTCGTTCATTTCGACCATGAACGTGGAGTTGCCGCGCGACAGTTCGTCGGACGCCCCGACCCTGCTGAATATCCTGTCAACGGTTCCCATAACGCATCTTTTCGCAGGCACAAAACAGCCCGTCTGCGCCATGAGCGCCATAAGCGCTACCTGCCTTATGTATGTCGATTTTCCAGCCATGTTCGGGCCGGTTATAAGGGCGATTTGCTCGCTTGAAGACGAAAGATACGTGTCGTTCGGCACGAAAGACTCTGTGCGCGCAAGCCCGATTCTGTCCCTGCGAAGCATCTGCTCGACGACGGGGTGGCGGCCGTCGCATATCTCTATCGCATCGGAATCGTCAACGGTAGGCTTGCAGTAGTCCCACTCGCGCGCAAGTTCGGCCCAGCCCCTGAACACGTCGATTTGCGCAAGAATTTCCGCGGCGTCGGAAAGCGGCTCGGAGAAGCGGAGGACTCCGTCTACAATATCGTTGAAAATTTCCTCCTCCCGCCGCTTCGACAGGTCTTCGGCATGGAGGATTTCGCGCTCCTTTTGGCGGAGAAGCTCCGTCGTAAAGCGCTCGGCGTTGGTCATTGTTTGTTTTCTGACGTATTCGGGGGGAACCTGCGAAAGATACGATTTTGTCACTTCTATAAAATATCCGAACGCGCCGTTGTATTTTACGCGCAGGTTTTTTATGCCGGTGCGCTGCTGCTCCTCGCGCTCGAGGTCGGCAAGCCATGCCATGTTGTCGCTCGACAGCGAGCGCAGCCTGTCGAGTTCGGGGTCGAAGCCTTCGCGTATTACGCCGCCGTCCTGAATTTTAGACGGAACGTCGTCCGAAAGCGCTCGGCCGAGCAGGTTCGACAGCTCCGAAAAGTCGGATATTTTTTCGGACATTTTCGCGCACAGCGCTCCGCCGATGTCTAAAAGCAGCTTTTTTATGGGCTCCATTTGCTCGACCGTGGCCTGAACCGCCGCAAGCTCCCTCGGGTTTTTCACCCTGTTTTGCAGCCGCGACAATATGCGCGGTATGTCGCGCACCTTCGAGAGGCTTTCCGCCAAACGCGAACATTCGACGGGTTCGGCGTACATCTCCCAGACTATGTTTTGGCGTCGCGCTATTTCCGAAGTGTCGATTGTGGGGGCCGAAAGATAGCTTTCCAAAAGGCGCGCCCCCGCAGCTGTGCGGGTTCTGTCCATGACAGATATCAGGCTCCCCTCCCGCGACCCGGACGTGGACTTAAATATTTCGAGATTCCTTTGGGTGGCGGGGTCTATTAGAACGCATTTCTTGCCCGAGAACTTCCGCAAAGCCCGTAGATTCCGTGGGCGCCCGCGCAGGTTTTCGGTAGCGTAAAACACCAGCGCCCCCGCGGGGCCTGCCAGGCGCGAATCCCTCGGTATTCCGAAGCCGTCGAGGCTTAGCACCCCGAGCGCCTCCTGTACCTGCGACGCCCCCCAAGACGGCTCAAAGCGGTAGTCGTGCAGCAGCGTTATCGGGGTGACGTCTATGACGCCGCGGAAAAGCGCGTTCCACATGGATAGTTCGGGGTCTTCAGCCCACCGCCGCGAGGCGTTTTCTGGAAGCAGAATTTCCTTCGGGGCGCATGCGGAGAGAATCGGCAGAAAATCTTCGGGATTGTCGAATTCGGCGCAGTAAAATTCCGCCGTGCTTAGGTCGAGCCACGAGGCGTACAGCTTGCGCTTGGAGTCGATGTCAACGGCCATGGTGAAGTTTCCGCTGCGGCTGTCGAGCTGGCTGTCTTCTATAGTTGTGCCGGGCGTCAGTATTCTTGTAAGGGAGCGCTTTACGAGCTGTCCGGGTCTGGGAATTTCATTCTGGTCGCATATAGCGACCTTTTTGCCCGCCGCCAAGAGTTTCGGTATGTACTGCTCGGCGGCGTGGTACGGTATGCCCGCCATCGGATAGTTCTGGCGTTTTGTGAGAGTTATGCCCAATATGCGCGACCCTTCGGCCGCGTCTTCATGGAACATTTCGTAAAAATCGCCGAGGCGGAACAAAAGCATGGTATCGGGCGAAAGCGTGTTGCGGATGCTCCAATACTGCTCCATCATTGGGGTTGCCTTGTCTGACTTTTTTTCGCTTTTTGCCATTGAACATTCTCGCCGATTTAATAGTCTCATAACTTAATATTAACATTTCAAAACATTCAACCATTTTAGTCGGCTTTTAAAAGCCGGCACTTTGAGCTTATGCCGATTTACGAATACAAATGCAAAAAATGCGGGAAGGCGTTCGAGTTTCTCGTGCGGGCGTCCGAAAAGCCTTCTTGCCCGTCGTGCGGTTCTAAGAGCCTAAAAAAGCTCGTATCGGGGTTCGCCGCCGTTTCGGAGAAATCTTCCCAGTGCTCCTGCGCGGGAGGCAGGCGCTCTGTCAAAACACGCGAGCTGTGCTGCGGCGGAGGCTGCCGCTGCGGCGGGGCGTGCCGCCATTCGCACTGACGCGCCCGATTTTTCCAGGCAATGGCCGCGTTTGAAAACACAGTCGAAAACAGCCGCAAGACTCCGCGCGCCCGCCGGACGCCATTTATGCGTGCGTCCAAGGCCGGATTCTTTTGCATGTTTCAAACGGCGGCGGCCGTAGCGGTTTTATCGGCGGCCTGCGCTGGGTGCGCTTCAGAAACCCGTCAAGGGCAGGCGCAACCCGAAAGTTCCGGCGCCACTTCAGTTTCCGATGCCGACAGGGACGCATATACTTACACTCTTTCGCAAAAACAGCTGCTCGACATCATTGACGAGCAAAACAGGCTGTTTGAAAGAATGAGGGGAAATTCGAAAATGAGCCGCTCCGACGCGATATCCCTCAAAAATAAGATAGACTCGCTGTGGGCCGAATACCAGGCAAAATATCCGGACGACATAGACGCCATAATATTGTTCGGCAAATATCTGCGGGCCACAGGCGACGACGACCTTTCATACGATCAGTTTTTAAAGGCCGACTCCCTCAATCCAGATTTGCCCGTTGTGAAGCAGCAGCTCGCCAATTACGAGGCCGAACACGGACTGGCAAGACACGCCTACGACAACCTTTCGGCAGCCGTCGCCCTCGCGCCGGATAACAGCGTTTACCGCATACAGCTGGCCGAACTTATACTGTTTTTCAGGGAGGAGCTTGTCAGGGAGAGGCATTTCAGCCAGAAGCAGCTCGACAGCGTAATGATAAAATCCTACGAGCGCGCCGCAAAGCTCGAGCCTGAAAATTCCGCCCTCCAATGGAAGTACGCGCGCGCTTTTTACGACCTCGGCAAAGCCGATTGGAACGCCGCGCTGGAGCAGTGGAATCTCATATTGAGGGAGTTCGCTCCGCTTAACATAGACATGCAGACGGCTCTCGCCAACAAGGCACGCGTGCTCATAGAGCTTCACCGCGACGGCGAAGCCGTAAAAATTTTGGAGAAAATCTATCTTCCGAGCCTTCAGCCAGACAAGCGCAGATTGCTGTCCGTCGTGGAAAAATCGAAGAAGGCGGCGGAGCCGAAAAAACAAATCTATTCTCATTAACAATGGACTTGCTTTCTCAAATCAGAACCGGGGGGATACTATATGTGCTCCTCCTTATAGCCGTGACAATGCACGAGTTCGGCCACGCATATGTGGCCGACAAGCTCGGGGACCGCCTTCCGCGCATAGACGGAAGGGTGACTGTCAACCCTCTCGCGCATATGGACACGATGGGAACCGTCATACTACCGATACTTACGATAGCGCTTTCTATGGGAAGCGGATTTCCGATGGTTTTCGGCTGGGGCAAGCCGGTGGAAATCCTCTTGGACAACCCGCGCACGCGCAGGAGGGTAGATATACTCTCGACGCTCGGAGGGGTTTCGATGAACCTCGCAGTGGCATTGGTTTCCGCGGTTCTTTTGGTTGTTTTCGAAATTGCCGGGCTTCGCGATTTTTCGGAGGTCGCGGTGACGTCGATTTACATAAACTGCGTGCTTTTCGTGATAAACATGATACCCGTGCCGCCGCTCGACGGCAGCGTTTTCCTCAAGTATTACACTCCTATCGGCGCCGAGACGCTCGCGCTTATTTCGCGTTGGGGGATAGTTATTCTCCTCGTTCTTATAAACGTGCCGCTAACGTCGCGCATAATTATGCTTGCGGTAAAGCTTTTGTCGTCGCTATATTTGCGGCTTGCGGGTTTTATTTTGGGATTTTTTTAAACGGCATGCCTATTTATAAATATGCAACTATTGAACCGGACGGCTCGGAAGGGGAGATCTTTGAGGTCGATCAGCCGATAAGTTCCCCGCCTTTGCGCATTCACCCGGAAAACGGAAAACCCGTAAGGCACCTGTTCGATGCCCCCAACATCAATATAGAATATACGCCGGGCAGGGAAAAATCGCTTTCGGATATGTCTAAAATCCGAAAAAGCGGGTTCAGGGTGCTCAAAAAGGACAAAATTTCCGGGAAATATTTTGAGGAGAAATAGGGCAAAGGCTGCAGCCTATTTCGCAAGCGCCTTAACGCGGGCGGTTATTTCGTCGGACAGCGCATCGAGCAGGCGGAAGTCGGACTCCCTCGGGCGCCCCTTCACCACGACCGGCGCGAGCTTTTCGGGCTTTGTAAGCGTAAACATCGAGTCTATCGGGGCAGCGAGGTTTCCGCCCCAGCCGAACGAGCCTATTACGGCCGTAAATTTCAACTTGGGCCTGAGTATGTTGGCAAGATACGCCGCGTAAACCGATTTCGGGTGCGGCCCCGTCAACACCATCGACGTGCCGAAAATGAGCCCTGCCGCGTCAACAAGCTCCATTGCAAGTTCGCCTTCGTCTGTTTCCATCAGGTCGGCTTTAACCACTCCCACGCCTTTTGAGACGAGCGAGTTTTCGAGATAGTCCGCCATAAGGGCGGTGTTGTCGTACATGGAAACGTACGCCAAAATGACCTTGTTCGACACGGCTTCGGAGGTCCATTCCGAATACAGCCCCTCTATAAACTTAACGCCGTCGCCGCCGTACACGGGGCCGTGGCTCGGCAGAATCATCTTCGGCGACAGTTCCTGTGTCTTTCCCAAATATTTCGAACAGAATTTTGAGAAAGGCATCATTATTTCGGCGTAGTAGCGCTTGGCAGCCGCAGCCAAATCAGGGGAACAGTCGGCGAAAAGTTCGTTTTTTGTATAGTGCGCCCCGAAGAAATCGCACGAAAAAAGAAAGGCGTCCTCTTTAAGAAACGTAAGCATCGTGTCGGGCCAGTGCACCCAGGGGGCGTGGTAGAATTTAAGGGTGCGGCCGCCAAGGGAAATCTCCTCTCCGTCGGCAACGCAACGCAGCCTTGACTGGTCCACATGCAACATGTTTTGAAGATTTTCCGCACATTTCGGCGTACACAGGACGTCGGCCGACGGAAACATTTCGAGAAGTTTCGGTATCATTCCGCTGTGGTCCGGTTCGGCGTGGTTGGATACGATATGGTCTATGCGCAATCCGGAAGCGGCGATGGCGTCTATATACTGTCCGCCGAATTTTGCGTACATGGTGTCGATGAGCGCCGTTTTTTCGGAGCCTTCCACAATATACGAATTGTAAGTCGTACCCTGCGGAAGCGGGACAAGCTGGTCGAAAATTTTTCTGTCCTTGTCGTGGATTCCGCAGTAATGCACGCCGTCGGCAATCTTTTTCATGCGGGGTTATTCTTCAACTTCAACAAACTGATCCTTGCCGACGCCGCAGAGGGGGCATACCCAATCTTCGGGCAGGTCTTCAAAGGAAGTGCCGGCGGCTATTCCGCTGTCTGGATCTCCCGCGGCGGGATCGTACACATAATTGCAAACTTCGCATTTATACTTTTTCATATTTCAGCCTTTTTTATGTTGGATTCGTGTTTAAAGCAGGAAAGCTGCCAAATCAACAATTTTAATCGGCGAAATTCTCAATCAAATCAAGAAATCTTGCCAGATATTTTTTTGCGTTTGTTTTTCCGACCCCTTTAATGGACATTGCCTCTCTTGTGGACGACGGCCTTTTTTCTGCCATTTCCCCGAGCGTTTGGTTCGCAAAGACTTTATATGCCGGGATTCCCCCCGCGGACGCGCAAATTTCGGAACGCAGCTTAACGAGGGCTTCGTAAAGGGGTTTGTCGGGTGACGCGACGCAGAAACCGCCTTTTTTTCCGGGCCCAAGCGCTTTTTTAGTAGGCGTGGATCTTTTGCGGATTTTTTTAGAGGGAACTTGCGGATAGTCCAATTTCACGTCGGACCTTTCGCCGAGCATTACCGACACCCCGAAATCGGTAAGGCCCGCCAACGGATATTGTCCGTCCGAAATTTCAATAAGTTTTGCCCCGACCATGGCGGTGAAGAGCTTTGAGCAAAACTTTGCGCCGCGCTCCTTTAAAATGCCGTATGTGGAAAGGCGGCTGAAGCCCGAGGAAAGGATTTTTTCGTCTTTGCTGCCGATTAGGCACTTGATTATTTTTTCGCGTCCGAAGCGCGGAGCCCATGCGCGGCTGCCGAGCCTTTCCGACATTCTCGCAACGCAGCTTAAAACTTTGCGCACTTCGGTGACCTCTTCGGAATTCAAAAGGCGGCCTGGTGCGGGTTCGCCGTCTTTGCGGCAGGAGTCGCATTTTCCGCACGGATTTTCGCACGGCTCTCCGAAATAGTTCAGTATCCATTTTTGGCGGCATTCCTCCGAATATGCGTAGCGCAGAACGTCCCTTAATTTCGATTCGTCGCGGCGGCGTTTTTCCTCGAGAAGGCCCGGCGGAAAGGATATGTCGCGCCAGCCGGCGTCGGGATTGAGAATGCGCGTGCCGCGGCAGCGCGAAGCCGGAGAATCGAATCTTTCGACGTATCCGAGACTTCGCAATATCGACAGCGCGCTTGAAACGGCCATCGGATTCGCGCGTCCCGCGCCCGTCTTGCGGATTCCCGCGGAGTTGCTGGCGCGGTTTAGCGCGGCGACCCTTTCGGCAATGGCTTCTGCTGAAAGCAGGCATTCGTTCGCTTCGTCGGAATTTTCCCGAAGTGCGCGGTAGGTGTTTCTTATGAAACCTGCGTCGGGATTGGCACCCTCGATGAAAAATTCCTGAACGCGCTTGTCGGAATACATGAGCAGTACTTCGCAATAAGAGTCGCCGCCGTCGCGTCCCGCGCGTCCGGATTCCTGATAGAGCGCTTCGACGCTTCCGGGAATTTCGTAGTGGCATACAAAACGTATGTCAGGGCGGTCTATGCCCATGCCGAAGGCGTTTGTGGCCACTGCCAAGTTTTCGGACTTTCCTATGAACGAGTTTTGTGCGGCGTCGCGTTCGGAGGGGGCCATGGCGCCGTGGTATTGTATGTGGCGTATGCCTTCGCTCCAGAGCATTTGGGACAGGCGCTCGACGCTCTTGCGTGTGGCGCAGTAAACGATGCCGGTTTTGTATTTGTCGATAAGTTCGCATACGCGCGAGAACTTTTCCGGCAGGCTTGAGACTTTCCGTATGTTAAAGCTGAGGTTGGGCCTTGCGAAACCCGAGACGAATACGGCCGGATCCCGAAGCATAAGCTGTTCGGATATGTCGCCGCGCACGTCGGGAGTGGCAGTGGCGGTAAACGCGGCGCATGTCGGGCGTCCGAGATATTCGAGCGCCTCTCCGAGCCTCGTATAATCGGGGCGGAAGTCGTGTCCCCATTGGCTTATGCAGTGCGCCTCATCGACGGCGAACAGGCTTATCCGCAGGTTGCGAAGCGCCTTGTGGAACGATTTTGAGCGGAAACGTTCGGGGGATACATAGGCAAGCTTCAACTTTCCGCACTCGAGATCGCCGAAAATTTTTCTCCGCTGTGCGCCGGACTGCGCGCTGTTGATGGAGGCGGCGGGGATCCCCCTCGCCGAAAGCGCGTCAACCTGGTCTTTCATCAGGGCGATAAGGGGGGAAACGACGATAGTCACGCCCTCCATAAGCATCGCCGGAAGCTGGTAGCACAGGCTTTTCCCTCCGCCCGTAGGCATTATGGCGAGCGTGTCCCTTCCGGAAAGTATCGACGATACGATGTCGCCCTGCGGGCGCCTGAACGATTTGTGGGAGAATTTTTCCCTTAAAGTTTCTAATATTTTAGCCTCGTCCATATTGTGTTTTGTCCGGACAGAAGTGTAGAGTGGCCCAAAAGGGCGAACTTTTTCAAGCAAAATAATTGACAAACGGTTCGATGTGTGAAGACTTCGGTTTCTGCATGGAACTTTCTTCATACATACCGGTACTGGTTCAGATTGTGGTGGCGGTGGGAATAGGCGCCGCCATAATTGCGGCGAGCCACCTTTTCGGGCAGCGCGCAAAGACGAACGCTTTGAAAGATTCTGCCTACGAGTGCGGAAACGCCGCGGAGGGAATACCCCACCCGCGTTTCGGGGCGCGCTTTTATCTTGTCGCCATGCTGTTTGTGGTTTTTGATGTGGAGGTGGTGTTTATGATACCCCTTGCCATGGCGTATCCGGAATTGATTTTACAGAATATTCCGGTTGTTCTTCCCGCACTTTTTTTCATGGCGCTGATGTGCGTGGGCGTTTTTTACGAGATAAAAAAAGATTCGTTCAACTGGAACATACCGAAGTCTAATTAGGAGATGCAGCTTAAAAGGTTCTTCAAGAAGTCAAAAATAATCGACGTTAAAAGCGCCGATTTCAAGGGCGTTTTGGAGGAGCTTTTGGCGACCGTCCCAGATTCGGCGCTCGGAACCGCCGACCGCAAAGCCATAATGCAGGGCTTGGTGGAGCGCGAAAACGCCATTTCCACTTATCTTGAAAGCGGCATATGCATGCCGCATATGCGCATCGACGGGCTAAAGCAAAAATACATATTCGCTGTCGGCCGTTGCGACCACCAGGTAAAGATAAGGGACAACGAGGAGCCGAAAAACCTGAGCATGGTTTTTCTATTGCTTTCCGACGATCATGTCGAAGCGTACATGGATACTCTTTCGATGTTCGCCAAAATATTTTCCGCCGATTCGGAAGTTGTGGCCAAAATAAAGGGGGCTCCCGGATTGCCCGCATTCAAAAGCGCCGTGGCGGGTATTTTCGACACTGGCAGACCAGTATCGATTCTTCCTTCTGAAACAAAGGCCGACAAGACAGGCGGGGCTTTGCGGAAAAAACTCTACGAGGAGGCGAAAACGAACGACCTTGTCGTGCGTTCCGCCGTAAAGATCGCAAAAGTGGCAAAGTGTTCCACTATATTGATACAGGGCGACACGTTCAAAAACTTTCCCGACATGTCGAAGCTTTTTGTCGGGTCGAAAGTAGTAGTTGTCAGCGACAAGCCCGCCCTGCCGGTTCCGGGTTCGTGGCAGGTTATAAACGTGAGGGCGTTTTCGAAGTCGCGCTTTTCGCAGGTGAGGAGCGCGCTGATGATAGGCATCACCCGCGGCATAATAGGCGCCAAGGAAAAGATATGCTGCATAGGAGGGGTTCTCGAAAGCGACAAGGTCGATACGATTGTCATTCTCGACATGGAAAAGGAGTACGCCGATATCTTTACGGGCCAGAAAAACCTTCTTCCAGAAGGGGTGAAACCAGAAGTAATAGAGCGGGTAATAGACATAGCCACGGAGCTTTCGGTGGAGGGCCGCGAGGGGAAGCCGGTGGGCTGTATTTTCGTCATAGGCGACATCGCCGAACTGAAGCCGCACATCAAACAGCTTATTCTAAATCCGTTTTACGGATACAAGCCCGAAGACAGAAACATTCTCAATCCGTTTATGGACGAGACCGTTAAGGAATATTCGCTTATAGACGGCGCTTTCATCATAGACGGCAACGGGATTCTCGAGTCTGCGGGGTCGCTGATACACACTCCCGATTTTAAGTTGCAGCTGCCGGGCGGCCTTGGCGCGCGCCATGCGGCTGCGTATTCGATATCGCTTATGGCAAATTGCGTGTCGCTCGTGGTTTCTTCTAGCACGGGGCAGATAACGCTTTTTAGGAAGGGGCAGATGCTTCCCATAACGGAAAAGAAGAGGGAGTAGCCTGCCGAAGGACACACTGCCGGCCGCGCACAAGCCGGTAAATTTTTTTTGTTTGCGATGATGAAGTATTTTAAATGGTCGTTCGGCGTGCTTGTATTCGGCATGGTTTTTGCGTTTTGGCGCGGGGAGTCGGTCCAGGCGGGCTTGGGCTTTAAGGATTTGATAGCCGCAATAATCATCAGTGCGCTCGAAGTGAGCTTGTCTTTCGACAACGCCGTAATAAACGCCACAAAACTCGAAAAAATGCCGCCCGTATGGCGCAGAAGGTTTTTGACGTGGGGCATAGCCATAGCGGTATTCGGCATGCGTTTCGTTTTCCCGATTGTAATCGTCGCGGTATTTTCCGGCATAACCTGCCGCGAGGTTCTCGATTTGGCGCTGCACGACCCTGATTCATACGCCATGCATCTTTCGCACGCGCACATAGGCATATCGTCTTTCGGCGGCGCGTTTTTGTTCATGCTCTTTTTCGAATTTATGTTCGACAGGCAGAAAAAGGTGCATTGGATTCCCGCGCTCGAGTTGCCCCTGCAGAAAATAGGCGTCAACAAGGCGGTTCCCTCACTGCTGACTCTCGGCATGCTCGGGATAGTCCAGATATTTTTGCCTGCGGAAGAGATAAAGATGTCGCTTATAGCGGGGGTATCGGGAATCGCCATACATTTGGCCGTTCACGGAGTGAGCGCAAAGCTCGAAAAAATGGCGGCCGCAAAGCACGCTTTTGCGATAAGGCATGCCGGGCTTGCGGCTTTCATATACCTCGAAATCATAGATGCGTCGTTTTCTCTCGACGGCGTTCTCGGGGCGTTCGCATTGACAAAGGACGTTTTAATCATTGCCATAGGCCTTGCTGTGGGGGCGTTCTTTGTGCGTTCGATGACGATAATGCTTGTGGAGAAAAAGACGCTCGACAAGCTTATGTATTTGACGCACGGGGCGTATTGGGCGATAGGTTCGCTGGCTTTGCTGATGTTCGTTTCTGCGGTGGAGGAGGTTCCGGAAATAGTGACTGGTCTTGCGGGAATGGCATTGATATTGGCGTCCCTGTTTTCGTCGATAAGGCGCAACAGGCGTGTTTCCGCATAGGCGTCAGTCTATGATGAACGTAATGTAAACGGTGTGCGGCTCGTTGTCGGGCGGCGGCGGAAGCGTTATGGAGCGTATTGCCGCCATTACGGAGTTGTCGAATTCTGTGTTTTCGCTGCTTGAAACCACCCGCAGCCCGCTTATGACCCCGTTTTTGCTGACTTTAAATTCAATTTTTGTGGCGTAGTCTATGCCTTGCGCCGTCACGGGTATGGCCCAGTTTGACTTTGCCCTTCTGTGGATTTCCTTTACATATCCGTCGAGAAGGTTTTTCATGGCCGCGCTCGAACCGCTTTTTGCGGTTATATTGGCTATGCTGTCAACGTTGCTCGTTTTAGCGGTTATTTTTCCTACTTTTACGGGGGCTTGCCGCCTGGGTTGAATAGATGAGGTTTGCTTTATCGGATTCTTTTTTGAAAAGTCTCGAAACGATATCTGCTTTTGTTGCTCCACTTTCGGTTTCGGCTTTGGCTTTGGTGAAGGTTTGGGTTGCGGCTGCGGTTCGGGCTGCGGTTCGGGCGGCGGTTCGGGCTGCGGTTCTGGAAGGTCTATCGGGTCGATAGGCTTTATTTTGTCTTGTTGGGTTATTTCGGGAAGCGTTTCCTGGGGGATTTCCGGGGCGGGAGGCGTCGGAGACGGTTCCACCATTTCAAAAGGCACAATGGGCTCCGTATCTTTCGTATCGAATATCGACTGCATTAAAACGGCGACTATCGCCGCCACCGTCACTGAAATATGGAGAGCCAGCGAACAATAATAGCCGAATTTTGTATTGTCCTGCGTCATTTAACTTCGGTGTCCAAGTGCAGTTTTGTGAGGTTGTGGCGCTTGATTGCCGAAATAACATCGACTATTTTCTGATAGGGAAGGGACAAGTCTCCGCGGAAACTAATGGCTGGAGGGTCGGGCTGGTTTGCCAGCGATCCAAGCAAGGTGTCGAGTTGAACTATGTCCACCGGCTGTTTGCCCCAAAAGATCTGTCCGTTTTCGTTTATTGATATGACTTGGAAATCCATTTCCGGACGCTGGCTTGCGGCGTTTCTGTCCTGTTTCGGCAGGTGCACCGGAATTGTCTGCTCAAGCAGGGGGGTGCTTATCATGAATATGATGAGCAAAGAAAATGCCAAGTCCATCAGCGGCGTGATGTTTAGTTCGGTCATCGCCGGAGAGACTGTTTTTGTCCGGAATTTCATGGCGCGGAGCTATTCGTCGAATTGTCTCGGAGGAGTGGGTCTTGACGAATCATCGTCGTCGAGCGAGAAGCCGGAAATATCCGGCGTTCTTTGCGGGCGCGCGGTTTGCGTCAGGCGCGCATGGAGCGGAGCGGGGGGCTCGCGTCGCGGCGGCTCTTCTGCCTTAGAATATTCGAGCGACTCTATTTCGATTCTGTCTGCGATAAGGCTTGCAAAATTTTCCGTTTCGGTGGTTAGGGCGCCTGCGCGCGTGGTCAGATAGTTGTATCCGAACACGGACGGTATGGCAACGACAAGCCCGGCGACAGTCGTAAGAAGCGCTCCCGCTACGCCGGGAGCGAGCATTTGCAGCGTCACAGACGTCTGAGCGCTCATCGATCCGAAACAGTCCATGACGCCCCACGCCGTACCTAAAAGCCCTAAAAACGGCGCGCCGCTTATGATTGTCCCCAGAAGGGTCATCTTTGAATTGTAGAGCATGATTTGGCGCGCCAGCGTGCGTTGGAGAGTGTTTTCAACATACGCTATGCGCGCGGCCCTGTCTCCCTGTGAATTTCCGATGCCGATTTGCATCCAAGCGTTGACAGCCTCTTTGACAAGTTTGGCGTAGGGTCCCTCGATGGATCTTGACGCGGCTGTGTCCGCGAGACTCGAAGATTTCAAAACCCTTGCGGTCTTTGCATTCATGGCCTCCATTGCCGACAGATCGGCCTTTTTGCAAAACATCACTCCCCATGCGAGGATACTGAAGACAAGAAGTATTACGACTATAACCTGCCCGGCAAAATTCGATTGCAGAAAATAATCCGTAAGTGCTGCGCCGGCAATTAGCGGCGCGTTAAAAATTAAATTAAAATCCATACCGGAATACTAACGGACGAACCGGGCAAAAATCGAGTATATTTTTTTATTGTTACACAAATTTTGACGTCGGCGTGCTTGCGTTTTTTAAATCGGCGTAAGTTCCTTCGTAAATTATGTTTCCGCCGGCGCTTCCCCCCGACGGTCCGAGTTCCAGAAGCCAGTCGGCGAGTTTTATAAAATCGGGGTGGTGTTCTATCACAATTATTGTGTTTCCAGCGTCGCGCAGCTTGAACAGCAGCTTTAGAAGTCTGTCGATATCGTCCCAATGCAGTCCGGTCGTAGGCTCGTCGAGTATGTAGAGCGAACGCCCGCGCGTGCGGCGCGAAAGCTCAAGCGACAGCTTTATGCGTTGGGCCTCTCCGCCGGAGAGCGTGTTTGCGGGTTGGCCCAATTTTATGTATCCCAGCCCGACGTCCGAGAGGGTTTTCAGCTTAGCCGCGATGCGCGGATAGGCCGCAAATATTTCAAGAGCCTCGTCAACTGTCGTATTTAGCGCTTCGGCTATGTTAAGGCCCTTGTATCTTACCTCGAGGGTTTCGCGGTTGTAGCGTTTTCCCCCGCAAGACGGGCATGTAATGTAAACGTCCCCGAGAAACTGCATGTCGAGGCATATAGAGCCGTCTCCGCGGCAGTGTTCGCAACGCCCGCCCTTGACGTTGAAGCTGAAGCGCCCGGCCGAATATCCGCGCATTTTTGCGAGAGCCGTCTGGGAATAGAGCTCGCGCAGCAGGTCGAATATCTTTGTGTAGGTTGCGGGGTTTGAACGGGGGCTTTTCCCGATGGGCGATTGGTCAACACGCACGCAAGTGTCGAAATTTTTAAGCCCCGATATTCCGCGGTGTGCGCCTCCTACCTCCTTTGCCCCGTTTAGTTTAGCAGCGGCGGCCTTGGCGAGAATGTCGTTTACCAGCGTGCTTTTGCCGGATCCGGAAACTCCGCAGACTACTGTAAAAAGCCCCACGGGAAATTTGGCGTCTATGTTTTTTAGGTTGTTTTCGCGCGCTCCGAGAACGGTAAGCCACGAATCCGTAGGGAAAAGCCGGGGTGCCGGGCGCGATATCTTGGCCCTTCCCGAAAGATACATTCCCGTGCGCGACAGCTTCGATTTCAGGCATTCCGAAATCGGGCCGTTAAAGACGAGCTTCCCGCCGTTTTCCCCGGCTTCCGGACCGAGCTCCACAATCCAGTCGGACGCCTTAAGCGCCGCTTCGTCGTGTTCGACAAGCAGCACAGTGTTTCCCCTTTCTTTCAGGGTCTTCAGCGCTCCGATTAACATGGAGTCGTCCGAGGGGTGGAGGCCTATCGTGGGTTCGTCGAGAACGTACGTTACGCCGGTAAGATCCATGCCGAGCTGGGTTGCAAGGCGCGCGCGCTGCGCTTCGCCCCCTGAAAGAGTTGCTGCCTCGCGGTCGAGGCTTATGTACGAAAGGCCGACTGTGTCGAGAAATTTCAGGCGTTCGCGCAGGCCTTTGACGGCGTCCAGCACGCTGCCGTAGCGCGGAGACTTTTCAAGTGACTCTACGAACGCGAGGCATTCCGATACGCTCATGGAACAGAATTTGTCGTATGAAACGCCCTCCACAAACACGTTGCGCGTCCGCGCCGAAAAGCGCGCTCCGCCGCACGAGGGGCAAACCGACGATATTTGAAAAACCGCAAGCCTGGCTCTTAAAGCATCGCTTGAAGTTTCTGCGCACAGCCTGTCGATTTCCGCGAGAATTCCTTTGAAATACACGTCGGCTGGGCGGCAGTTTCCGCGGCGCAGCCTCAGGGAATATGTGCGCGAGTCGTCTCCGCATAGAAGGATTTTTCGCGTTCTCTCCGGGAGGTCTTTCCACGGAACGTTCGGATCGAACGGTATTTGTTCGGATAGTTGCCGCAGTATTCTGTTGTGGGCTATAATAATGCTTTTTGCCCCCACCCGCCATGCCTTGATGGCGCCTTCCCGCACGCTCTTGGAATCGTCCGGGACAGCGAGGGATTCATTCACGCGCATGACCCGTCCGATTCCCCCGCAATATTCGCACGCTCCGTCTGGGTGGTTGAAGGAGAAGTTTCTCACGCCGAGAGGGGAATAAACTTCGCCGCATTTTTGGCATGCAAAAGCCGTGCTTAATATCTCCTCTCCGCTTCCATCGGGAGAGGAATATGCCGCCACAGCCTTGTCGCCGCCCTCTCTCAGAGCCAGCTCCAGGGAGTCGGCGATTCTTCCGCGGGGGACGGACGAAAGGGGGAATCTGTCTATGACAAGTTCGGTCTTAAGCAGTTTTTCCGATTGGAATTTCGAGAATATCTCCCTTTCGGCGGCCGGGTCGTCGAGTTCGAATATTTCCCCGTTTATCCGGGCGCGCTGCCACGCGCGTTGGCGCAAACTTTTTATTTCCGCCCTTGCCGCCTGCGGTTTGAGGTTTCCGCGCGGAGACAAAATGTACACGCGGGAGTTTTTGGGAAACCCAATGACAACATCTACGCATTCGTCTATGCTGCGGCGGGAAATTTTTCCGCCGTCTTTCGGGCATCTCTGTTCTCCGGCCAAACTCCATAAAAGGCGGGCATAGTCGGCTATTTCGGTAAGGGTTGCGAGGGTGCTGCGCGGGTTGGACCCGAGGGACTTTACCTGCTCTATGGCTATCACCGGCGAAAGGCCGCGTATGGATTCCACGGCGGGTTTGTCTATCTGGCTGAGCAGCCTGCGCGCGTCGGCCGACAGGCTTTCCATATATTTCCTGTATCCCTCTGCATATATCGTGTCGAACGCAAGCGACGATTTCCCGGATCCGCTTCTGCCGGTGAAGGCCACGATTTTCCCGCGCGGAATATCGAGATTTATGTTTTTAAGGTTGTGTTCTCTCGCCCCCCTTATCTTCATTTCGCCGAAAGATTCGACGGAACTGCCGGCGGAATCCCGGCGCTGTCTTTCGAGAGGCGGAGTGCTGTCTGAATTTGTTTGCATTGTTTTCGGATTGGCGGTTTATTTTTTACAAATGTTTACCGCTTTCCAGAAAAAAGTTTTTGCGGCCGCGCTTACGTGCGCAGCCTTATGCGTCATAGGGGCGTTTGGAGTGCTGTTGCTAAAGCTGATGTCGGATTTTCTTTCGGCTTTTGCGACGGTTGTTGCTCCGCTTGTCGCGGCGCTGATAATTTCTTTCATATTGTCGCCGCTTGTGAATTTCATAGCGAAAACGGGGAGAATGTCTGTTAGGGCGGCTTGCGTATTCGTTTGCGTAGCGTCTGTTGCGGCGGCGGCGGTCGCCGCCGCGTTCGCAGTTCCGCGGGTTGCTGCGGAGGCGGGAGCTTTTTTTTCTGAAGTTCCGCAAATAGTCGATAGATTCGCCCACAAAATAGTGCAAGACTATCCCGATTCAGGGGACGCCGTTCGCGCGCAAATCGCAAAGCTTAAGGAATGGGCGGCAAAAAACTTTTCCGCCGATACGGCCGTGACGGCCCTAAAAAACCTGACAACGACCGCGGCGGCCGCCACCGGCGGGATAGTAGCCCTGTTTTCTTTCGTTGCGGCCTTCGCCGTAGTGCCGATTTACCTTTACTACATGCTGACTACAAACTTCGACTTTTACGCAAAGCTTGACAGGGCGTTGTCGTTTATGTCCGATAGGTCGCGCGGCGATATTCTGTTTTTTACGCGGCGCTTTGCCGAAATTATGGCGACGTTTTTTAGGGGACAGCTTCTCATAGCGCTGATTATGGGCGTTCTGTACGGATTGGGGCTTTCGCTGGCCGGAGTCAAATTCGGATTCGTCCTCGGATTCGCAGCCGGAGTTTTGAATTTGGTGCCGTATCTTGGAACTATGATAGGGCTTGGAACCATTTTGCCCGTCGCGCTGTTTCAGGCGGGAGGCGGCTGGCTTCTCGCATTGTTGGCTTTGGCCGTTTTTTGCGCAGTCCAATGTTTGGAGGGGTATTTTTTGACTCCCCGCATAATGGGGAACCGCACGGGGCTTCACCCTACGGTTATAATATTTTCCGTATTCTTCTGGGGAATAGCCCTCGACGGCATTCTCGGCATGATTCTGGCAATTCCCCTTTCGGCGTTTGTCGTGGCTTCGTGGGATAGGATTTCGGCGCGTTGGGCGAGATCCGAAAAAAGCGGGTCGGAATGTTCGGAGTTCGAATAATATCCTGCCAAAAAGTTTAATTTTTTTGACTTTTTATATTTTTGGAAAATTAAATGCTTTGACAGGATTTTAACCTTAAAAAAAATCCCGCATACAACGGCCGTATCCTTTGCGGCGGTTTGTAGAATTTGATAAAGCAACGCTATTATATCGAACATGAGAGTCACCGAACAGCCTTCGCATTATTCCGATTTGGACAAAATGTCCACGCTCGAATTGCTCGGCGGCATAAACGCCGAAGATAAAACAGTGGCTTTTTCCGTGGAAAAATGCATACCTCAGATAGCCAAACTTGTCGATGCGGCAACCGAAAGGATGCGCGCCGGAGGCAGGCTCTTTTATATCGGGGCCGGCACGAGCGGCAGGCTCGGCATAGTGGACGCCTCAGAGATTCCACCCACATACGGGCTTCCCCAGGGGATTGTAATCGGCATAATAGCGGGGGGAGACGGCGCGATACGCGTCGCCGTCGAAAACGCAGAAGACGATATAGGACAGGGCTGGAAAGATATGTTGAAATTTTCTCCCGCTCCGAACGATACAGTTGTCGGCATAGCCTCGTCCGGCAGGACGCCCTACGTTTTGGGCGCACTCAGGCACAGCCGCGAAATCGGCATGCTTACCGGTTGCATAGTGTGCAACCCGGATTCCGCAGTGGCCGCCGCCTGCGAGATTCCGATTGAAGCAGTTGTCGGGCCAGAATTTGTGACGGGAAGCACTCGCATGAAGTCTGGCACGGCTCAAAAGCTCATTTTAAATATGATTTCCACTTCCATCATGATAAAGCTTGGAAGGGTTAAAGGGAACAAGATGGTCGATATGCAGCTGTCGAACGAAAAGCTCGTGGAGAGGGGAGCCCTGATGATAATGGACGAAACCGGGATATCGGACTATTCGCGGGCAAAAGAACTTCTGCTCAAATGCGGTTCGGTCAGGGCGGCGATAGACTCGTTGAAAAATCGAGAAAGATAGCAGCCTATGCATCAATATCCGTTGTGGCTTCTAATAACTGTTTTTGCGGTGTATATGGCGGCGATGTTCGCGGTATCGCGTCTGACATCTCGCAAACTGACATCTAATTCGTTCTTCCGCGGGGACAGAAAGGCTCCGTGGGCGGTCGTAGCATACGGAATGGTGGGCACGGCGATTTCCGGCGTGACTTTTGTGTCGGTTCCCGGAAATGTAATGGCGCAGAATTTTTATTATATGCCCCTCGTGTTCGGATTTGTTGGGGGGTATGTGGTTATAGCGAAGGTGCTTTTGCCGCTTTATTACCGCATGAACATAACGTCTATATACGGGTATTTGGGAAAGCGGTTCGGGCCGGTGTCGCACAAGACCGGAACGTCGGTTTTTATGGTTTCGCGCGTGCTCGGCGCTGCCATACGCATATTTGTGGTCACGCTTGTTTTATACACTTTTGTACCCAAGTCGGAGGCGTGGCAGTACCATTCCTTTAAGGACGTTTTGATTTTTGCGCTGGTGACGTTTGTTTTTCTGTCCATACTTTATCTTTACACATATAGGGGAGGCGTAAAAACGGTAATTTGGACCGACGTTCTTCAGACGACCTTCATGCTTCTGGCCGTCGTATATACGATTGTGTTTGTGTGCGGGAAAATGGGGTGGGATTTTAGCCAGGCTGCTGAAGCCATTGCGGGTGGAGCAAATCCCAACGTTGAAGGGACGAGGTTTTGCGATATGTTCGACATGCGCTGGCATTCTTCCACGAACGTTTTTAAACAGTTGATTGCCGGCGTGTTCATAACTGTCGCCATGACGGGGCTCGACCAGTCGATGATGCAAAAATCGCTGGCGTGCGCCGATATAAAATCGGCGCAGAAAAACTTTTATTCGTCGAGTTTGATCCAGGTTGCTGCAAACTATTTCTTTTTGCTGCTCGGCGCGCTCTTGTGCCTGTACACCGACAAAATGGGCGGAATGGCGGCGATAGGTGCGGAAAAGACAGACGAGATTTTTCCGGCGATAGCCAGCCAATACATGGGTATTTATGGGGGTACGTTTTTTCTGATAGGCCTCATTTCGGCATCTTATCCGAGCGCCGCTAATGCCCTGACTTCGCTTACTACGTCCTTTTGCGTGGATTTTCTCGGGTTCGAGTCGCGTTCCGACATATCGGATTCGCGAAAGATTTTCTTGAGAAATGCGGTTCACGCGTGTTTTGCGCTGGTATTTTTCGTTTTGATACTCGCATTTTATGTCGCAAGCAGCGACGCCGTAGTCAATTTGGTTTACAAATTTGTGGCGTACACCTACGGCCCGCTACTCGGCCTTTTCTTTTTCGGCATTCTTTCAAGGCGGAAAATATTGGACGCATCTGCCCCGTACATCGCGGTGGCCTCCCCGGCGTTGTGCTTTGCCGTTAATTGGACCGCATCGTCATTCTTTGGCTTCGATTTAGGATTCACTCTGCTTATATTAAACGGCGCGCTTACATTCTTGGGACTTTGGATTTCGGGTATTGGAAGGCAGGGGAAAAATGCCGGAGCTTGAGAGAAGTTTGCCGGTTCGCGATTTCTTCGAAAGATTTTTCAACGCCCGAAAATCGCTTGAGGCGTGTCGAAATTGCGCCAATTACGGCATGTTGTGGTCGTGCCCGCCGTTTGAAAATAATTTTAATCCGCTGAAATTTTCAAGGGTGTCCGTGGTTTTGCGCAGGGTGAAAAATTTTAAAGGCGCTGTGGAGACCTACCGCGAAGCGCGCCGGGAATTCGATTCGCGCATTTTGGAGCTCGAACGCGCCGGAGGTGGCCGGAACGGTGGAGCGTTAGGATTTTACGCGGGTTCGTGCGAGGTATGCCCACCTGAAAAATGCGTCCGTCCGTCCGGGGTGGAGTGCCCGTTTCCGGAAAGGCTCAGACTCTCTTTGGAGGCTGCGGGCTTCGACGTGTCTAAAATATCCGAAGAACTTTTCGGGGTTGAAATAGAATGGGAGGCCGACGGTAGAAGTCCGGAATTTATCACGCTTGTCGGAGCCGTTTTTCTTTCTTAATGGGGGCGCGCAC
>CALXLM010000014.1 GCA_944389195.1 uncultured Opitutales bacterium
GGCTTCGACGTGTCTAAAATATCCGAAGAACTTTTCGGGGTTGAAATAGAATGGGAGGCCGACGGTAGAAGTCCGGAATTTATCACGCTTGTCGGAGCCGTTTTTCTTTCTTAATGGGGGCGCGCACGTTGGTTTTTCGAATGGTTCCGCGTCTCCGGCCGCAGTGCGAGCTGTTTTTGTCGGAAGTTCCGGATTGGCCGCCGCAAGGCGCGTCGGTGCGTATGAGGTCGTAGAATCTCATGAGGTCTTCGGCGATGCGCCTCCTGACATACTCGTCTCCTGGCGTTTCGGTTATGTATGTTGTGCGGCCGAGAATCGACAGCATTGTGGCGCCTATGAAGTTTGTGGGAAGATTTTTTATTTCTCCGCGCTTTTTCGCATTGTCTATTACGGACACCGCTTTCGCAAATTCGCCGAGGGCGTATTTTTTAAAGCGCGGCTCCCGCATTATAACTGAGGAATAAAGCGTGTTATATTTCAGAATGTCGAAACGCGTGTTTCCGCAGCGGGCAATTGAATCGTGTATGTCTATAATATGGGAGATAAATTCCTTAAGGGTGACGTTTTCCAGATCTATCGTAGTAAGGTATCCGTCAAAGAAATAGCGCATACAGGCGGCTATTATAAGATCGGATTTATTCTTAAAATAGCAGTACAGCAGCCCGCGCGATATGCCCAGATCCTTTTGTATGTCGCTTACCGAAACGGAATCGTACCCCTTTCTTATCAAAAGGGCGAATGTGGTCTCCAATATTTTTTCGCGCGTACCGTTCACTATTATTGAGATTGGCAGTTTTTTCATGCAAATCAAGCAGAAAGCCATCCTTGCCGCAGAGAGGTGGATTTTTTCAATAAATCTTGTGAATGAACGTTCATTCAGATTTTTGCTTGACACTGAACGAATGTTCATTTTTATTTTTTGCGTTTAATAAAAATTCAAACACGCCATATCATGCAACTTACAAAGACATACATCACAGCGGCGGCGGTTCTTGCCGGAACGTGCGCTTTCGGAGCGGGTTTCCAAGTGCTCGAACAGGGCGCCTCTAACATGGGTACAGCCATGGCGGGAGCCGTGACAAACGCCAACAACGACGCCACTGCGGCGTTTTTGAATTCGTCGGCAGTGACGTTTATCGACATGGATGCCGGAAAAACCATGACGACGGTGGGAATGGCTGCCGTGGTTCCGACGCTCGGTTTGGCGGACGGGGATACAAATAATGATTGCGCGCGCAATTCGTTTGTCCCCAACGTGTTTATGGTCCACAAGTTTACCGACGAGCTATTTGCGTCTGTTTCCGTGACCGCCCCATTTGGGCTGGAGTCGGAATACGAGACCGATTGGATAGGCAGGGCGCAGGGCATACACAGCTTTTTATTTACAACCGACGTTAACCCAAGCGTTGCCTACAAAGTGACCGATTGGCTTTCGATAGGCGGCGGCATAAGCGCGCAATACGCCTATTGCAAGCTCACAAGCGGTTTGCCCCAGTACGGAGAGCTTGCGCTCAACGGCAGCGGTTGGGGTGTTGGCGGAAACGTCGGATTCACTGTGGAATATATGGAGGGAGGGCGTTTCGCATTTCAGTGGAGAAGCGCCGTACAACAGGATTTGGACGGCACTGTAAGGGTTTACGGCACGGCTAATGGAGATATATCGGCTTCCGTTGAGATGCCTCAGTCTTTCACTTTCGGTGTTTACCAGCGTTTGCCAGGATATTTTGACAACTTTGCGGTAATGGCTGATTATTCGTTTACGGGGTGGTCGAGTTTTGAAAGTCTCGACATAAAGGGAGCCATAAACACTTCGACGCCCGAAAATTGGAAGGATACGTCGCGCGTTTCGGCAGGCATACACTACTATCCGGAACAAATAAAAGATTTGACGCTTAGATTGGGAGTTTGCTACGACGAAAGTCCCGTCAGGAATGCAGAGTACCGCACTGTTCGCATTCCATGCAGCGACCGCCTGTGGTTTGCCACTGGTTTTGGATATAAAATCGCCGAAAACATAAAAATAGATATGTCTTACGCATACATAATGACAATAGGCAATAGCGATATCGTTCCTGCTCAATACGGCGGGACTGAAATGGCCCACTATTACGGGCATATCCACGTAATATCGACCCAGATAAACTTCACATTCTAAAATAGCAATCCGGCTTTTATTTGGGCGTCCGTAGCCGTGCGTGCGGGCGCCCTCAAAATTTTTTGGCCGGATATGAGCCTCGTCAAAGGGGCGGGGGGGGATTTGTTTTTCGGGGACGGAAGGCTCAGTAAAGCTTGTCGCGTTCTACACCTTTTTTCTTTCCGCCCTGCTGCTTTTTCACAGCCTGGCATTTTGTGTTTTGCTCATTTGAAGCCGCCGCACATTTTGCTCTGCCATTCTTTGGGGAAACTGAACATTTTGAACCTGATGCCACGCTTTTGCAGGCTTTTGCATTTTTGGTTTGTTGTCCGTTTGCAGGTGTATTTTGGGCTTCTTGGGACAAGGCGACGATTGGTGATGCTAAAGCCAATATGAATGCAGTTAAGAGTTTATTCATAATTTTTGTTTTTTTTACTGTGTGGATTTTCTTATACAATTCGGAATAATTTAAACTTAGCTAAGCGCTTTTCGACATGCCGATAAAAATCCTTTTTATTATCCGCGTTTTTGCGGATTTTGGCGAATAGTTTTTTAATCGCGTAATTTTATTAGGTATGGTGTATTTGGAGCCGCGGTGACCGTTTAATTTGTTGTAGATTCAAAACCGCTTTTTGAGATGCTTTTGACTATTTGCAAAAAAAGGCTCCCGTTGCCGGAAGCCTTAAAAAGAGCTTTATTTTTCTATTTCCTTCTGCGGTAAAGCGCAAAACCGAGCGCGAGCGCTCCGAATAACGCAGCATAAACCGAAGGTTCGGGAACAGGAACGGTCACCCATGAAATACCGTCGCTGGACGATGAATCAAATTCAAACTCCCAATTTTCCGTGACAAAATTACCGTCTTTATATGTGAATTTAACGTAAGAGTATTCGTCAAATTCATCGAAATCTATAATAAAATTCGAAAACGAATAAACATCGGAAATATTAAAAGCTTCGGATGAGTTTAAATCGAATACGAATTCCTTTCCGGAGTTTGATATCGATAACGAACCTGTTGTCATGGTGTTGGTGGATTCGTCGTAAAACGACAAATAGAAGCTTTCCAGAGCATAGTCTTTAAAGACAGATATCGGTTGCAGGGGTACTTCCACGGAATCTACATTTGAAAACGTCAGGGTTATTCCGACGAGTTCTTTTCCGCCGAATTCAAACCCGTTGCCAAGCACGTCAATGGAAAACTTGTCGGTTTTATAGTCGTAAAACAGGGATTGCTTCTCGGAAGATGCGAAATCAAAGCCCGCGGCGCTCACGGTTAAGTCGAAAGATGACACGGCTGCGGGATACTCGAGCAAATTAACGCCCCAAAGCGAGTCGTCGAACGAAAAGGAAATGTTTACTTCCTGGCCCAATTTAAATTCGGACGGCATGTTGCTGCCAAGATACGAAATTTCAGTCGAATAGCTCTTGTTTACAATCTCCGCGGCGGCAAAACATGACCACGACAGCAACGACAATATTATGCAAATTTTTTTCATAGGCATAACTGTATAAAAAAAACGCATGCCCAAGTCAAGCGTCCATTTAAATACGCACGCGCGAATCGCCGTCATGCGTTTCGGAAGTCGGATATGCCGGCGGTAAAAAACCGTTCCCGACTCCACGTTTAGGAGCGGTTGCAGGAGATACATTCCTGCCTTCGTTTCATGGAAACGGGGCGAGTCCCTTTTGTTGTGCCTTGCAAACGCGCCGTAATTTGTGCGGGAAAATTGCGTCTAACTTATGCTCGTCCGGCAGAGGGGCGTATGCAAGTTTAGTCTTTATTCATTTCTTCGGCGACGGCGCGGGAAAGAGTAAGGCGCTTGTCGTCGTCAAGAAACTGCCAGCACATAACTCCTGCAAGATTTTTGGATTTTGCATAGGCGCACTTCTCCCTAACCGATTGCGGATCTTCGCAGGCGGCGACTATTTCCCTTTTGGTGTCCACATAAAAGGGAACACGCGCAATTTCGTCGCGGCACGGCGTCAACTTAAATTTTGATACTATTCTTTCAAGGCTTTTGTACGAGAGCATTTCGCCATTTTTTCCCTTTAAGAAAAGGTGGCCGTAGAAAGGTATGCCCATTACTATTTTTCGTGCGGGTACCAATTTCATAAGTTTTTCGACACTGTCGGATACGCATATCCGGCTTCTTGAAAGATTCGAGAGATACAGGGGGGAATTGTGGTTTACCGACGAATAGTCGTAGCTCATCAAATTAAAGTAGTCCGCGTATTTTTGAGCATTCGCAAAATCTATATGCTCCACTCTGTTGCCGACGTCGACCGAGAGAATCTTGTCGGGGAACCTTTCCTTAAACTCGCGCATCAGCGCGGTATAATTGTCGATGTCTTCCGGTTTGCCCGTCTGCCCGTCGGGGCGCGACAATGTTGGAGCTTCCCAATCCAAGTCTATTCCGTCGAGGCCGTATTTCTCCATGTAGAGTTCGAATTCGTCCAACAGCTTAGATCTGTTTTCTTTGTTTGATGCAGCTTCGCTGAAATTCTTGCTTTTGGACCCACCTATAAGAAGCATAACCTTTAGTTTCGGGTTGACTTTCTTCAAGTCGGCGACTCTGCGGAGCATGTTCGGATATTTTACCAAAAGCGTAAAGTCGTCGTTTATGCGCGCCGGAGAAAATATTATGTGCGTCGCCAGCCACGGGTTCGGGACATCCGTGGATTTTTCCGAATAATACGACGCGAATTGAAAAACGACCTTTTTGTTTTCCGATTCCGCATGTAGCAAGGGAAGCGCCGACGACAAAGCGGTAAATACCGCAACGGCGTACCGCTTAAAGAGCGGTTTCAATAAGATTGGTTCCGATTTCAATAAGTTTGATACCGATGCTGTGGGCATTTTTTATCTCCTATTTAATTACTTTCTTCCGGATAAGTTTTAAGCGGCGTTTACCGCTTTAAATTAGCGGCTTTGGGGTCGGCAAGCATTATCCTGTCAAGATGTATAGTTCTTGAATTTTTGCCGTCTCCCAAGCTTATTAGCGCAAACCTATACGAAGCCCCCTTTTGCATTTCAAAGTCGCACAGATGGATTGTCTTGAAATCGCCGGCTTCCGTTTCGGAAGCATCGATCTTTCTCCGAAACACCTGCGAGTAGGAATTTTTGACGACTTTAACCCAGCATAGAGCTCCTTTGGGCGCCGTCTCGTCTATCTTTAGCGAGGCGTAAAGAGACACCTTTCTCTTTTCCCCTTTCCCGATAATGCCGGCGCATTCGATTTCGTCGGCATAGACGTTGATGCTTCCCGAGGAGTCCGTCAGTTCGGCATAGTATCCGTTCGAGGCTGCCGGATCCGCATGCGGCTCTAGAAAAAATCTCGTATTGGTTTTATCTTGCGTGCAAAAGCGCGGCTCTTGCATGTCGGAGAGAGTCCTATCACCTACATCTGCGTCTTTTTTCGGAACTATTCCCGAGATATCAACAAGGTTCTTTTGTATCGCCGCATCTTTAAGAAAGGATTTTTTGTAATTCTTAAAATCTTCGGGCGTGGTAAACTCTCTCCATGTGGACACTTTCATTGAATCCCAAAGTTTGCATATGGAGCGGGCTGTTTCCAAAGGGTCTTCCGGCAGTCCGGAATCTTTGCCCGCGCGCGTTGCCCTTGTATGGAAATCGACATAGAATACGACTGCCGCGTAGTCGATGGGTATCTTTTCCCTGGCTACTTTTCCAGTAAGTCCGCAATATTTCTCTGGGTTTTCCGCCTCAAGTTTTTTTGCCGTTTCAAGCGCTCGTTCCATCAAAGCCCGCGCTCGTGTGAATGATTCGGAGTCGAGCCATGCAGGAACGCAATATGAATAGCATGTTAAGCGCACGCCGCTTTTTTCCGCCGAGTCGTGCAGCACTTTCAAGTACTCTTTAAAAATAGCGCCGATTTCCTTTCCGTAATACCCGAATAGGAATTCGTCGAATAGCTTTTCCGCATCTGCGTGAGGGTTCCACATCAGGTGCGATATCACCCAATTCCTGAGGCGCACGAAATCTCCTGCTTCGCAAAACGCGTCTCCCTGCTCGAATATTCCCGCTGCTCCGTTGTCGGTAAAAAATTTTATATTCGGCGAGAGAACCCGCATGTTGGGGAATGGCAGCATGTATGAGGTAAAATCCGTCACATAGTCCCAAATAAACAGATTGTGCGTGAGTTTTCCCCAGTCGCGCATGTCGTCGGCAAACGCCTTGTTGGAAATATCCGTCATGGGGCGCAGAAAGTTGCATTCTATTGAACAGAGCCTGACGAGCACGTTTTTCCGCGGCGCAATACCCGAAGGCGCCTTTCTCGTGTACTGGTAGGCAAACGTGTCTATAAACACGTTGGGAAATTCCTTCTCTATGCCTTCACCCATTAGGTTTGCAAAATAGATGTTGGTGGCAGAGTGAACTCCCCCGTGGGCGGCTTCGAAGCTTTTGCATTTTTTACATTCGCACGGATTGCGCCAGTCGTTTTGCGACACCTGGATGGCGGTTGCGTCGGGGTTTTCGGCAAGCAGCTTTTTTATCTCTTTCAGATATTCCGCGGCCATTTCCGGGTTTGTAAGGCACAGCTGACCGTGATTGTGCGTCCTTTTACCGTCCTTTTCTCCATACCATTCAGGATGTTTCGCAAAATATTTATCGGGAGGGAGAATCTCGTAATGGGAATGGAACGACGACCCCCTGCCTTTAAAGAGAACGAGCCTTTCGCAGCCGCCGTATTCCGGAGGTATCGTTGGGCGGTCGAAGTTCATTCTCGTAAGAGTGGACCCGTTTTGTTTCATGCGCGTGGCAAAGACCGGATCGAAAGCCAGCTTGTAAAGGGCTTCGCGCGTCTTCAGCGGAGGGGAATATCTCATGTTCAAGCCGCGCACTTCGGGGGAGGGATTGTCGGGTATGAACCTCTCTGACGCCGTCCACCAGCGCACGCCGAGTTCGTCCTCCAAAAGCGTATATACGGCATAGAGGGAGCCGCGTTTCGGGTGGCCGGCAAGAGCGAGACTGTTTCCGCTGCTTTTCAATATGACGGTATCGGCCGGCAGGGAAGACATATCCAATTCTCCGAGTATCTTTTTTGAGCCCGGCGAGTCGCCGACGTATATCGAAGCTTTTCCATTTTCAGCCTTTGAATAAGGCAAAATCGGGAAATCCGCGCGCGCCATTATGTCGAGATGTTCCTTAAGCTCCTTGGCCGCCGTTCTTTCGACGGCGGACGGCGAGTCGGATATGACTATCTGGCATAGGGCCTTTCCGTCGGCGGCGAGCTTGAGCGTATCGGCAACAGCGGCACACGTTAATATCGGCGACAACAGCAGAATAAGTGTTTTTATTTTCATAGCGTTTGTATATTTTAATGTGCGAGGCGTTTCCAGTTAATGACGCTTCTGTTTAGGCTTTTTGTGGCGTGCGCGCCGGAATTTTCCCGGGGCGGCCTCCGCCGGCAAAGTAGGCTCTGCGATAAGGCCGGAGTCTTATGCCTGCCGCGCAACTGGCGCCGCGCATGCCTCGCGGGAAAGTTGCTTTGGCCCGCGAAATGCCCTCCGGAAAGAAAAGCCGTTTAAGAACTTCCCCTTTGTTCCCACAAAAGTATCCATCCAAAACGCAAACGGATTTTAACCGATAACGGTTTTGTTGAAAAGCCAAATTTTAGACTATCCGCATTTAAAATGGACATTCTTTTAATAAGCGACTATGTCGCTTCAGAAGTTTAATGCGCGTTGGAAAACAGACGGAAAAACTTTCCATGCCGCCTCCGGTCGCAATTTCGCATGTTGCCGCATGCCGGTTCCCGTGGGCTGGTGGTGGTGGGGGAGGCGATGGAAAAACAATAAACAATAAAAAAACTGGGATCCGCGCCTGCGCGCTCCGCGGCTTCAATCGGAACGGACCGCTTCAGCTTTAAAAAAGGCTGCGCATGCCAAGGGCTGCATGTTTTGTTTCTTTAAAAGGGGTCGGATATCTGTTTTGCGGGCGGCTTGCGGTAGGGCGGCTTATGCGGCGCGCCTTACATCGGCGTCTTTTTGCCGATAATGTGCGTTAAAAGCGCGGGAAATGGCGGGGCGGAATCGGAATATTTGCGCACGAATGCCTCAAAAACCGCCTTTGCCTAATCAGCAGCCTTTTCGTATCCGATTAAATACTCAAGGTTTCCGTCGCCGCCCGCAACGACGGACTCCATTTCCCCTATAAATATGGAGTCCGCGAAATTGAGTTTGATGTAAGCTTTAATTTTTTCCAGAGCCTGCCGCCTTAATTTGACGTCGCGTATTACGCCGCCGCTCCTTCTTGCAATTGGGGCCGGCGTTTCAAACTGGGGCTTTACCAAGCATACGGCCTTCCCCGAAGGCCTCAAAAGAGGCCAAAGGCTGCCGAACACTTTTTCGAGCGATATGAAAGACAGGTCGGCGCATATAAAATCGAATTTTTCGCCGCCGAAAAATTCCGGAGACAATCCGCGCACGTCCGTTTTTTCAAGGTTGCGCACGCGCGGGTCCTCCAGAAGCTTTTTGTGGAGCTGCCCGGCGCCGACATCGACGCAGCACGACGATTTCGCCCCGCGTGACAGGACGCAGTCGGTAAATCCCCCAGTCGAAGCGCCCGCATCGAGGACGCGCGCGCCGCGCAAGTCGATACCGAACATGTCGAGGTACCCCTCGATTTTCAGGCCTCCGCGCGACACGAAACGCAGCGCCTTTGAATCAGGCTCAATGCGTATATCGGCGTCATCTGGGCATTTTCGGGACGGCTTGTCTATTGGCTTTCCGTTGCAGAGGACTTTTTTCTCATCTATCAGCGCGCGAGCCTTTGAACGGCTTTCCACCAATCCCCTCAAAAAAAGAAGTTCGTCGGCTCTTGTCATTTTGCCGGCTGTTTCGGCTTGAACGTCACTTCAACGTATTGGGGCGCCTGTTTCTGTTTTGCGATGCGGGTCACGGCTGATCCGCCTTCGGTTAAAAGCGTGTAAACAAGGGCGATTAGGCCCGCGGCGAATCCGGCGGTAAGCGACACGCCGACGACAATGCGCAAGGCCCGGCCGTTAGAGGTGCGCCCCTTTTTAAAAGATGGACGCATGCCTTTATAGCCGTTCGTGTACGACTTCGATTTGGCTATAACCTTGTTTTCGTCTATCATCATCGCAGGCATAATCCGCCAATGTGGGTATTTTTTCAAGATAAAAGAGAGGTTGACAATCTTTAGCTCGAATTTATTATCCAACGGGTTTTAGAGAAATGTAGGGGTTTTAAAATTAAAGGCGGCTGCGTTTTTCTGGAGATATATTTTATGCTAAAGGCAAGTTCATCAAAGTTGTTTCTTTTCGCGTCGGCATGCGCGGTTTCCGTGCTGACCGCGTCGGCGGATATAAAAATGCCGCGCATATTTTCAAACTGTATGGTGCTTCAGCGCGGCGAACCCGTAAATGTTTGGGGAACGGCCGCTCCCAACGCGAAAGTGGAGGTTTCTTTCGGGGGGCAAAAAGTTTCGACCAAGGCGGGGGAAGACGGCGCATGGAGTTTAAAGCTCTCCCCGATGAAGGAGTCGTCCGAATGCCGCAAAATGACCGTTTCCGAAAACGGAACGGTGAAAAAGACGATAGACGATGTCCTCGTCGGCGAGGTGTGGATTGTCGGCGGACAGAGCAACATGGCGTTCGGGTTGAAGTCAATGGACAAGGCGAAAGATGTTTTATCGTCGGCCAACAACGCCCTTATACGCTATTTCAACCAGGGCGGAACTCCCGAAATGAAAAGCATGGACGGGCTCGGTAAAAATCCTGAAACTGATTGTGTAAAGGGCACGAGCTGGCTCGTGTGTTCCCCAAAAAACGCCGAGTATTCGTTCAAGGCGGTTCCGTATATATTCGCCAGGGATGTTGCAAAAAAGCTGAATATGCCGGTGGGGATCGTATATACCGCCATTCCCGGAACGCGAATGGTATCGTGGATTCCCCGCGGCGATTTCGATAATAATCCGGCGTTTGCCGGCCAGAAAGCCGAATTCGAGAAAAGGTTGAAAAATTACGACGCAAAGAAAGCCCTGGCGAAATTCGAGGAGGACGTGCGCACATACCCCGAGCGCGTGGCGAAAGCAAAGCGGGAGGGTAAAAAGCCTCCGGAAGCGTGGACGGTGTCGGAAAGCCTCCGGCCCTGGAAGGATTCCCCGGACAAATGGGCCACGCCCGTGATGCTCTACAATATAAGGATTGCGCCGATAAAAAATTTCACCGCGCGCGGAATACTGTGGTACCAGGGCGAGAGCGAAAGTTATCTGACGGAGGAGTTCGGAGGCATTTTCGAGGGCTTTGTAAAGGTGTGGCGCAGGGAGTTCGGCAAGCCCGACATGCCGTTTGTGTTTGTGCAGCTTCCGTCTTTTAATTCCCAAAACTGGGCGGAAATCAGGCTTCAGCAGCAGATGGTGGCCGACAAACTTTCGAATATGTTCATGGCCACAACTGTCGATACGGGGGAGAAGGACGACGTGCATCCTCGCGACAAGCTTCCGGTCGGGGAGCGCCTTGCGGCGCTGGCTTTGGCCAAGGTTTACAAAGTTGACGGAGTGCGCTCGGCTGGGCCGGTTCTTAAGAAGGCCGCTTTTGAAAACAACGCGGCGGTTCTCGATTTTAATTCGGAGGGGAAGCTTGTGGCGCGCGGAAACATTAAAGGTTTCGAGGTTCTCGCCGGAGGCAAGTGGGTGGAGGCTTCGGCAAAGCTTGACGGGAATTCCGTGGTTCTTTCCGCTCCCGACGCAAAGTCCAAAGTCGTCGGGGCTCGGTATCTTTACAAGGGGTGGGCTAAGCCCGATGTCAGCATTTTTGACGATGCGGGCTTTCCGGCATATCCTTTCAGGGTGCTGAAATAGGCCGTCTTTAATCGGGCGGCGGTGGCAGTGCAGACCTAATCCATTCAATCAATGAAAAAATAAAAGGAGTCTATCTATAATGAAAAGAGCGGTGTTAACGTGTTTTTTGCTGGCGGTGGCGCTTGCGTCGTCGCTGTACGGTGCGCTGTGCATGCCGAAGATATTTTCCGACGGCATGGTTTTGCAAAGGGATATGCCCGTAAAAATATGGGGCACGGCTGATGCCGGCGCGGAAATAAAGGCGGAGTTCGGCGATGTAAAAGCCTCCGCTCGGGCGGGAGCCGACGGAAAGTGGTCGTTGACTCTTCCCAAGATGAAGGCCGACAAGAACCCGCGCGAGCTTGCGGTTTTTGAAAACGGCAAGGAGGGGAAAAGAATACGCGACGTGCTTGTCGGCGAAGTTTGGGTGCTTGGCGGGCAAAGCAATATGGAATGGAGGCTGAGAGATTCAAGCGGGGCGGCCGAAGCGATGGCGAGGGCCCACTATCCGCAAATGCGCTATTTTTTGCAGCCGTCGATAGTTGCGGAATATCCTCAGAATGACAGCCCGGAAGGCTCTCGTTGGATTGTCGCCGACGGCGAAAACACCGGTGCCTTCAGCGGGGTCGGATTCTTTTTTGGGGAAAGACTGTTGAAGGAACTCGACGTTCCCGTGGGATTTGTCTATGCGTCGCGGGGGGCCACGAAAATGTCGTGTTGGATTCCCGAGGAGGACCACGGCAAGCTTCCGTACCTTGCGGACGTATTGGCGAAATTTAAAGCCGACAAGGAAAAACATACTACCGAAGTTTATAAACAGAAGCTTGCGGAGCATAAGGAGAAAGTGGCAAAGGCCAGAGCCGAAGACGCCGAAAAAAAGAAGCAGGGCCTTGCGCCCGAAAAGCGCCCGTGGTTTTTCTGGAGGCCGCCCCTGCCGAGCACTCCTTGGCACGATTTCTCAACGCCCTATCAGTTCTATAACTCGATGGTGGCTCCCGTCGGAGGATACGGCGTCCGCGGCGTTTTGTGGTACCAGGGCGAGGGCGACGCCTACGGGCGTTCGGTGTTAAATTTTGCCGGGCAATTCAAGGTTCTTGTGAATGCGTGGCGACGGGTTTTTGAAAATAAAAATATGCCGTTCTTTTGGGTGCAGTTGGCTTCGTACAGACCGCGTTCGCAGTGGGCTCTGGCAAGGTTTAATCAGCTTAAGGCGCGCGATGCCATAGAGAATTCCGGTTTGGTAAACATAATAGACTGCGGCGAAGAAAACGACGTACACCCCAAGGACAAGGAAACCGTGGGGGTGAGATTGGCCATGTTGGCCATGTCGCAGGTTTACGGAATGAAAAATGTGCACGCGCGCGCGCCCGAAATGAAGTCCGTAAAATACGTCGGAAATTCGGCAGAGGTGTCTTTTGCGGATTTTGGCCGCGGCCTTGTCGAGAAAGGCGAACCGCGCGGTTTTGAGGTGCTGTGCGGAGAAAAGTGGCAAAAGGGCGAAGCGTCGTTGAAGCCGGGCGCCAGGGTTTCGGTAAAGTCTCCCGACGGATCGAAGGTCGAAGGCGTAAGATATTTATGGAAGTCATGGGCGCTTCCGGACGTATGGCTTTTCAATAAGGACGGCCTTCCGGCGTTTTCGTTTACTGACGAAAAAGCTAAAAATTAACGCGTTTTGTCGGCATGAAAAAAACGGCGAGAATAATGTTTATATTGGCGGCGGCATTGGCGTTGTCGCCGCTGTACGGCGCGCTGTGCATGCCGAAGATATTTTCCGACGGCATGGTTTTTCAAAGGGATATGCCCGTCAAGATATGGGGCACGTCTGACGCTGGCGCGGACATAAAGGTGGTTCTGGGAGATTCCGAAGGCGAGGCCAAAGCCGGCGCCGACGGCTCGTGGACGGTAATGTTGAAACCGATGCCTGCCAGCAAAGATGCGCGCGAAATGGTCGTGTTTGAGAACGGGCGCGAGGGCAAGAGAATACGGGATATTCTTGTAGGCGAAGTTTGGGTGCTCGGCGGTCAAAGCAACATGGCTTTCGGAGTCAGTGGTACGACTGACTACCAGGCCGCAAAAAAGCGCGCAAATAATCCGTTCATAAGATATTTCTGGCAAAGCCCGCACAGCGCGGCTGAAACTCCCCAGAAGGATTTTTCGGCCACGGCCAAGTGGATTCGCCCTGACTCGAAAAATATCGGGCGCTTTAGCGGCGTCGGATATTATTTTGGGGAGATGCTTGCCGGCGATTTGAACGTTCCCGTCGGATTGATACACGCCACGCTTGGGGCCACGTCTATGATAGCATGGATTCCCGCCGAATCCATGCAAGAGCACCCATATCTTGCCTCGGAAAAGCGAAAATTCGACGAAATGAAGAAAGCATATACGCGCGCCGCCTATAAAAAGGCCCTCGAAGAATTCGAGATAAAAGTTGCGGCCGCAAAAGCGGAGGACAAAAAGGCCGCGGAGGAGGGCCGCAAGCCGAAAAAACGCCCGTGGGATTTTTATGTGAAGCCGGATCCGCTTACGCCCCTTAGAATAGGCAGAACGCCGGTGTATAAGTATAACGGCATGGTCGCCCCGCTTAACGGGTACAGGGCGCGCGGCGTTTTGTGGTACCAGGGCGAGGGCGACGCCTACGGGCGTTCGGTGTTAAATTTTGCCGGGCAATTCAAGGTTCTTGTGAATGCGTGGCGCAAGACTCTCGAAAACGAAAACCTGCACTTTTACTGGGTTCAATTGACCTCTTATTCCGGAAATCCTTGCTGGCCGGCGGCAAGGTGGGCGCAGTTGGCGGTCAGGGATTCGATACCGCTCTCCGGGGTGGTAAACACCATAGATTTGGGAGAGCTGAACGACATACACCCGAAAGATAAAACATCGGTGGCTTCCCGCCTTGAAAAACTCGTTTTGCGCAACGTTTACGGAATGAAAAACGTGCATGCGCGTGCGCCGGAGCTTAAATCCGTCAAATACGGGGAAAATTTTGCGGAGATTGTTTTTTCGGATTTCGGCCGCGGACTTGTGGGCAGGGGGAAACCGCGCGGGTTCGAGGTGCTTTCTGGCGGAGAATGGCGCAATGCCGTCGCGTCGTTGGACGGATTGAAAGTTGTGGTAAAGTCTCCAGACGGCGGCGCTGTCGACGGCGTGAGGTATTTATGGAAGGCGTGGGCGCAACCCGATGTTTGGCTCTTTAACAAGGACGGTCTTCCGGCATTTTCCTTCAGAAAAGAAAAGGTAAAAAAATGAGGTTATTGAAACTTGTTGTACTTGCGGCATTATGTTGGCAACTTCTACCGTCGGCGTTTGCCAAAATATGGATGCCGTCCATATTTTCCGACAATATGATGTTGCAGCGCGGGGCGTTTGTGCGCATTTGGGGCGAAGCCCTGCCGGGCGCCAAAGTTGTGGTATCTTTCGGAGACCAAAGAAAATCGGCCCAGGCGGATGCGAACGGCAAGTGGTCGCTCTCTCTCGACAAAATGCCGGCCAGCAAGGAGCCGCGCGAAATGGTCGTTTACGAGAACAAAAAGGAGGGCAAAAGAATAAGGAACGTTCTCGTGGGCGAAGTGTGGATACTTGCAGGGCAAAGCAACATGCAGTGGTCGGCGTACAACACAACCGACTTCGAGAAGCTTGCCGAGCGCGCTGGCAAATATTCGAACATGCGCTATTTCGACCAGCGCACAAAAACGCTGAGCCTGAAACCCGCGAGGGATTCCAACGGCGGCGCGTGGTTTGCCGTAAATTCAAGGAAGTCCGCCGGGGCGTGCAGCGCGGTGGGGATTTATTTTGGAGAGCGCCTCATGAAGGATTTGGACGTGCCCGTGGGGCTCGTATTTACCGCGCTCGGAGCCTCGAAAATGTCGGCGTGGATACCCGAAGAAAGCGTTTCAAAATTGAAGTATTTGGAATCGGAATGGGAGAAATTTTGGGAGGAAATGAGGGCGTACGACTATCGAAAGGCGCATGCGGAATGGAAAGTTAAAAGCGCCGCCTGGGACGCCGAAGCCGCAAAGGCCAAGGCTGAAAAGCGCAAGCCCGTTCCTGAATACCGCCCTTTCGAGCCGGTGGAGCTTTCGTCGAGAATGCCGGCGCAGACGCCTGTTTATCTGTATAACGGGGTCATAGCTCCGTTGGCGGGATTTACGGTTCGCGGGGTGTTGTGGTATCAGGGAGAGTCAGATTCCTACGGTGAGTCCCTCGACAATTTTTGCGGGCAGTTCGAATTGCTTGTGGCCTCGTGGCGCGAAAAGTTCATGAATCCGAACATGCCGTTCATTTGGGCGCAGCTTACCTCCTTGGACAGGCAGAGCGGATGGCCCATGACCAGATGGCGGCAGCTGCAGAGCGCAAAATCCGTAAAGCCGGGAGCCGTTGTAAACCTCATAGATCTCGGGGAGAAAAACGACGTCCACCCGAGGGATAAGGCGTCCGTTGGGCAGCGCTTTGAAAATGTGGCCCTGCGCATGGTATATGGCGAGGATAAGGTGCCGGCATACGCCCCGGAAATGTCGTCGGTTTCGTATTCTGGCAATTCTGCGTCCGTAAAGTTTAACACTTACGGGTCCGGTTTGGTCGGCAAGGGGGATCCGCGGGGTTTCGAGGTCTTAAGCGGCGGGAAATGGCTTCCGGCAAAGGCCGCCTTGAACGGGGATTCTGTTTCCGTAAGCCATCAAGGCGGAGGAAAAATTGACGGAGTGCGCTATCTGTGGAAGTCATGGGCGCGTCCGGACGTGTGGCTTTACAATAAGGACGGAATACCGGCTTTTTCGTTCATAGACGAAAAAAACAAAAAATAGAGTTTGTTTGCTGTGATGAGAATTTACAGATATTATGCGTTTGCGCTTTTTTTCACGCTGTCCGCGCAGGCGTTTGCAAAGATCGAGATGTCGAGGATTTTTTCGGACGGCATGGTTGTCCAGCGCGATATGCCGGTAAAAATATGGGGCAAGTCGTTGCCAAATGCCGATATCGAGGTGGACTTCGGCGGCGCGAGGAAATCGACCAAGGCCGACGCGGAAGGCAGATGGTCACTTTTTCTCGACAAGATGCCCGCCGACAAAAAACCGCGCGACCTTCTCGTTTACGAAAATAAGAAAGAGGGCAAAAGGTTACGGGACGTGCTTGTGGGGGAAGTGTGGGTTCTCGGCGGGCAAAGTAATATGGAATGGAGCGTCGGCAGATCTTCGGGATATGACGGAGTTAAAGCGAGGGCGAACTATCCAGAGATACGGTATTTCGGGCAAAACACATGGACGATGTCAAAGACGCCGCTTGAAGTGGGAACGACAGGTTTCTGGGAGCGTGTCTCTCCGCAAAACGTGGGGAAAATGAGCGCCGTCGGATTTTTCTTCGCGGAAAAACTGTTTAAGGATTTGGACGTGCCCGTGGGGCTTGTGTTTACCGCAATGGGCGGGGCTCGAATGTTGGCATTTATCCCTTCCGACAAAGTTTCGTCGCTCGAATACGCGAGGAATACCTACGGCGATTTTCTTGAAAGGAACGCGAAATATTCGTACGAGTCCGCATTGGAGGCATGGAAAGCGAAAATGAAAGAGTGGGAGCTTGCGGCGCAAAAAGCTCGCGCCGAAAATAAAAAAGAGCCCCGCAAGCCCCAGGCGCCAAACCGCATCAGCTATTGGCCGCCTACGGCGACGCCGTGTTATCCGTACAACGCAATCATAGCCCCTATTGCGGGATTTTCTGCGCGCGGCGTTTTATGGTATCAGGGGGAGTCCGATTCGGAAAATGGGCGGCTTAAGTATTTTTCGGAACAGTTTGAATTGCTCGCCTCGTCATGGAGGGAAAAGTTCGGGAATCAGGAACTTTATTTTTTGACGGTACAACTCGCCTCTTTTGAAATAAACAGGGATTGGGCGCTTGTAAGGTGGAAGCAGTATCTGTGCTCGAAGTCTGTTCCGAAGTGTTTTATGGTTTCAATCGTCGATTGCGGCGAAAAAAACGACATTCATCCGAAAGACAAGCTGACTGTCGGCGAGAGGCTCGAAAAGCTCGCGCTGCGGGAAGCGTACGGCATGAAAAACATTCGTCCGTACGGTCCCGTTTTCAGAGGTGTTAGGTACACTCCCGCAAGCGCCGAAGTCGCTTTCGATATGGACGGGCGAAAACTTGTCGGCAAAGGATCGGCGCGCGGGTTTGAACTAAAGCTCGACGGCAAATGGAAACCGGCCGCAGCGGAGTTGGTTGGGAATAATGTGCGAGTTTTTCCGTTGCCCGAAGATTCTTCGGCGAAAATCGGCGGTGTTCGCTATCTTTGGAAAAACTGGGCCCTTCCGGACGTATGGTTGTATAATGACGAAAACCTGCCGGCCATTCCTTTTATAAATGAAAAATAATTTTACTTTGGCCGTTCCGTTCGAGGGGTCCGGCGAAAAAAAGCCGGAATTACACGGCTTTTGCCGCAAGGGTTGAAATGCGGCCATTTTTATCATAGAACGGTAAAGACGATGAAGTTTTTATATGTTTTTGAATTTTCGAAGGAAGGTTCCGACATGTTGGGAGACGCCCTTATGCGGAGTTTGAAATCGGAAAGAAAAGATATGGAAATAGAACGGGCGAGCGGAATTTTTACGGATTACAACCAGCCCGGATTGGGCGGCAGGCGTTTGGCGAATTTTGCATGGATGCATTTTTTGGCGCCTTTCCGCATTTTGTTTTTTAGGCCAGATTTCGTTTTGGTGAGGACTACTCCTCCGTTGATTCAGCTGAGTTATCTGTTTTGGTGTAAAATATTCGCAAAAAAATGCGCCGTATGGCTGATGGACTACCACCCGCTTGTGGGATATAGAAAGGCGGGAAACGCTTTTTCCAGATTCGCATGGGGCGCTTTGTCGCGCTTGGACGCATTTCTAATGCGCTGGGCCCATTGTTTCATAGTGCTCGACAGCGCGATGGAGTCGCTGGTGAAGGACAGGTGCGGGCGGGCGCGCGTCTTAAATTTTCCGACATGGAGCCGCACGGATACGCCGTTTTTCGATTTCTACTCTAATGGCGGAGACGGTGTGACGCTTGTGTACAGCGGCGTTTTAAGCTCTGCGCATTCTTTCGTCCTCTTAAAGCCTTTTTTGGAAAAATTGGCGAAAAAGAAGGCGGTGAAGTTCCATTATTTCGGAAATTCTCCGGAGACGGCGGAAAAATTTTCCGGATTGTGCGCGTCTATCGGCGTCGATTTTAAGCAGCACGGCCGCATTGAAAGTTTTCGGGATATGGGCGGCGAGTTCTTGAAAATTTCCGCAGACTACGGGGTAGTTTTGTTAAACGATTCGCAAGCCGGGATTGTGTCTCCCAGCAAATATAGCGGATACATAACATTTGGGCTTCCCGTTCTTTATCTCGGGCCTAAGGGCACAAACGCATGGCGCGTATGCGCAGAGTTCGGTGCCGGAATAACCGCTTGCGGTTTTCCGCAGTTGGACGAATGCGTGCGCTTGGTGTCCGACAAGGACAATCAAAGATTGTGCGCGTCGCACGCCCGGGCGGCGGCGGAGTATTTTTCCGCGAAACAGGCCGACATGTTGGCGAAAGCCGTATTAGACATATCGGAAGAACCCTCCGGGAAATAGTAATGGACATTTCGAAAAAGACGTTTCCGATATTGAGATTCAACCCCGTGTACGACGAGCGCATTTGGGGGGGGAGGTATTTGAAAACACTTTTCGGAAGATCCCTGCCCAAAGGCGTGAGGGTGGGCGAATCGCGCGAAATGTTCGATTTCGAGGCTGAGTCGTCGGTTGTGGCTGACGGCAAGTTTGCATCGAGAACGCTTCGCTCGCTAATAGAGGATTTCCCCTTAGAAATGATGGGGCCGCGTTGGCGTTCCGAAATGCGTTTCCCCATAATAGTGAAACTGCTTGACGCCCGCCAGAGCCTTTCCCTGCAAGTCCATCCAAATAAAAGGGGGGAAATGCTTTACGGAAATGACGGTAAAAGCGAAGCATGGTATTTCTTAAACAGCGGAAAAAACGCCGGTTTTATAGCCGGTTTAAAAAGCGGGGTTGGCGAAGCCGAGTTCCGAAAAGCAATGGAAAATGGCGACGTATCGAAATGCCTGTGCAGGTATGACGCCCTCGCGGGCGATTTTATCCTTATCAAGGCGGGCACGGTTCATTCCTTGGGGGCGGATAATGTAGTTTTGGAAATACAGGAAAACAAAACGTGCACGTTTCGCATAAGCGATTGGGGAAGGGTCGATGCCAACGGAAGGGAGAGGGAAATCCATGTGGAACAGTCCTTGAATTCAATGGATTATGGCAGTGCCGATTCGTTTTATGTTGAGGGAAGTTATGACGGAGAGAAAGTGCTTTGCGATATCGCCCCGTTTAGAATCAGAAAATTCGAGCTTACAGGAGGCGAGCCTCTTAACTTTAGGGCAGGGGAGGACGCGCGGATAATGTATGCCGTGAAGGGAACGCTTAAGTGCGGCGAACTATTAGTTTCGGCGCCGGGCTGCGCGTTTGTGCCTTTTGCGGCAGACGCCTGTTTTGAGGCGTGTGGCGATTGTACGGTAATTGTGACTGAAAACTTTGCCGGGTTTCCCAACGGGGGGCATGTCATTGGAAAAAATGCGGAATAACAACTAAAATTATTTTACTATGAATAAGGTAGCGTTAATTACAGGCATTACAGGACAGGACGGTTCGTATCTTTCGGAACTTTTACTCGGCAAGGGATATACCGTTCACGGCATAATACGCCGTTCAAGTTCGTTTAATACGCGTAGGATAGACCATCTTTACAACGACGACGCATTAAAGGACAGGTTCTTTTTGCATCACGGAGATTTATCGGACTCCTCAAACTTGAACAAAGTAATAGAGAAGACGATGCCGGACGAAGTCTATAATTTAGGGACTCAAAGCCATGTCAAGGTAAGCTTTGAACTTCCCGAATACACCGCCGATATTGATGCCATAGCAACCCTGCGCTTTTTGGACGCCATAAGGGAGATAGGTCTTGCGGGCAAGGTGCGTTTTTATCAGGCCTCTACGTCCGAACTTTTCGGAAAGGTCCAGGAGATACCGCAAACCGAAAAAACGCCGTTCTATCCGCGCAGCCCATATGCGATCGCTAAGCAGTACGCATATTGGACGGTTGTAAACTATCGGGAAGCGTACAATATTTTTGCATGCAACGGCATACTCTTTAACCACGAATCGGAGCGGCGGGGCGAAACTTTTGTGACCAGAAAAATAACGCGCGCGGCCGGAAGGATAAAATTGGGTTTACAGGAAAAACTCGTTTTGGGCAATATGGACGCGAAAAGAGACTGGGGGTATGCCCCGGAATATGTAGAGGGCATGTGGCGCATGCTGCAGGCCGACAAACCAGACGACTACGTGTTGGCAACCAACGAAACGCATTCGGTAAGAGAGTTTGTCGAACTTTCGTTTTCGAGGCTCGGAATGGAAATAGAATGGCGCGGCAAGGGCGAGAATGAAAAGGGCGTTTGCAGGGAGACGGGAAAAACTGTAGTGGAAGTTTCGCCGAATTATTACAGGCCGACCGAAGTCGATTTTCTTCTTGGAGATCCGTCAAAGGCAAAAAGAGAGTTGGGTTGGTCTCCGAAAGTGACGTTTAAAGAGCTTGTGGAAATTATGACCGACGCGGATTTTGAGCTCGCAAAAAAAGGTCTTTAAAAAAGAAATAAAGCCGAAGCATGGCGCGCTAAATGAGCGTTAAAACCGTCTCCGCCTTCCAACGTAGTTGGAGGGGCTTGGGCAGGCTACGGCTTTGGACTTTGGCTGGAGACACATTCTTTTCGGTAATGTTTGCGCAACCGCACTCTTAGGCTGCATGTTGGCGTTAAAATGCTGGCGTCTGCAAGAGCGCCGCACCCGTATTATACAAACCGTTCCGTGGAGAGGCTGCGGCGGATTATACCGCCTTAACAGATTAAAAAACGGTCTTTAGGCGGCGCGGGCTTGCTTTAACACCGCTTGAAAAAACGCGTTAATAACAATTGTATCGAAGGCGCCCCTTTCTCTATAGCGGCGTTAATAAAGCGGATTTTAGCGCAAGGGAGATTTTCTTGCAACATGGCCGGGGAAAATTTAGGCGATGCATTAAAATCTGTTTACTTTGAATTGCGCGCAATAAAACAAAGCGGGTGGATATTCAAAAACGGTTTTTCGCCAAATAGAGGCGTTAAAAATTTAAAAAGTTTTAAATTATCGAAGGCTAATGTGCGGAAATAATCCTTGTTTGAGCATATAAAACAAACAATGGCTCGATCGAAATTGCCAACATGCGGCTATAATAACTTTATCAACAGCATTTCCGCAATATCCCCCCAGCGGCAAACGACAGTCGCCGTCCAAGCCGTATGTCGATTGCAGTGTATGGTTTGGCTATTTTTTCCTTCTAATGAGTGCCAGTGCAATCGCGGCAAATGCCGCGACAAACGCGTACGTTTGCGGTTCGGGAACTACAACTTCGGTAAATTTCACCCAAATAGCGTTGTCTTTGATGAAAAGGTCTCCGTCGTAGCCTTCAAGAAACAAGCCATTAAACCTGTCGATTGTAAGATTTTCGCCGGCAGTGGCGTATTCGACAAGCTTGTATTCTGCATTTTCATTTATGTTGGCAAGAGACGTGAATTCTATATAAACCGAGCCTTCCGCAATATCGAATTTGTCGCTCAATATTATTTGGTCTTGATTATTTCCGTCGATGTCGAAGAGCAACTTTGTGCCTGAGTACATGTTCATGGATTTAGCGTTTATTACGCCGAATTCGGTATCCGCGCCAATGGCGCCAAGTGCCGCTCCGGATTCATAACCGACGGTTATATTGCCCAATTTCGTTCCGTTTATAAGAATCGTCCCCCTCCTTACGGTAAGGGTCCCCGCAATTTTCACTTCTCCGCGGAATGTCTGCACTCCGGTGGCTCCCGCCATGAGTATGCTCGTTGTCGAGACTCCGGTGCCAATGGATATTTTATCGTAAATAGTTCCGTAGAAGTCGTTGCGTCCGGTATTTCTCAATATCAGCGTCGACGACCCGCCCAAAGAAGCGATATTGTCCGTTATTGTCCCGTATCCGCTTATACCCCCGACATCCACGCACGCGTTAAGGACTCCGCCCGAAGAGTCGGCGTCGCTTGAAGTGTTGTTCAGTATCAATGTAGGGGTTGCATTACCTATTTTGTTCATATAAACAACGCCCGCTGCTTTAAAAGTGGCATTTGTGACGTCCGCGGGGTCGTTCTTTACCCCCACTGAAAGCGACAGTTTTACGTTGCCGTATAGGTTTATATTCCCCCCGACAGTCATTTTCTTAACCATCGACGTATTTGTGTAGCCTCCAAAATTTACGGTGCCGCCGTCGCTTTCCTTTGATGATGCGCTTCCCAAGTTGATGTCGCCGCCGATTGTGATGGAATTTATCGGCCATTTAAATGTTGACCCTCCGGTTTGCCAAATAAAAGTTGAATTGTAAGAGTCGGATACGAAATTGAAATCTTTCGTTATATTGAACAATATTTTCGACGATGCGAGGGTATCGTCTCCCGGAGTAGATATTACAAAACGTATTGATTTTAGCGAATCGGGAATATAAAGGTTTTGCAGGGTCATCGAATTCGCCGTTACATATTGTTCTCCCAAACCGTCATAAACCCATTGCGTGACATCCCACCCTCCTGATTCCGGATCGGGATTTGCTTCAAAGTATTTTGTGGCATCGAAAATGATATCGTCGTTTACGTTTCTTGTGCCCAATGACCAATTAGTTGCAAGCGTGCCGGCGCCTCCAAGCGTATTTCCTATCATATAGTTGTCTTCGGCTTGTGTAAATGCCACTGGGACTAGAATAAACAAAGAAATAAATATGCACCTTTTCATCGCAATTATAATGGTTAAGCGTGCTACAAAGTATTGCAAGTAATTTTTACATAAATAAATTCTATATCGGCATGCTGGCAAAATAAATCTAAATACAATGGGTAAAATCAAGCGGCGGCTTAAGGGGCCTAAATTTATAGGCTGACTATAAGCATATAATTTTTTTATGGAATAATTGCCACGCTTTTTGCGCGGTACGCGGATATCCTTCGTCCGCCGCGTAAATTGCGGCCTTGCTTTAAAGGCTGCTATATTTTAACTTACAACCTGCCTGCTATATAAATCCCATGCCGGAAATTAAAAAGTTTCGTATGTTATTTTGGCAAAACTATTTTGAATTTTTGTCTCAAATTCAAAGCGGGAAGCCGGCCGGAGTCATGCGGACATGTCGAGCATGCGCTCTATGGGTTTTCTCGCCCGTTCGATTACGTCGGAAGGAAGCTCTATTTTCGGCTCCATGCGCTCCAGGCATGAAAGGAGCTTTTCCGGCGTATTCGAAAGCATGTCTTGGCAATGAAGAGCCGGCTCATCGGAAAGTGTGGCCGCGATGAATGTTTTTCCCGGAACTTCCCGGCGGAGGCGGTGCACCATTTCGACGACAGTTGCAACTATGAATTTGCCGCTTTTATTTTCCCTGCAGTAGGAAATCATTTTTTCGGTACTGCAAACGCACTCCGAAATGTCGCGTACGGGTTTGGGGCATTCCGGGTGGCATACCAAGGGGGCCCCGGGGAACGCCTGTTTTAG
>CALXLM010000015.1 GCA_944389195.1 uncultured Opitutales bacterium
CGAATTTGGGCTTTGCCTCGTAAACGTTTTGCCACTCGCCGTTCCCGTGCCCAAATATCCCAAGCTCCTTCCAGCGCGGCTCGGGATGGTATGCCGGCCACACTATCGCCGCCACGTCATAGCCAGACGCCCCTAATGCCGAAATGGCAAAAGCCGCCGAAGACAAAAACAACATCAACTTATTTCCCATTTTTTAACCTCCGTTTTTAATTAATTATTTTCGCTTAAATATAATTCGGCCAGCAAACCAGCCGATGCGGCGGCAAAATCCGCGCCGCATAAGAATATGGACGATTCGAAATTCAAATTCATTCAGAACCCAATCTATTTTTCCGTAAGTGCCTTGTAATACGCGTCCGCCAAAGCCGCCATGCCGGCGTCGCTCGGATGGCTCGCAACGCCCTTGTGTTTAAAGAGCCCCTCAGCCTTCATTCCTGGTTTCTTGGCGATTTCGCATATATCGACTATTGTAATGCCGTTTTCGGCGGCGAACTTTTTAAGCGCTCCGTTTAACTTGGAGGGATACCAGCCTGTAGTGATGATGAGTTTGGACTCCCCGCGCGGATTCAAAAATTTTATGAGTTTGGCGTAGTATTTAATAAAATCGTGCTCGGCGGCCATTTTGGGTGGGACGTTGTCAACAAGCGACACCACTATCCACTTAGCCTTGAAATTGCGGAGTTGCCCGTAAAACTTCGGAAGTATTTTGTCGGCATCCACAAAATTGCGCTCGAAATACGCCCCCTTTGCTATGCACAACCCCGCATTTGGATCGTCTTTTTTAAGTTTTTCCCAAAGCTTGTGCACGTAGTCGTTTTCCTTTTTCGACGCCGCCATTCCCCAGTCAAAGTGCCAGTCTATCGACGGAAGCGGCGCGTGTTTTGTCAGGGAATGACCCACGCAAAGGAGCCCTTCGCGGCTGTCGCCCTCGAAAAACACTACATTGATTCCCTTCGTCTGCTCTGCGCCGGAAACCGTATTGCCATACTTTGCCGATATCGTGTCGCCGGCGCCCCGCGCTATCTGCAAAGCCGAAAACACCGCGCAAAAAAACGCGCATTTAAATAATGAGGCTGACATATTTTTCATAACATATTTAATTGAAGAATTTACATCCGTTTGGCAGCTTAAATATCCCGTTATTTACCGTCAATAAAGATTTTTTTAACGGCCTCGAGCATTTTGTATCCGTTTGTCCTATCGGGTTCGAGATAGCTTCCCTCGGTCCATTCGTTCCATGAGTTTATAGTGATAAGCCTCGCGCCATCGCCGTGGTGTTTGTCGGTCCATTCGCGGGCGGCGCGGAGACATTTTTCAAACTTTTCCGGAGACGAACCCCCTATATAGCTTATCGGCTGCGGGAAACGCGGATTGTTGTCCCACCCGATGGATACGTGGCAATAGTATGGAATTTTTCCCTCCGCAAGCTTTTCCCAATTTTTCACATTATATTCTGCCCAAGCGCCGTACTCCCCTTTCGGCGCCATATAATGCACCCACTGATAGCTCGTATAACTGTCTATGCCGAGATATTCGGATATTTTTTCCGAAGACGGCTTCGGATCTCCGGGGACGCCTTGCAAACCTTTAGGCAGATTCCAGGCTATTGTCTGGATATGCACGCCCGAGCCGGCGGCGGCGGCTTTTTTGCGCATATAATCCAATGCCTTTTTTGCATTTTCGAGCCCACCGGCACCTTTTATAAACGTGTTCAGTTCGTATATGCAAAACACAGGCCTGCCGTTTATCCTGTAATAATTCGGCCTTGAAAAATATTTAGACACCATTCTGTCTGCGATATCCTTAAACACGCCGAGCGGTACCCCGCCCCTCCAAAATATCTTCGAGCGTTTGTCGGCCACTTTGTTGTTCCAAGTCAAATCGACATCGTGGTTTGCCCACATTATGTAAAACTTCATTTTCGCATTATTCGGAGCCTTCAAAAAGCCCTCGTTGAGTGCCGCTTCGAGAAAAGGCTTGCCCTCGTACCAATACCAGTCGAAAATCATCACATTGACGCCGTGCGATACGGCGAGATCGATTTTTTTAGCCATTACCCCGGGGTTTGACTCGTCTTCATACCCCAAAATGGGGATTTTCGGCTGGTCGTGGCCGGAATGTTTTGGTTTTGCTTCATAGACGTTCTGCCATTCCCCCTTGCCGTCGCTGAAAATGCCGAGTTGCCCCCAGCGCGGTTCCGGGTGGTATGCCGGCCAATAATACGCGGCAATGTCGTATTTTTGTCCGGAACCTGCGGAGCATTTATCGGAAGAGCAGCCCGACCCTAAAACGCATATCGCGCACAAGAAAACGGCGCAAAAATTGCCCAAGGCTACTGGTTTAAAAACCCCCATAAAAACAGTTAGATACTCCCCTTTTGTTGAAATGTTTGACTTAGTTGAAAAGGTTGATTTTTTTTTGGAATATTTGCAAGCTTTTTTTTACATGCAAACATCACAATAAATTTATATTTGCAAGATATCAATTTTAAAAAAAATACCCAAAAAAACATCTTGAAACATATCGGGCTAATTTGTAAAATTTGTTTCAAATAAGAAACATCACACATAGGAGTTATGTAAAAATGAAACGCAACGACTTCAGAAAAATTGCTACCGGGACTTTGGCAATCGTATTGTCTCCGTTTATTGTAAATGCGGCGGATCTCTTTTTAAAGGGGTCGAGCGATGCAAGCAATCCCGCACCTTTTTCAACCGCAATTACGACAACTGATTGGAGTCCAGTCACCCCCACTTCGAGCGACAGGCTGCTTTGGCGCGGGTTAAACGACAGTGTTCCGGACCAGCAAGGATATGTGTCGGTTGACGGGTCATACGAAGCGTCAGGCATTGTCGTAAGCGGAACCGGCGGCCGCTTTGCCGATATGAATATACAGTTTGAAAACGGATCGGAACTGTCATTTTCAAGCAATGCGGCATTAGATTTTAATACTTATGATATCAACATAAACCTATACGCAGCCGAGGGCGCGACGGCTTCCATCAATACGAATGGATTGAGTGTCAATATGTCGTCATCGACCATCGCTTCAAAGAATCTCACAATCGGGAAAGGTCTGACCATCAACAGTTCCGCAAACATGGGCATAACCGGAAGTGAAGGCAATATTTTTACATTAAACGGCTCATTTAGTACAATAGGAACGGCAAGATTTACCGATGCAAACGTAAATATCGGCGGATCGTTTTCCGCAACCGGGGCTGCCAATATAAACGGTTCAAATTTCGACATAACCGGATCATTTTCGGTACAGAGCATAAATACCACAAACGCATGTTCGTTTTCTGTCGCCGAAGGCGCAACGCTCTCCACAAATGAGAATATGACATTAAGCGCAACTTCAACATTGACGCTAAACGGCACGCTCAATGTCGGCAACATCCTGCTATTTGAAAAAGACTCCAACACTGGAAGCAGCCCGAATGTCACAATAGGCTCAAATGCAAAAATCACCGCGCAATCCTTCCGAACAAGAGCCACTGCGCTTATTTTGACGTCCGGCTCGCAAATGACGCTCAATAATTCCACAACAACAACTACGTTTATAAATGCGGGCGCAAGCGTTGTTGAGGAAGGCTCCACATTGACTATTATAACAAACAATTCCAATGTTTATGCCGCGACAAACCATAATTCCCTTACAGTTAACGGAAAAATAATAATTAACGGAGGGAAAGCCTTTGCGACTTCAATAAACGGCATTGTAATCAACTCGAGCGGAAACGAAATCACCACAAACATAGCGCTTGGGAACAACAGCGACATATTCCGCGGCAGGTTTACGGTAAACGCAGATAACGACTTTTCCGAATCTGCGCTAATTGTCAACAGTCTCAACGGCGGGAGCACTCCGTCCGAATTAACCTTAGGTGCAAATACAACGCTCAAGATGAGGGGCATTGCATTTTACGAGTCTTCTGAATCCTTAGCATTAAGAATAAACCTCGGTGAAAACTCCGTGCTTATACTAAACGATTTTATAGCAAGCGGCATTGACGGCTGCGGCGCTCTCGAAGACGGCGATTCAATCTCTATTTTCGGATTTGCCGAAAATTCGATAGGAATCAAAAACCATACCGCACTGGACGACGAAATGCTTTCAAAAATCTCGGTAAGCGGCGTGGACGAATTGTATTGGAAATACAATGCCCAAGATGGCATGTACTGGCTGTCAACCTCCGTTCCCGAACCTGCGGAATGGGCAGCGATTTTCGGCGCAGCGGCTCTGGCTGTGGCCATTTTGCGCCGCAGAAGGCGTTAATTAGGGCCAAACCGCTTTTTAAAATTAAAACGCCGGAGTTCAATCCGGCGTTTTTTATTTGAAAACAGCATTGAAAAACGCCAGTCGGCTGTGTTCAAGGCGCGCCTTGCCGCAAACGCCGGGCGCATGGACATACGCGCATTGGTTCTTTCCGCTTTGCAGATTGCGGCAAATCCATGCCTGCTACGGTTTATCGCTCCTACTGCGCGCATTCGCTGTTTAAAATTTTCGAATGGCTGCCCTGCGCCGCCGATATTCATTTTCCGCAAAACCCGTCGGTATGCCGGGCATAAGCCGCCCGTAAACCCGGCCTAAAATTCCGGTGCCGCCGACTTGGCAACAAAAAGAAAAATTTTTCCGCCAGATTAATATTGAGCGCCGCGCTACCCGGACGGCGACGCCGCCCGCATGATAAATTGCTGCTTAAAATTTTTGCCGCAAATTTGAAGGCGCCAAACCGCCACCTTTGTTAAACCGCATTTTATTTTAGGCTTATATTCCGCTCCGACCAATACGCGCAAAAAAAAACGCGCGCACAGCCATGCGCGCGCGTTTTTTAATTTTTTAAAACAGCGATAATTATTTGGATGCCTCCTCAACGGCTACCGCAACCGCAACGGTAGCTCCGACCATCGGATTGTTGCCCATGCCGATAAGCCCCATCATCTCCACATGCGCGGGAACCGACGACGAACCCGCGAACTGCGCGTCGCCGTGCATTCTTCCCATAGTGTCGGTCATTCCGTACGAAGCCGGGCCAGCCGCCATATTGTCGGGATGGAGAGTTCTGCCGGTGCCGCCGCCTGAAGCCACCGAAAAATACTTCTTGCCGTGTTCTATGGCCCATTTCTTGTATGTGCCGGCTACGGGATGTTGGAAACGCGTCGGGTTCGTCGAATTTCCGGTTATGGAAACGTCAACTCCCTCTTTTATCATAATTGCCACGCCTTCGGAAACGTCGTCCGCGCCGTAAACGCGAACTTTCGCCTTGTCGCCTTTTGAGAACGGTGTTTCCTTTGTTATTTTCAACTCTCCCGTGTAATAGTCGTATTCCGTCTCCACATGGGTGAAACCGTTGATTCTCGATATAATGTATGCGGCGTCCTTGCCGAGGCCATTAAGAATCACCCTTAAAGGCTCCTTGCGGACTTTGTTGGCGGTCTTTGCTATTCCTATTGCGCCCTCTGCCGCCGCAAACGATTCGTGGCCGGCAAGAAAACAGAAGCATTTTGTCTCTTCGCGCAAGAGCATGGCCCCCAAGTTTCCGTGTCCCAAACCCACGTCGCGGCTGTCGGCCACGGAGCCAGGTATGCAAAACGCCTGAAGTCCGATGCCGATATTTTCCGCGGCTTCTGCGGCGCTTTTGCTGTTTTTCTTAATAGCTATGGCCGCGCCGAGCGTGTACGCCCAGACAGCGTTTTCAAAAGCGATAGGCTGAATGCCTTTAACTATTGCGTCAACATTTATGCCCTTGGAATCGCAAAGCGACTTTGCCTCCTCAAGGCCTGACAATCCGTATTCGGCGCACGTTTTATTAATCTTTGCTATGCGCCTTTCATAACTTTCAAATGTGATAGCCATTGCAGAAACTCCTTACTCTTTGCGGGGATCGATTGTTTTTGCGGCGTCCTCAAAACGTCCCTTTGTGGATGTGAACTTCTTAAACGCCTCGCCCGCATCCATTCCGTTGCGGATAGCTTCGAGCATTTTTCCCACATGGACTGTTTTATAGCCGATTATCTCGTTGTTTTCGTCGAGAGCCTGCTCGAGAACATATCCTTCGGCAAGTTCGAGATACCGCGGACCTTTTTGCGACGTCGAAAACATGGTTCCGACCTGCGAGCGCAGCCCTTTTCCCAAATCTTCGAGACCTGCGCCTATGGGCAATCCGCCTTCTGAAAAAGCGGTCTGGGAGCGCCCGTAAACAATTTGGAGGAACAACTCGCGCATCGCAACATTGATTGCGTCGCAGACTAAGTCGGAATTAACGGCTTCAAGAACAGTTTTGCCGGGAAGGATTTCCGAGGCCATTGCCGCCGAATGGGTCATTCCCGAGCAGCCAATAGTTTCCACCAGAGCTTCTTCTATTACGCCGTTTTTGACGTTAAGAGTAAGCTTGCATGCTCCCTGTTGCGGGGCGCACCAGCCTATGCCGTGCGTAAGACCGCTTATGTCAGTTATTTGTTTGGCCTTTACCCACTTGCCCTCTTCGGGAATGGGAGCCGGCCCGTGTTTTGCGCCTTTTGCCACACAGCACATTTGCTGTACTTCGTGCGAGCAGTTGTTGTTTGGACAGCTCATAATTGTTTCCTATGTAATAATTGCGTTGTATTTCCTAAAAAAAACTTTGCCGACTTTCGCACACTTAAAAAATATTGTCAACGCAATCGTAAATTATTTTTACTACTGCCGCTCGCTTTATTAACGCCTCCAAAAGGCGCCAACAAAAATATGAAAGGCGCCCAAACGACGCTAAAACTGAATCCCCCCTCTGAATACGAATCAATTAGGGACGTAAAACATACCGCCGCCGATTTTCCGGCGGCGTGGCAACAAGCACCATTAATGCGCTGATGAAACGGAAGCAGGTGTCAATACGACTCCGCGTATATCTTTGAAAGCGCACTACGGGCAGACCCCGCAAAACGTTTGGCCGCCTTCAAATAAGCCTGCGCATCGTATCCGAAATCCTCCCCGCATATATCCGATAGGTCTCTTCTTGCAAAATCGCGAAAATCCGAATGAACGTCAGTCAGATAACCGGCCAGACGCTCGGCGCCCTTTAATGAGCCGCAACGCGCCGCCGCGGAAGACAAGAGCATTTCGAGAATGCCGCGATAGGCGTTCCAACGCGCTTTTGAATAGTCGCCAGTTCTCCCCCCCGCGATATTTTCGTCGTCCAAAAGCCTCTCGAAATCCCGGGCGAACCTTGCGTTCGGCCTACGTTCGGCGTAAAAGCACAGATTACCGATACGGTTGTAGTTGGGAATAAGGCTTAAATCTATCCTATTTGCCGTATATGCATTCGGGCCCGATACGCGCGGACCGCCGGATTTTGCATGTTTTAATACAGACGCGACTGCTTCGTCCGACTTGTCGGAGCCGGAAAGCGCCAAAAAAGCTATGTCTCGGTTGATCTTCCAATAGGCCGAAGACAGATTCCCGCGCGTATAAAGCTCCAAAAAATCGGAAGGCTGCGGATTCTTCTTTTCGGCGGCAAAATTTTTGCTGAGGCTTCTCAATATTACAGGCACCCCGCGCGCATCTCCGAAAAACGACAATGCCTGCGCAATGGGCAGCGTAGGGGTCGCAGAAAACGCCTCGGCAAGCCGCGGAAGCATAATATCCGGTGGGCGCAGGCACGCCTCAAACAGTGCGGTTTCATCGGCACGCCCGAGCCGCGCCACAAGCTCCTCGTCGGAAGGCAAAACCCTCTTTCCGAAATCCGCCGTATAATGCGCGCCTTTTTTCCACTCCTCCACAATGCCGGAAACGTCGAAGGAGCGCGTGCCTCCGCCTGATTTTGCGCAGTCGGCCGCTATTATGCCTTCGGCAATGCCGAGCAGCGAAACGTCGGCCGACATTCTCGTAAACTGGTAGGCGTCGTGCGTGGCCGAAATTCCCCTTCCGCCGAAAAGAAGCCCGTCCATGCCCTTCGGAATTAGGCTGCCGTATGGAATGTTGACAACATGCCTGTTCGACCAATGCGGAAGCATCATGGCGCACCTCGAAAATTTGCCCGTAGGATACGAATGGGGGTCGTAATCGCTGTAAGACTGCGCAACTGTATCGGGGAAAGCCCTGCTTTCCACAGCCTCTTTCAGGGTCAAAACGTGCGCTCCCTCCGGACGGCGCAATTCGCGCGGAGTAAGCATGGGATAAAAATCGTAGTAGCGAGCCTCGTAATGCGACAGGAAAAGGCTGCGCTGAAATTCCGATATTTTCGATATATCCGATAAACCGTAGTCTTTGTTTATAATGTCGGAACGTTTTTTGTCGGCCGACCGCGGTGCCACCCTATCCCATTGGCTGTGATTTATCGTCAATCCGGCGCGGGCGTCTCCCTTTGCGAAGGGAACGCCGGCAAATGCTGCGATATCAGCGTCTCCAGTACAGTCAACCGTCACTTTTGCCTTTACACGGAACAATTCGGAGTCGGCGCACGCCAAAACGCTTTCAAGCCTGTCCCCCGAAAGCGACGCCCCGCAAATTATCGCCCCGAACACCACTTCGGAATTATTTACGAGTCCGGCGCTGCTCAGAGTCCTTGCGCCCAGATGGAAAAAACCGTCGGCCATCATGCCAGATATTTCGCGCTCGTATTTTCTCAGGTACGGGTGGTTTTTCAGCCCCCAATAATATCCGCCGACGCCCCCAACAATCTTTGTTCCGCCGACCTCGTTGAAATATTCGATACCGAAGGTTTTCGCGCCGCGCCTTGCGGCGGAGTCAAGCGCGAACATTCCTGCCGTTCCCACTCCCGCCACAAGCACGTCCGTTTCAGCCTCGGGAAGCTTCATGCCGGACGCGTCGAAATGAAACAGCGGCAGATGCATTCCGCTTTCGACCACCGGCGCGCCTACCGAAATCCCGGCGCGGCCGCCCGCAAAATGCAAGACCGACGATTTCTGGCGCCCACCTTTTGGGGAAAGGCCTTCCGCAATTTTTACCGCCTCGGAGCGCGCCTCCGATATGTCGGCGCACGACTTTATGCGGTTGCAGTTTTCCAAAACGAAATAGTTTTCCAATTTTGGAGCCCCCACCGCGCCCTCCGCGTTAAACGAACATTCGCAAGCCCAATAGCGCATCGACAAACCGCCGAAACCCGCCGGAAGCGAAGACCTGTTCTTAACGAGTTCGCATGCGGACGAACGCGCCATGCGCTCTATTTTTGAAAGCTCAGGCGACTCCGGGAAAATGTCGAAAGACGCAAAAAACTGGTCCTCGCCTATCTTGCCTTGAAAAGCCCTCAAATTCCCCACTCCGCACGCGTCGAACGGAGCGACGTTCAAAGGCGGAGTTTTAGAGCAACATTCGAACGTAAAACTTGCCGACGCTATTTTGTAGGGGCTGCCCGACAATTTGCGCGAGAAAAAATTGCAGTCGTCGGCATCTATGAACGAGGAGCACTTTACAAAAAACGTTCCCTGCTTCGAGGCGAGCGCAGCTCCCGTCACGGATCCGCTTTCGTCCGATGCGACCCCGAATACGTCGGTCATAAAAAGCGCGTCCACGCCCCCGAGTGCGATGGCCCTCATAAAACTTTTCTTTACGCTGCCGGCCATGAAAAGCGCGTTCCCGCCGAATTCGGAAGAATAAAGGCCCCCGAGTTTCGGATTGTTTATCTCCTCCTTTTCGCCATTCGGGAAAAACATTTCGGCAAGCGCGGCGTCCCATTGCTTCAATCCTTCGGATTTAAGGGACAGATTGAACTTTGAAGCCATTTCAAATGCCGGATTGGGACGCTTGTCAACTATGAGCGCTTTTAACCCGCGCTTTGCCGCCGACAACGCCGCAAAAACGCCCAAAATTCCCGCGCCTTTAACCACGACATCATAACCTTCTTCCGCAGTTGTAGCTTGCAGATTGCCGGAAACCTCCCTTAATGCATCGGCGAAAAGGCAATTCCTCCCTATCATCAATCCTCCGGCGACAGTCGCCGACAAACCGATAAATTCCCTTCTTTTCATGGCCTTCCGATTCTTTATTTTGCAGCAAATTAGGTTAAAATAAAAGGCTATTTTTTCAAATCAACACGCAACGCCGATATTTTGCCGGAGCGCGCGGAGATTTTGCCGTCCACAAGGACGAAAAAACCCGCCCCCATGCCGTAGCGCGATCCGTCCCTGTCGAAAAACACGCCCAAAGTTCGCCCTTTGACAGGTATGTTGCCGACATAAAAATAATCCCAAGCGTCCGGCACGAGGGGGTTTATATCGACAGTGGAATCGATATTTGGACGAACGCCCGCAAGTTCTGATATTACATGGTTGCAGAATTGCGAATGGTTGTAGTCTTTTCCCCTTTCCCTGCCGCCTTTTCTTTCCGACCAAGTACCGTCTTTCCATTTTTCAAGGCGCGTTCTGGAAATCCAGTCGCCCGTGTACGGATTGATGTTCTCGTCTATCCACATCACTCTTTTCCCGGAGGGAAGAATGCGGTGGTGCGACATAGCGTATGTTTGCAGCGTGTCGAAATAAAGGTTTTTATCGGCCCACGGGCTGTCTTTGTCGGAATTTATAAAGTTTGCAAGGGCGTTTAAAGTCACCGACGTCGCAAACGGCCATGACGGGCCGTTCCAAAGGCACTCGTGCCCCTCGTAGCTTATGGCAAACTTCGGATGGCTCTGCTCGGCGGTTGTCGGTCCGTACGGGGCCCTAAACGCCCCCGCATCAGACAAAAAACGCCACGCCGCCGCTCGATCCGAAGGCGGCATGCCATAGAGCCACGGCGTATAGCCGTGCAACTCCCGAACATCCGAAAGGCTTTCAGACTCCAAAGGCAACACCTTGTAAAACCCGGCGGAATCGTCCCATAAGACGGAATTCATTTTTTTCTTCAATGTTTCCGCCTTTTCGGAATACAAGCGCGAATCCTCAGGGAAACCCAGCATTTCGGCGATTTTTGAAAGGGCGACGTACTCTCCGTACATGTGCGAGTTTATCGTCGCCCTATATCCGAGATAGCCCTTATGCAAAGCCCCCGATATGGAATATTCCATTCCGTCGCGCCCGTCTTTCTGCCAAAAAAGACCCACTTTGGAATCGAATTTAGACTTTTCCCATTCCGAAACATTGTCGCACATTTTGCCGTAAAGTTCGGACAACAAAACCTTGTCTCCGGTAGCCTTATAATATTCGAGAACCGAATGGGCCGCGGGAAAAGTGTACTTGCGGATATTCTTTCCGCAGGCAAACCAATAGCGCGCATATGCGTCGAGATAGCGTCGGTCTGCAATCCACCTTCCCTCGTAAAAGTGGTGCGACGCCGGGCACGATATCGCATTGTGAAGCCCCGACCACGGAACTTTCGGCAGAAATTCGGTTATAACATAGCCGTCGGGGGTCTTTTTTATGTGTTTTCTGAAGGTCCACCAGCGGAAATAATATGTACGCTCTATTTCCGCGTCGGGACATTCGAATATCGGAACGTTCGCCGAAAGAAAATCCGCAGCCTCCGAGTTGGGGAAAAGGTTGGAATACAATTCCTCGTCGTCAGCATTAAACTGCGCGACGTATTTTTTGAGCAATCCCGAATCTGGGAAAGCCGCAAAAGCCGCGCACGCCGCGGTAAAAGCCGCGCACGCCGCAACTATTCTTTTTACAGCCGACATGGTTAAAAGCCGAGATCCTCACCCTCATGTATTGCAACGCCTATGCGCTCAAGATGCTTGATTCTGCCGTTATACCAAAGCATCCATTTTTTGCCGTCAAACAGCGCGTAGGGTTTGTATGTGGCGTCGCCGTCCCAGGCGCCAGGCGTGGGTTCGATGATCGGATTTTTAGAGTACCGCTCCCAATTTGTTATGCCGTCTTTTGAACGCGCCATGCATATCCTGGCGGTGTGAATGTCTTCGAATCCGATATAGAACATAAGATAGTCGTTCTCGCGCTTTATAACCTGGCAAGCCGTCACCCTGTCCTTTTCCCAATTCAAATCCTTCCGCGGAGTGCATATGGGGTTGTCCTTGTGCTTCTTCCAATTTATTCCGTCCGGACTTGTCGCATAACCGATCGCGTTAGGCTCGTAAGATTCGCCTCCGGAATACCACATTTTAAAAATCTTTTCTGATTCGTCCCATATCACGTGCGGGCACATCAGAGTTATACCCTCCCATTGCTCCGTGGACTCCATGACAAAATTCGGATGGCGCTTGAAATCTACGCCGTTTGTGCTTGTAGCGTAAAATATTCTACCCTTGCTCATAGGCCGTTTTGTCTGCCCCGTATACCACATGTGGTAAACGCCGTCTTTCACAAGCACACAGGGGCGGTTTACCCTAAATTCGTTTTCGGAATCCGTAAACGGAAGCACTATTTTCGGATATGTCCACTTCTTTCCGTCCTTGCTGTAATGCACAGCGATAGACTTTTGCGGCCGCCAAGACGAATACATCGTGTAGCCGTTCTTCGTTTTTAATACGCATATGTCGAATATAGTGCCCACATCGCCCCCGCCGAGAAGGGGGTTAATTTCGGGCTTTACCCACTCTCCGCCATGCGAAGAAAGCGCCATAAGCGCCATAGCCGACATGGCAAACACAGTCTTTATTTTATTTTTTCCCATAATTTTTCCCATAATATATCCTTTGTAGTTTTGTAGTTTAATTCAGTTCAATCCGCCGACCTTACAATCTCGAAAAATACCGAAGGCTCCTTAACGAGTTTTGCCGTATCGATCTCTATCTTGGCGATACCGTCAATAATAGGCAAATACAGCTTTTCAAGGCGTTTTCCGGAAATATCAAGAGCGTATAAATCAAACTTGACACCGCTATCAACGGAAAGCTCCGCGGAAAGTTTACAAGTTCTCACACGCACCGGCAATTTGCCTTTGCTATATAAGATTTTGAGTTTCGGCGACAATTTGAAGTCAGAAGATATGTTGTCCGTATTTAGTATCAATACCATTTTCGAACTTGATGCAAGACTTTTCCCGTCAACTGAGCAAACCGCCACAGCTGCCGGAACGCTTACCGATTTTACAAACAGCCTTCCGACGCGCTCCCCTTGTTTCAGCTGCTTTAAAACAACGGCCTCCGTCCTCGGAGTGCAAACCTTAATAAGCCCCTCTTTAAGCCGCATGGTTATTTCGCCCGTATCCGACTGGAACACCCCGTTTGCAGGATCCGAAATATTGCTCTCCGGAAGAATACCTTTTTCACGCAATAGTTTAACGTCGCCAGAAACCGTTTTAAGGCCCCCGCTTGCAGAATCGGCTACATTTCCCGAACTCGAAGCCTCAACATATCCTCCCGCCTCGAGCGACAAACGCGCCGGAGGGACATTTTTTAGCGCCCCTTTTTCGGAATCCGGGAAGGACAACGAAAAACCTGTCATAAACGCAATCTTCGACTGCTCGTATTCTATCTTCACGGCCTCTCGCCTGACGGCGTTCGAACCGTACCGCACCTCAACCCGATTTTTTGCCGGCGAAACGTCTCCCCTGTAAAACAGGCAGAAATTTAAAAATTCGTTGGCCCTGAAAACGGGCGAGTTTGCGACATTAAACGTGCTTAGCTCAGTTCTGGCCTTGTCACCTATGGCCTGGTCGTGAACGGTCAGCGCGTCGAAGTCCTGAAACGCGGCATAGGCGGGAAAAAACACGCCAGCCTCGTGTTTGTACGGATTCCAATGACGCTGTTGAAATTCAGTCACTATGAACGGCATTCCGGCCACCCGCTTTAACGCTCCGAACAAAAACCAATTTCCAAAGTACTTTTCTGAAATCCATTCTTCCTGATTGCACATTCCGCCGACATTCATCATTCCGCTTTGCGGAGCCGCATATGTGTTTACGGCGATATATTCTCCCCATTCCAAACTCGCCTGCGTTATAAACGCCCTGGCATTGAAATTGTACTGGTGCATAGGAGCCTTAAAACCTATTTCGTCGCGGACTACCTTTCGGCAAAATTCGCGTAGGTTGCGCGACCTTTCCAATATTATCTCGGAAAAATCCGCCGCCCCCATGTCGAAATGCGACTTGTTTGAAATGGGCCTTATTTCAGCGAAACTCGCGAAGGGTTTTTCGGGTTTCCAAGCCGCGTTTAGCGACTCTATGGATCCGTATTTTTTTTCGAGCCTGCCTCGCACGAAATTTTCGGCATATTCCATCACGCCTTTCGAGAGCCCCTGCAAAGGATGGTATGTGAATATCATATCCAGCTCGTTAAAGCATTCTGCGGTGGCTATGGACGGGTCGTCCTTCCACGCGAGCCCGGTGTACGGATTCACATGCAGCAGCATTTCGTGCGCAAACTTTCTCCAACTTTCGCGCGTGGCGGAGTCGCCGAATAGGAATTTTATTTTTATGTCAAACCTGTCGCCCCATTTCTGGTCCATTTCTCCGAGCAGGTGGCTTACAATCATAAGATGGGAATATACGCCCTCGCGGCCGCACGCATACAAAAAGTAGTCGTACTTGTCGATAATGTCGCTTTTGCATTTGAAGTCGGCTTCATATTCGAAAGAGCGCTCGGGCGTGCAGCGCCAACGCACCATGTTGTATCCCTGCGCGCGGATGCGCGAAACCACGGCGTCTATTTTCTCCTTTGACGACAAAAAGTCACTAAAATTCCAAGATGGCCTCCAATTTGTGGATTTGAATTTTACGCGGACCCCCGGTTTGTTTTCAAACTCGAAGTGCCCGTACTTGGAAACAACCACCCTCCCGTATTTGCCCGCAGGCTTTTCTGTCATAAACTTCGAAACGTCAAGAGCCGATCCCTCGCGCACGAGAAGATTCGATGTGTCAACCGCTTTCCATTCGCTTTCCCTAAAATCAAAATACACTAAGGTATCTACAAACTTGGTTGAAAGCGTTATCCCGAAAATATTTATTACGCCGTTTCCGGACGGAACAATCGAAATGCTTGAAGGAATTACCCCCGACTTCCACGGCGCAATTATGTTAAAGGAACACAAGTATAAATTTCCATTCAACAAATCCGAATTGGAAATTTTTTTGCATGAATCGAAAACACCACCGCCTACGAGCCCTATTTGACTTCCTATCTTTAGCGCGCCGCTTTTCATCGGTTTGCCATAATTATCGTAAACGACAACCTTTACCTCTCCGACATTTTCCCCGGCGGATTTTCCGTCAATTTTTGCGTTGCATAAAAAATACACAGAAATTGCGCCTTCGTGGGTGAAATTATCGAGCGGAATCGATATCTTTTTGCCGGAATCCGCCGAACAGTCGAGCGACAACACCGATTTTCCCCCGTTTTCCGAAGGATTGACAATTTTAAAGTCGATGCCGCCGAACATTTCGACTCGCGAATTTATGCTATCCTTCCGCGCGCTCACGCCGGCATCTTTAAAAGACTTATTCGCGAATTTGGAAATATCTACATTGTAAGAATATTCTGCTTTTGCATTACAGTAAGCATAAAACAAGTTTTGACACGCAAATATAAGGAATACGGAAACAAAATATCTACATAATGACATATTTATATTTTATCTATATGCAAAACATTCCGTCAACAAGAAAATATATTGCGCGCGCCGGGTATTGCGCCGAAACGCGCCCGGCGCGCACAGACAATACGCGAAACAAAACCCTTGAGCCAAAACCGAAAAACCAAGCTCGCCAAAACGCGCGCAGGACGGCATAGAACCTATATCGCGCCGTCAAACGAGAAAACGGTCAAGCCAAGCCCATTCTTTTCAACTCCCGGTGCGCAATGTCGCGTCTATAAAACGCGCCGTCAAACGAGACTTTTTTGCAAAGGGAATAGGCCTTGTCGAGAGCCTCCGTCAAGGTGTCGCCAGTTCCCGTAAGCCCGAGCACCCTGCCTCCCGATGAAACGATATCGCTTCCGACAGACTTTGTACCCGCATGTATAACCCAAGCCCCGTCCGGAATCTCCGAATCCGAAGGAAGCGAAATAGGTGCCCCCTTCTTATATTTTCCTGGATAGCCTTCCGAACACATGACTACGACCGCCGCAAACCCGTCTGAGATGCGAACCTTCGTGGCGTCGAGAAGCCCATTTGCTATGTCGTTAAAAATCTCCAGCGCGTCGCTTTTTATGAGCGGCAGCAAAACCTGGCATTCCGGATCGCCGAAGCGCACGTTAAATTCCACAACTTTGGCACCGTCTTTTGTTATCATTATGCCGATATATAGCGTGCCCCTGTAATCTATTCCCTCTGCTTTTAATCCGGCAAGAGTAGGCCCGATTATATTTTCTCGCACGTCGGACAAAACCCGCTCCGTGACGACCGCCGCCGGAGCGTACGCGCCCATTCCCCCCGTATTCAAGCCGGTGTCTCCATCGCCCACACGCTTGTGGTCCTGACTTGCGGGAAGCATTATGTATTTGTCGCCGCAAACCATGAGCATGATGCTCGCCTCTTCGCCCTCCATCTTTTCCTCTACGACAATTTCCCTGCCGCTGTCGCCAAAAACGCCGTATTCCAACATTTCACGGGCGGCTTTTACGGCCTCCTCTTTCGATTCCGGGATAACTACACCTTTTCCAGCTGCAAGGCCGCTCGCCTTTATCACGACCCCGCAAGGCGCGGCTTTAATGTATTCGGAAGCTTTTTCAAAGTCGGTAAAATTTTCGCCTCTTGCGGTGGGAATGGAATATTTCTTTAAAAATGCCTTTGAAAACGCCTTGCTGGCCTCAAGGATGGCACCGTTTTTATTGGGCCCGTAAACGGCTATGCCCTCCCCCCTCAGCCTGTCAGCAAGCCCCATGGACAGCGGAACTTCGGGGCCGCTAATGACGAGGTCGAAACTTCCGTCCTTTGCGAAATTTACAATGCCCTCTATATCCTCAGCAGGAATACCCGCCACTTCGCAGTCGCGCGATATTCCGCCGTTTCCCGGGGCGCACACAAGGCGCCCCAACATAGGCGAATTTTTTATCGCCTTTACAATAGCATGTTCCCTTCCGCCACCGCCGACAACAAGTACATTGAGTTTTCTTCCGTATTCCATAAATTTAAACCGCCTTTCTGTAAAGGGAAAGCGCAAAGACCAGCATCGCTATAATCGGCAGCGCCGCAGCCCAAAACGGAGGCAGAAACCCTCTCCCCCCAAGCGCAGCAAGAACGCTGTCCACCACAAAAAACAGGAAAAACAGGCCCACTGTTTTCGAAACCCCAACCATCGGATTCGTGCGCACCCCAGAAACCGAAAACGGAATGGCTATGGCAACCACTATAATGCACGCAAACGCGCTCGCCCAAATTGAATACCAGCGCACGATATACGGCTGGGCTTCAATCGCCGAGCTGTCGCCCAATGCGTCTATAAGAGTCTCGGTTTCGAACAGGGACAAATCCTTCGGGCGCCGCATCGACAGTATCATGATATTCGGAAGTTCCGTAAAATCCCGGTAGTATTTTTTGTCGAAGCCTATTGCCTTTGTCGCCCTGTGCGTCTGAGGGTCGTACGTTATCTCCTGCCCGTCGGTAAAGAACCAGCAATTATCGACGTCGTCGTAAACTCCCTCGCGAGCCATAACCCTTGAAACTTCCCTTCCGGCGGAGTCGAGCACCGAAACCCTCACGCCGTTTGCCCGGCTCGCGGCGCGGCTGAAAGAGTTTGTAAACCACAAGCGGCCGTCTTTGCGGTTGTTGAAACACATGTTAACAACCTTGCCGACATCGGAGATTTTCATGCTTTCCATTTCGCGCTCGAAACGGGCGTTATCGTATATTGTGCGCGACATCTCCTTGCAATGCGGTATTAAGGAAGCGTTCAGCCAGAGCAGAAGCCCGGCTAAAACCGCGCCCGAAAACCACAGCGCTCGCGTTATTCTAAACACATTCATGCCCGCCGAACGCATGGCGGTAATTTCGTTGTTCCGGTGGAGTGCCCCTAAAACATATATGAGCGAAAGCAGCAGGCTTATTGGAAGCACAACAGGCACAAGAGTCGGAGTAAGATAGGCATAATACATAAGTATGTCGCGCGTATCTGCACCCCAATTAATAAGCGCGCCGAGATTGCCGTACATATCGTGCAGTATCAATATGCCGAGCGTCACACCTATGGCTATCGCAAAAATTTTCAGCCATTCAAAAAAAACATATCTGTCCAACAATTTCGGCATACAAAAATACACTCCGGTTATTATTGAAAAATCCCTAAAAGAATATCAAAGAAAAAAGAAAATTTTTTATATTATACTGCGCCGCCAAAACCGCCCGGCGCCGGCAAGACTGCCCAAACCGTCCGCCGTACCGGCTTACCCCGCCATCCGGAACCCGTGAAATCCCGATGCCATCCCCCCACGTTCGCGGCGAATTTCCCGCACGGTTGTCCGAATCCACGCAAAAGCTACTTTCGTTCAGCGGTTAAATTTTATTGCAATGCGCGCCAAGAAAAAATATGCACTGAGAAATGAAGAGGAGTATTACGATTTCATTGTTTCTTGCGTCCGTTTTTGCGACATGCGCGGGTGCGTCTGAAGTTATGCGCGCGGTAATCGCCATCACGGGAAGCAAGCCTTTTGAAATAACACGTTCAGAAAACGCCGACGTTAAAATCGAGAGGAAAGACATAGGGAGGGGCGAACGCACATACGCTGTCTTTTCCATTCCGATAGAAAAGGACTCGTGGACAAAAGTAAGTCTTGGGGGCGTTTCAAAATCCGACCAGGAACTCTATATAACCATACAGCCAGAATACTCCGTATATAGGCGTGCCGCATATTTTGACGACATAGCCGTAAACGGCGAAAACATCAAAAACGGGGGCTTCGAAAACGGCATGGAGGGCTGGGCGCTTTACGGCGACCCGAACATATACCAAGCCGCGGCGGTTCCTAAAGCCGCGGCGGGGAAGCCGTTCCCGAACGGAAAATTTTGCGCGCGAATATCGCCGACAAATCCCGTGCAGACTAAATTTTCTGTCGAGGCCGGCAAAAATTTCGACCTTACCGCCATGTGCCGCGACGCCGGCGCCCTCGGAGAATGCCGCAATTTCTTTTTCCTCGACATTCCTGAAACGCCGGCCGATACGGACGTTGCATTAACCGATAAGTTCTCATTCGCGCCTCCGCCGCGCGAAATTGCCGGCGTAAAATTAGCCCCTGCAAAAAAGCCGCTAATACTTTCTAAAAGCCGCTCGCGTTCCTTAAAGATTCCGGAAACGTCTTTCGGAAGATTTATCTACGTTCTGAGTTCCTCAAACAGAGGCGCAAATTCAAGCGCGGGAACGTTAGTCATAAGGTTCCCCGAGGGAAAGTCAACAACGTTTCCCATAGTATCCGGAACGTTCACCGGATTTGTCGGGGAAAAATCCCAAACGCGCTTTTGCCGCGCCGTTGACTGCGGAGGAAAATTCTACTATCTGACGCGCTTCGACATCGCGGAAGGCTCGGAATATCCGGTAGAACTCGAATTCAAGGCGTCTCCAGGAAGCGCCTTGTCTATTGCGGCCGCCACGCTTTCCCCCGTAAAAATAGACCCGTCGCCCGATTTCGTTCCCGGCCCCCCCGAATGGCTGCCCGCCGATGTCGGAGACGCCGTCGTAAAAGAGGGAACAATTCTCGACCTCTCAAAAACGGTCAAACCCAACGCAGGCTCTAAAGGGCGCATAATAGTAAACAAACGCGGAAAATTCGCCTTTGAAGGGGAACCTGAAAAATCGCTGAGGTTTCACGCATGCATGACAACCTTTCCGGAATTGGCTGAAAACAATATCTCCGACCTCGACAAGGCTAAAAAATCCATAAGAAAGCGCATCGCCGAACTGAAGCGCGGGGGATACAACCTGATGAGAGTATGGGGGCTTGGGCTTCCATTCAACCCGACTGACAAATACGGGGAAAAATCCCGCTTGGCCTTCGACTTCATGCTGGAGGAGTTCCGACGGCAAGGCATTTATATAGACCTTATGCTCCCGATACCGTTCCCCAAAAATAATAAGGGATATTCAATAGAGGGGTCCCACGTCCTAAAAACCAGGCTCCTGTTCGGAGACAAAGAGCTGCTCGACGAATGGGCGAGGGTCACGCTGAAAATTCTCAACCACAAGAATTCAATATCAGGGATACGGATAAAAGACGACCCAGTCATTTTGACACTGGAATACATAAACGAAATAGGCCTGGGGCCTCAAATGGTTATAAACCGCGGCGGGAAGGACGCGGAATCGGCTTTGGTACCCTGGCGCAAATGGCTGAAGGAAAAATTTAAAGACATAGGCGCACTTAACAGCGCATGGAAAACGTCATTTAAAGACTTCTCTGAAATCTCTGAAAAGTACACCTTATACAAGCCGGAATGGCGCTCATTCATAATCGAAAACGGGCGCAGATTCCATAAATTCTGCGAGAAAACCATGCGCGACGCGGGATATCGCGGCCTGGTAAACGAGTATAATTTCTCGCCCGAATTCGCCTTCTCCGCGCTGCGCGCCGACGGCTCCGACTATGTTGCGAAAAATACATATTTCGCACACCCGTTTTACGAGCGCGAAAGAGTGAAGGGGTGGAGCGACAACAACGGAGCATCAATGCAGCAGAAAAGTTCCCTGTCTGAGACGGTCCAGCATTTCCGGCGCATCGCGCAGACGAAAATGTCCGACCGCCCCATGATCATGACGGAATACAAGCACTGTTTCTGGAACGTCCACCAATACGAGGACGGCCTGGCTTTCCCGGCCTACGCCGCCCTTCAGGATTTCTCTGCGATATGCACGTTCATAAGGAGCATGGAATCCGGGAAAAACCCTATCGGATCGTTTACCACCGGCAACAATCCGGTAGCCGTGGCCAACGAAATAATGGCTTATTGCTTTTTCGGCCGCGGCGACGTCAGCCCGGCAAAGGGCTCTGTGGAGCTCGTTCTGACGGACAATTTTCTGAAAAACGCCTCCGGATACCACCGCTCCATAAGCGGCCAGCAAAGCCGCATACCGCTGTTAACCGGATTTTCCGTGTCATTTCCTGATATCCCGAAACGAGACTCCCTAAAAGGCGTCTCCCCATCAAAACCAGACATTAGAATAAATCCCGAAGGCTATTCCTCCATAAAGGCCAACGACTGGTTCGCCGAAACCATAGAGGGCGCCGACGGGAACTTCAAGCTGAAGGACTTTGCCGCTCTGCTTAAATCTAAAGGCATATTCGACCGCGGCAACGCCACCGATACCGACCGCGAAATATACCAGAGCGACACCGGGCAAATAAAACTCGACGTCAAGCGCAAAAAGATGTCGGTTTCCACGCCGAAAAGCCAAGCCGTGGCGCTTACGGCGGGCGACTCGGAAAGCCTCGAAAACATCGAGGTCAAATCCACAACCGCCAACGCTGCCGTAGCACTGTGCGCAATGGACGGCAAAAAGATATCCGAAAGCTCCTCGCTTATCCTCATATATTCAACCTCGGCTCTAAACAGCGGCATGAGGCTGTCGGAAGACATGACATACGCAAAGCACATCGGGAAGGCGCCCGCCCTGATAAGGACGGGCCGCCTCAGCGCCTCTTTAAAGCTCAAGCCCGGCGCGAAATTCCGCATTTACCCGCTCTCGTTGACGGGCGAACGGCGCGCGCCGCTGGAGCTTATCCAAACCCAGTCTGGAAGCGCCGACATTGAAATAGACCTTTCGAAATTGCCAAACGGCCCGACAACCCTTTTCGAAATATCGGAAATCTAAACAACCAACAGCATACATACACTGCCGAAATGATCCCGTTGTCACCAATAAAAAAGGGTGCGGCAATAGCTGCAACACTGGTTGCCGCTGCGCAGATTTGCCTCGCGGCCGAAACGCCGTACAAAGCCGAAATCCTCATATCCGGCCCCGGAGAATTAAAGACCGAATCAGGCGACTCGGAACTTCAGCTCACAAAGCCGTCATGGAAGAAGAAGTCCGAATGGGGCAGATACGACCTTGTGATAGCCCCCGCTCCCGTCGGGGAATGGCGCCGCGTTGAGGTTTTCGTGACAAGCCCGTCGGAACAGACTATAATCCTTTCGCTCCAAGCGGAGCGGAAAAAAGGCGCCGGTGTCTTTTTCGACACGGTAGAAGTCGACGGAAAGCCCATATTGAACGGAGATTTTTCAAACGGGTTTCAATATTGGATACGCTATTCCGACAATAAAAACGACTATCCGTTCATAGTGGAGTCCGACAGATTGCCTCATACCGCCCCTGCCTGCGCGTACACGACCTACAAAAACGCCATCCAGACGCGCTTTAAGATTCCCGCAAACAAGCGCGTAAAAGTGGCGCTGTCATGCCGCTCCGTCGAGCACGGAAAGGACAAGCTTCCGCCGTTTTCGCTGGATATTTCAAGCGCGGCGGCGCAGGCCTCCGCAAAGGGCAAAAAAGCTGCCATAAAAGATTCGGACCTCCGACTTCCCGACGAGATAAGAGGCATAAAGCTCAAGTCTCCCGAAACCCCGCTTCTTCTTTCAAACGGAAAAAGCGCTGAAATAAAACTGGATGACGATACGTTCGGAAAATTTCTATATGTTTTGCATGCGTATGTGGGGAACTCGAAAGGAAGGGTGTATGCCGGCAAGGTAGTCGTCAGGTACGCAAACGGCACATTCCAGACATTCAACGCAATATCGGGCGATTCCATCGGAAAATTCTCGGAGGAAACCGCCTCGCAAACTGAAGTGGTCAAAGCAGCCGGAGGTTTTTTCTACCTTGCGCAATACAGGTTGAAGGAAAACAGGGGGCGCGTAAAAAGCGTCGAATTTTCAAGCAACAGGGGAAGGACGTACGCGGTTCTCGCCTCCACGCTCGACACGCAAAACGTCATATTGGGCAAAACCTTCTCGCCTTCAGAAAAAGAATGGAAACCGTACGACATCGGCGACATGCAAATCTCGAAGGGCTCGATACTCGACTTGTCAAGAGGCCGGAAACAATTCGACATTGAAAAAAACGGCAGGCTGACAATCAACAAAAACGGGGGCTTCGCCTTTGAAAATTTCCCCGGCGAAAACGTCGTGCTGCACTCCTCGATGACGACGATAAACGACATGCGCGGAGACTGGGGAAACGACGTCGAAAAAGCGAAGAGAAACATAGACGAATATGTGGAAAAATTCAAACGAGGAGGATATCAGATGATTCGTCTGGCGGGCGTGACAAATATACCGCTACTGCTGAACACCGACGAAAAAACGCGCGAAAAGCTCGCAGATACCGCCGATTACGCCATAGCCGCGTTAAAGAAGAACGGCATCTACATAAACCTTACAATGCCGTCGTACAACATAGGGCTCCCCAACTTTTACTGGGACGACCGCGACGCGGTAAAGTTTAAGCTTTTTACAATGTCGCCAGACGCCGCCGAGTCTTGGGGAAAAGTGGTTCGAAAAATCTTAAACCGCAAGAACCGGTATACCGGATTCAAGCTCAAGGACGAAAAGGCCATTGCGAGCCTCGAATACGTCAACGAAATAGAGCTCGGCCCCGAAAGGGCGTTCTGGAACACGCCGTGGAGCAGACCTTACGGAGAGAAAATCTTCAGAAAATGGCTGTCGGAGAAGTACACCGACATCGCCGCGCTGAACAAAGCATGGAAAAGCCGCTACAAGTCGTTCGGCGAAATAACATGGAAAGACTTCCCGGGAAAACTCGACTGGTCCCTGTTCTTGCGCGAATGCGGAAGAAAGTTCGGGTCATTCTGCGAAAACCTGTTTAAGGAGGAAGGCTACGGCGGGCTCGTAATGCAGTTCAACGTCATGGGGAATTACACATTCGGAAACCTGCGCGCCGAATATTCCGATTTTGTAGGCATGAACACGTATTTCTGCCACCCGAGCGATTTTTACAATATCGGTTCCAAATGCCTTCAAATCAGTTCCATACCCGGACTCGCCGCCTACTGGCGCGGCATATCCGCAACGCGCATAACCGGGCGCCCCATGATAATGACGGAATTTAAGCACGTATTCTGGAACAGGCACCAATACGAAGGCGGGCTCGTCTTTCCGGCGTATTCCGCGCTTCAAAATTTCTCCGCACTCGAATCTTTCGTAAGGCAAAAAGACGACAAAATAACAATATTGGAACCTTTTTTGATTGGCAACAACCCGATATGCCGCGCATCGGAAATATTGTCGTACTGTTTCTTTGCCCGCAGGGACGTAAAAGAGTCGGAACACCTTGTAGAGCTGCGCATCGACGAAGACTTCATCTCCAAAAACCCGAACGCAGCTTACGCTCCCAACAGCGAACAGACAAAAATAGCGCTTCTTACAGGGTTTGCAGTGGACTATCCGGACGCGAAAAAACGCGCCGCTTTAAAAGATGTAAAGCCGCGAACCCCGGACATCGTCATCAGCCCGGTCGGCTATTCCTCGATAGAAAGCCACGACTGGTTCACAAAGGTAAACGAGGGCAAAGACGCAAAATTCGATTTGAAAAAATTTACCGAAGAGCTGCGCGAAAAGAAAATACTCCCTCCCGGAAATATTACCGACGTCGATAAAGGCATATTCCAGAGCGACACGGGCCAGATAACCATGATGCGCGACAGATGCCTTATGAAGGTGGTCACGCCCAAAAGCGAGGCAGTGGCCATGCTGGCGGGGGACGCAGAAAAGCTCGGGGCGCTGGAAGTCGAATCGCTTTCTGAAAACGCAACCGTGGCCGTGTGCGCCATGGATGGGAAGAACGTGGCGGACAGCTCGTCCATGGTTTTCATATTTTCGACGCGCGCAATAAACAGCGGCATGATGCTTTCATTCGACCAGACCACCCTATTCAACAAGGGCAAACTTCCAATATTGATGAAGCTCGGGAAGCTCAAAGCCTCGCTCAAGGTAGAAAAGGGCGCGAAATATTCCATATACCCCCTTTGCATAAACGGCATAAGGAGAGAAAAAATACCGTGCCAAAACAGGGACGGCGTTTTGGAAATATCAATAGACCTCGCGGCCCTTCCCAACGGCCCCACGCCTCTATTCGAAATTGCAAAAGAATAAAAAAAGGCGGACGCCCTTTAACGTCCGCCTTTTTTAAGCTCTCCGTGCAAAAATTCCGGCGCGCAACAGGTCAATTTTGGCGCAGATATTTTATGCTCCTGCGCATGGTTTCCGTGGGATCATTCATCACGTTTTCGTTTTCCAAAACGAGATAGCCGTCGTATCCCATGTCGTCGAGAGTCTTCAGGGCGCTTTTAACGTCGAGGCTTCCCTCTCCTATGGCCATCGCGCGCTTTTCGGGCATGAGAATGTCCTTGAAGTGTATGGCGACGAACTTGCCCCGGAGAACCCGGTATCCCCAAGGGGTGTCGAGTCCAGAAACGGTCCAATGCCCGTTGTCCGCGCACGCATAGAGGCGCTTATTGTCCTTTATGATATTCCACACGTTTTCCGGGTTCCAATATATGTAATCGAACTTTGTTTTTGTGCCCTTTTTGTGGTTGTGTATCGCCACGATTATATCGTATTTTTCCGCGGCTTCAGCCCATTTGCCAATCCTTTCGGGATTGCCCTCCCATGTAAAGACGGGTATTCCCATCTCCTTGCAGAACGGCAAATACACATCGGGCGACTCGTTCTTCGAATCCCATATGCCGTATGAGACAAATTCGATTCCGTTGTCGGCAAATAGTTTTTTGACAAACTCCTTTTGCTCCGCCGTCATTTTCGGGGAGAATTTCGCGTCGCCGAACCTCTTTGCTATTTTTTGCGTTCCGGAGCACACAACGCCGTCCGCACCGAGAGCCTTCGCTTCGACGACGGTTTCCTCGAGAGTCTTCACTTTCGAATATACATAGCCGTGCAGCGCTATCTTGCGGTACTTGCCTGCGCCGGCATTTTGCTGGTCTGAAACGCAACCTGATACGAGAACGCACGCGACCAATAACGACAATATTTCCCTTAACATAATATGATACCTTTTTTGTGTTGACTGTTTTTTTAATCAAGTCCTGTTCAGTACCATCCGGGACGCATCGGGGAGGAAATGTACGAATTCATTTTCGCCGATCCACCCTCGGCCTTCATCGACTTGGCGTTCCAGACCACATTTTCTCCGGTGCGGAGCGTCAAATTGCCCAAAAGCACGACTTCGGTGAGCCTTGCGATGTCGGAAAAATTCGACACGCTTTTGGGAATGTCTCCGCGCACGGCCTCCACAAAATTAAGGCGGTGGTCGCCGTATTTCACGCGCGGAAGAGTCGCGGGAATCGCCTTGGCAACGGCGTTCTTATTTTTCGGAAGGACGATAGGCTTACCCATGAGGTGCATTTTCGGAGAGTACAGCACGCCCTCGTCGCCGATTATAAACATGCCGTCCGCGGTGGAAAGATCCTTATAGCTTCTTCCGGTGTCGGTATATTCTTTGGGAAGCGGAGGCAAAAATGACTTGTCGTATCCTGAAGGCCATTCGCCGCTTTTATCTGGCTTCAGGAAACCGCTAAACCAGTGTATTTCCACCTTTTCGCCTTGGTTGCTGTCATCAAAATAGTATGTGATATGGTCCTGCCTCGGAACGGATATCTCCGTCCCGCCCGTCTGCCTCGACGTTATCTTCGACGGATAATCGAGATTCAACGCATATATAGGAACGTCCAACATATGCGTGCCTATATCGCCGAGAGCTCCCGTGCCGTATTTATAAACGCGCCTCCAATTAAGCGGGACAATCTCGCTCGAATAAGGCCCGTACTCGGCTACGTTAAGCCATTTATCCCAATCGAGAGTCGGAGGAACCGGTTCCGACGGCCATTCTTTGTATCCCATCGTGGGCCTGTTGCATCCGCCAAGGGGGCGAGTAGTCCAAATTACGACCTTTTTTACCTTGCCTATTAGTCCGGCGGCAATCCATTCCCTCGTTATTCTTATTCCGTCGCCCGAACGGACCATATTGCCCATTTGCGTCGCCAAACCCTTCTGTTCGGCAAACCTCGTAAGCTCCCTAATCTGACTGATGTTATGGCAAAGGGGCTTTTCAAGATAAATTGGATACCCGTGTTTTAGCGCGGCCATTGCCGGAGCGAAATGGCAATGGTCGGGAGTTGAAATCAGGACAGCGTCCAACTTGCCGCGCATTTTATCGAACATCTCCCGATAGTCCACAAATGACGCAGCGCCGGTATCGACGTATTTTCGAGCGTTCCCAAAGCCGTAGGAGCCTGTATCTACATCGCAATAAGCCACAAGGCGTTGCCCAAGCCCCTTCATTATTTTCATGTTCGCCCCGCCCATAAGGCCGCACCCCACAAACCCTATGCGTATTGGATCCTTTTCATACGGCTCCAATCCTTTCGGCTTTTTACCCGGCTCCGCGCCGAAAGACATGTAGGGAACAGAAATGGACGCCAAACCGAGCTTTCCAATATCGCCCAAAAATTTTCTTCTCGAACTCATATCCAACACTACAATATATTAACGAATGAAATACAATCTTTACGGACAATATTGTTATATCTCGTAAAATCGATTTGATTTATGTATGACAAGGATTGGCCCATGTCAACAAAAATTGCGAACGGCAACTTTTGCAGCCATGGCAAGTGAAAATCCTACAAAAACCGCCGTGAGAGAAACAGCGGCGCTAAAAAATACTGGCGAACAACCTGAAAAAATAAAATCCAATTAAACGCGCCTAAAACACGTTCCCTCCAAATCCACCTCCGATGCTACTGGAAACATACCTTACAGGATTTGAATCGGACGAATTTATATTGGCCGATACAAGAGTCTGTTCGTCGAACTCGGAAACAGGCAATTCGTTTATAGCAAAAGATTTTTCTATATTGGGCAGATGCGACGGCGCAAATTCCGCGTCTTGCCTTGAAAGATCCGTTTCGGAAGAAAACGAAGCAATAAATGTCGGAGCCACAGCTATTGCCAAAACGGCTCCGAGAATGCCCAAAGCCGAAGAGTACACGGCGAAAGTGCGCGAAAAAACGCCATCAAAAAACCGCTTGCTGTACGGTTCCCCGACGATTTCGCGCACGAGCCTTCTCTTCAACTCGGCGTCGAAACGTTCCCAATCAGAATTAGACGGACGCTCAGCCCGTTTGAGCTTCAGCAAGTCTTCAAGTTTAATTTTCTGCGGCATTACTTATTTCAAATAGTCTTTTAAATACGCCCTAAGCTGCTGCTTTGCATAGTGCAAACGCGTTCTTACGGTGGCTTCGCTGGCGTTTGTGATTTCAGCAATTTCCTGATGGCTCAAGCCTTCAATCTCGAACAAAACCACAACCGTCCTATGTTTTATAGACAAAGTTTGGAGGGCTTCGTTCAATTTTTCCTTCAATTCGTTCAAAATGAGTTTTCTTGGAGCTCCGCAATTTTCCGACAGCTTTTCTACGATGTCGGGCGCCGCAAGCTCCTCGTCGGAATTGTCGAGGCTGAAGAAGCGCCTAAACCTGGCGCGCTTTAAAAAGGTAATGGACTTGTTTACGGCTATCCTATAAAGCCACGTATAAAAGGCCGACTTGCCCTTAAACGACCCTATTGCAGAAAACGCCTTGATAAAAGAGTCCTGCACTACGTCCATTGCATCTTCCCGGTTTGAGAGCATGTTGTATACGACCCCGTACAGCCTTTCCCTGTACTTCTTTGTGAGCGCGTCGAACGCCGCCATGTCGCCAGCCTTGACGCGTTCGACCAAAGCGATGTCCACATCCGGCGAATCCGCCTTCCCTGCCGAAGCGGAAAAGCCCACGCCGACGCCTGTATTAATCGCAGCCACCAAATCCGATACTTTCAAAAAAATACCGGAATTACAAGAAGAATTGCATAGAATGTTTTATGTTCGAGCAACTATGCGTCGCCGCCGCGGGCTATGAGTTCGGCTATTTGAACGGCGTTGAGTGCAGCGCCCTTCCAAAGTTGGTCGCCTACCACCCAAAAAGCCAGCCCGTTTTCGAATGCTATATCCTTGCGTATTCTTCCAACGCCGCATTTTTCCTTATTTTGAAAATTCAACGGAACCGGATACCCGTTGTTTTCCACGTCGTCCACAAGAACAGCTCCGGGGAACGCCGCGATGGCCTCCCTCGCCCTGCCGACATCGACAGGCCTTTCAAATTCGGCGTTTATGGCAACGCTGTGGGCGCGCATCACCGGAACGCGCACGCATGTGGTGGAGTTCAGCACGCCGGGAAGCTCCATAATTTTACGCGTTTCGTTGAGCATTTTCAACTCTTCCTTGGTATAACCGTTATCCATAAACACATCGACATGCGGTATGACATTGCAGGCTATCTGGTACGGATAAACCTCCACTTTCGGTTCAGCGCCAGAGGCTATTGCCGCCATCTGCGACTTCAGCTCCTTCATTGCTGCCACGCCCGTGCCTGAAACAGCCTGGTAGGTCGCGGCAAAAAAGCGCTTCAGCCCGAACTCCTTATGAAGCGGATATAACGCCATCAGAGAAATCGCCGTGGTGCAATTAGGATTAGCTATGATGTTTTTGTGCCCCTTGAGAGCGTGCGGGTTTATCTCCGGCACGATGAGGGGAACATTCGGATCCATTCTGAAAGCCGAACTGTTGTCTATGGCTATGCAGCCGCGTTTCGCGCATTCGGGAACGAGAAGTTTCGACGGAGTGCCGCCTGCCGAAAAGATTGCGATGTCGAACTTCGAAAAGCTTTCGGGAACGGCCTCCTCCACGATAAAAGTCTTATTTTCAAACTTTATTTCCTTGCCTGCAGAGCGCGATGATGCCAATAGTGTCAAAGACTCCATTGGAAAGCTTCTCTGAAACAGAAGCTTTATAAGTTCGCGGCCGACGGCTCCGGTCGCGCCTACAATGCCGATTCTGTACTTCCTATTATTCATGAATGTTTTTTTAGATAAAATATTGAATGCCTGCCTGCGGTTAAATATAAAACCCTCGAAATATCTTATATATGTGTCGATTTGCGAGCAAAAACTTTATCTTTTTTGCGAAAGATCACTGATTAAGGAGCTACCCGTATCCACATCGAAAGCCCCTCCGTGCTGCATAAAAGACTCGCTCGGAACCCCCACCGGGCTTCACAAAATTGACGGCAAAATAGGTTTCGGAGCCGCGCTCGACACTGTTTTCAAGGGAAGAGTTCCATCCGGAAAAATATCCGACCAAGCGCCCGAAGATCGCGAAAAAAACCTGATAACCGCCCGCATAATGCGCCTGCGCGGGCTTGAAACCGGCGTAAACTCCGGCGGAGACGTCGATACATACGACAGGTTTGTATATATACACGGCACGAACCAGGAGGATAAAATCGGAACACCCAACAGCCATGGGTGCGTCCTTTTAAAAAACGCCGACGCAGCCGAGCTTTTTGATGTTGTAAACGACGGAGACATCGTGCTAATCTCGGAGTAGTTAAATATAATATGCGAAGCATTCTCATTGTTGACGACGAAAAACACACGCGCGACGGATTGTCGGCAGTATTGGCCGACTCGTACGACGTATTCGCTGCCTCAAACGCCGACGAAGCGATTAAAATGCTCGAGGCCGAACCTTTCGACGCCGTTATAACCGACCTGCGAATGGCCGGCAAATCGGGCATAAGCGTAATAGACAAGGCAATTTCGTTGCCTGAAAAGCCCGTTTGCATAATGCTTACGGCGTACGGCAATATGGAGACGGCGGTGGAGGCCATGAAACACGGAGCCTCCGACTTTTTATCGAAACCCGTCGATGTTGAAAAGCTTGAAAAAGTGCTCGCCGAATCCCTTGAAAAACGCGACGACGCTCTGAAGGAGGCCGAAGCTAAAAAGCAAAAGCACGTGGAGTACGCGCGCAAATCGCACGGCCCCAACGCCGTGGTAGAGGCAAAGCACATCGACACCGGATGCCTCATAGCCAACAGCCCGCAAATGCGCAGCGTCGTGGAAAAGGCAGTGCAGGTGGCGCACTCCAAGGCGACGGTGATGATAACCGGCGAAACAGGCACCGGGAAGGAGCTTATCGCCCGTCTAATACACTCGTCATCTCCGAGAAGGGACATGCCGTTTCTTCCCGTGCACTGCGCGGCCATTCCCGCCAATCTGCTTGAAAGCGAGCTTTTCGGATATGAAAAAGGAGCTTTTACCGGCGCAAACCAGCGGCGCATCGGGCGCTTCGAGGCAGCCGACAAGGGGACCATCTTCCTCGACGAAATAGGCGAAATCGACGCGCAAACGCAGGTCAAGCTTCTCAGGTTTCTCGAAACTAAAAGCTTCGAAAGGCTGGGCAGTTCGCAAAGCATAACCGTGGACGTGCGGGTCATTTGCGCCACCAACAGAAACTTGAAGGAAATGAGCGAACGCGGAGAATATAGGGAGGATCTTTATTACCGCCTTAACGTAGTTGAAATAAAAATCCCCCCATTGCGCGAGCACAGGGCAGACATCGGCCCGCTGATAAAGTCCTACATAGCATACTACGCGAGGGAAAACGACGTCGAGCCAGTCGGGATAGAGCCCGACGCGCTCGCCGCTCTCTCAAATTACGACTGGCCGGGAAACATTAGGGAACTCCGCAATTTCTGCGAAAACGCCGTCGTAATGAGCCAGACAAAATCCGTCGGCGCAAAGGACCTCGACCCGAAGTTCACGCTTCCGCAGCGGCGCGACGAAAAATCGCACAATCTATCAAAAAAAGACAACGAGCTCGATTTGATACGCAGGGCTCTCGACGCCGCCGAAGGCAACAAAAGCAAAGCCGCCGAAATGCTCGGGATCAGCCGGCGCACCCTGCACAGGAAGCTTGGCGACATAAAGAGCTGAAAAAAATCTCAAGGGCGGATTTTCCGGCCGGACCGACTCCAGACGCGCCCGGGGAAAAATCGCAGAGACACCGGTGAAAAAGGACGTAAAAAACATAGCCAAAGTATCGCTTGCGACGGTCGGATCGCGCATCATGGGGCTCGTGCGCGATGCGGCAACAATGGCCTATTTAAGCATAGGCGCAGTGAGCGCCGCTTACACGTTCGCATTCACCCTGCCGAATTTGTTCCGCAGGCTTCTCGGCGAGGGGGCCCTCACGTCGGCCATGATTCCCATATTTTCGCAGTCGCTAAAAAACGACGGCCGCGAAGGCGCCTTCGCATTTTTAAACAAAGTGCTAACCCGCGGGGGGATTCTGATGGTCGCCCTTTCGCTTGCGGGCATGGCAATATCCGCGCTTGCGGCCGCTTATATCGGCGACGGCGGGCAAGAGCGGTTTGTTCTGGGAGCGAAATTTTCAATAATCCTCATGCCGTATTTGGCGCTCGTATGCCTTGCTGCGGTTTTCTCGGCGGCGTTGAACGTTATGGATTCCTTTACTGTTCCGTCGATAACGCCCGCGCTTTTGAACGTATCCATCATATGCGGCCTCGCGGCCGGCGTGGCGATTTTCGGCGCCGAAGACTCTGTGGGGCTTGGATACTCGATGTGCGTTGCGTGGATTGTGGGCGGCGCCATTCAAATGGGGCTTCCTGCATACTGGCTGGCAAAGAAAGGCTGGCGGTATTCTTTCGACATCGGCCCCTCGCCGGCCCTTGCGGAACTCTACGCCCTGTTTATTCCGGCGCTAATAGGCGCGGCTGTCTACCAGATAAACATATTCGCATCGAAAATATTGGCGCTGTTTCTGAACGACTCCGCACTGCCCACGCTGTATCTTTCGAGCAGAATAATAGAATTTCCGCTCGGCGTGTTCACAATCGCCGTCGCCACCGTGTATTTTCCAAAGCTTTCCAAAATCGGCGGCGAAAACGACCGATCCGAATACCGGCGGGAATATTCTAACGGAATCGTCATGACCATGGCCATCGCAATACCCGCCATGTTCGGGATACTCGCAACCTCGCGCGACATACTCACGCTCCTTTTTGAATGGGGGCTTTTCGGAGCCGGCGACGTGTCCGCATGCCTTCCGGTCCTGCTTGTGAGCGTGTTCGGCCTGCCGTTTTTTGCGATGTCCACGTTCGCCACACGAGGATTCCACTCCATGAAGGATACGCGCACGCCCGTCAGGGTTTCCTATTGGGCTTTTGCGGCAAACATAGTTCTTTCGCTGGCGCTCATGTTTCCGTTCGGCGCACCGGGGCTCGCCGGAGCCAACGTCGGGGCGGCGGCGCTGCAGGCGGCGATGTTAAACGCGAAGCTTGCGCGCAAGCACGGAAACATAAACGAATGGGCGGAGATTTTCAAAATAATCGCGGCGTCGGCGGCAATGGCCGCAGCGGCGTATCTTGCGAGGGGGGCTCTCGGGCAATATTTTTCGGGCAAGACTCTCGCGGCGGCCGTGTGCTGCGCCGTTATCCCGGTAGCGGCCGTATTCTATTTCGCCATGCTAAAACTGATGCGCTTTAAGAGATTCTCGGGTCTCGCAAACCTAATATCTGGGAGAAAAACGCCATGACAGCGACGCAAAATTCTCGCGAACTTTTCCGCAGCGCCTTCGACGGAGGGAACTCCGGCCGTCCGCCGCTTTGGATGATGAGGCAAGCCGGAAGGTACCTTCCGGAATACAGAAGCCTTAAGGATAAATTTGGTTTTCTCGGAATCGTGAAAAACCCGGAGATCGCCGTGGAGGCCGCCCTTCAGCCCATGAGGCGTTTCGGCTTCGACTGCGCCATAATTTTTTCCGACATACTGGTCGTGCCGGAAGCGCTCGGATTCCCCTATAAATTCAAAGACGCCGGCGGCATATTTCTCGAAAGAAGGGTGGAAAGCATGGGCGATGTCGAAAGATTGCGCGGAAATATCGGGGCCCTGCGGGAACGCCTTTCCTATGTTTCCGAAAACGCCAGGCTGCTAAGGCGCGAACTTCCCGAAAAGGCGGTATTGGGGTTTTGCGGCTCCCCCTTTACTCTTGCGGCCTACATGGTCGAGGGGGAAGGCTCAAAGGGCTTTCCGCGCTTTGCCGAATTTGCAAAAAGAGCCCCCCTCGCCTTCGGGGCGATGCTCGACGCACTTTCGGAGGCATTGTCCGACTACCTGAACATGCAGCTCGAATGCGGCTTGGACGGCGTTCAAATTTTCGACTCCCACGCCGCGCTTGCCCCCGAAGGCTCCTATTTCGAACTTTCGGGTTCGCGCATAAAAAGCGTCATTGAATCCCTGCATGGGGACGCCCGCACGATACTTTTCGCCCCGCAGATGTCAGAAAGATTCGGGGAATTGTCGAAGTCCGGCGCCGGCGCGTATTCAGTTGACTCTTCAGTTCCGCTGTCGAAACTGGCGCGGTTCGGCGGGGTTAGGCGCTGCCTTCAGGGAAACCTTCCGCCCGAAACGCTGTCGGAGGCTACACCCGAAGAAACGGCGGAGCTTTCGAAAAAAATAGTCGAAGACATGCTGCCGTTCGGAAGCCATATTTTCAACCTCGGGCACGGCATACGCCCCGACGCAAAAATCGAAAACGTTGAGGCCATGTGCGAAGCCATAAGGAGTTTTAAAACCCGCCGATGAAAGACATCAAGGAACTAATAGCAAAATACGAAACCCCCGGGCCGCGCTACACATCGTATCCGACGGCGCCGCATTTCTCTCCCGACACCGACAAGGAGCGCCTCAAAAGCCTGGCTCTCTCCAGTTCCGCGCCGATGTCGCTTTACATACACGTGCCCTTTTGCCGCGACCTATGCTGGTTTTGCGGCTGCACGTCGAGCGTATGCCGCGACCAAAGCAAGGCCGACGAATATGTGGGCCTTCTCGACAGCGAACTTCTTCTGTGGTGCTCCGAAGGAATGCAAAGGCGCCAGCTGCGCCAAATACACATAGGCGGCGGAACGCCCAATTTTCTTTCGGCCGAACAGACGGAAAGGCTTGGCGAAATTATACGCAGGCATTTTTCCATATCCCCTGACTGCGAGTTTTCGGTAGAATTCGACCCCAGGACCCTAAGCGAGGAGAAGGTCAAGGCTTTTGCAAAAATAGGTGTAAACCGCGCGTCGATAGGCGTGCAGGACACAAATCCCGAAGTACAAAAGGCGGTAAACAGAATACAGCCCCAGGAAAAAAACGAAGCCGCCGCCGCATGGCTGCGCGCGGCGGGGATAAGAGAGATAAACATAGACCTTATTTACGGGCTTCCGCTTCAAAGCGCGCGCTCCTTTGCAAAAACCCTCGAAGACGCCGAAAAACTCGCGCCCACAAGGGTCGCCCTATTCGGGTACGCCCATGTGCCGTGGATGAAACCCACCCAAAAAAACCTCGAAAAGCACCCTCTGCCGGCCCCGGACGAAAAGGTCGAAATCTTCCTTTCCGCGAAGGAATTTTTCGAAAAAAACGGCTACGAGTACATAGGCTTGGACCATTTTGCAAAACCTTCAGACGCCCTCATAGCCGCGAGGAAAAACGGCACGCTCCACAGAAATTTCCAGGGCTACACAACGCACGCCGGCCTGGATAATTTCGCCGTCGGGCTTACGTCCATATCGGAGACGAAAACATCGTACCGGCAGAATTTCAAATCGATGGAAAGCTATAAAAGCCTCATACTTTCCGGAACAATCCCGATAGAGCGCGGAATCATTTTAAACGGAGACGACATTCTCAGGCGCGGAATAATTATGGATATCATGTGCTCCTTGAGGGTGCGATACTCCGATTACGGCGTGGATTTTAAAAGCGTGTTTGCAAAACCCCTCGCACTGCTCGAAAAAATGCGAGAAGACGGCCTTGTGGAAATCTTCGACGACCGCTTTGAAGTGACGAACCTCGGCAGGCTTTTTCTGAGGAACATCGCCATGCTTTTCGACGGGCGCCTATCCGGCGGAGGCCATAGATATTCCAAAACCATATAGCCCAATGATGAGACTGTTTTTACTTAGGCACGCAAAGGCGCGCGACACTTGGCCCGACGCCGAGCGCGAGCTTTCCGAATCGGGAGTGGAGCAAATAAAAAAGCTTGCGGGCGTCGTAGAAAGGGAGCGCTTTTGCAATGTCGTCCAAATATGGCACAGCCCATATCTGCGCGCCGAACAGACCGCGCGCATGTTTAAAGATATCCTTTCAATCGGCGCGCCGCTCGTTTCCACCCCGACAATAACGCCAGAAGACAACCCCTACGAGACTGCCCGCATGATAGCATCGCTCGCCTGCTTCGACAAAGACCTAATGATTGTGTCCCACAACCCGTTTCTCGAAAACCTCTCCGACATACTCATGTCGGGAAAGACACTCGGAGGAAGGACCGTCTTCAACAAGTGCTCGCTCGCATCGTTCACTCTCGAAGACCCGCCGGCGCACGGAAGGGAATACGGCTTATGGTCGATAGATTTTCTCATATCGCCGAAAATCATAGCAGGTTAGGCAAAGGCCGCCCGCGCTTTCGGTTTCAAACGCCGAATTTTAACGCATAAGTTCGCCAATTACCGCGCAAAAACCGCAAAGTAGTTTAATGTTGCGCCGGTATTCTTGCGGTCAGCAGCAACGGGAAATGGTCCGACAGCCACACACCATCGATGTTTTCCGCAAAAACTGCAAATTTTTTTATCTCCACAGATTTTGAAACGAAAACCCAGTCAATCCATGACATCCGTTTACCCGTATATCCGTAATTGTCAGTGAAGTCCGGACCGTACGGGGGTGTTTTGCATATTTGGCGGGCGTCCACCATAAAACCAGACGACTTTATTTCGCGTATGGCCCTGCTTGAAGGGTCGGAATTGAGGTCTCCCGACGCAAAAAACGGAGACTCTCCGGCGATTTTGGCGACTTTTTTTACCAGCAGCTTTGCCGACTCCCACCTCACATTTTCTCCTATGTGGTGGAAATGCATGTTGAAATAGAAGAATACGGCGCCGGTTTTCCTATCGAGAAATTTTCCCCAGTTGCAGTTTCGCGCATATTTTGCGCCCCAGCCGAGAGACTCCTTTTCGGGAGTGTCGGAAAACCAAAACGTGCCGGAGTCGAGAAGTTTCAGCCTGCTTTTTTTGTAAAAAATAACATTGTTGTGGTTTCGAATTCCCGCAGCCTCCCTCGACGGCATCGAAGGAACTCCGAATATCCCGTATTCCGACATGTCGCGCATGCCGTCAATCTGGTTTTTATACAATTCCTGCGAACCGCAAATATCGACGCTATGGTATCTCAGGAAATTTTTTATGAGCGGCATGCGCTTGTCCCACGTCTGCGTGCCGTCGCGGACTTCCACGGCCTTCCCGCCGGAGTCCATCTTTCTTTCCACATGCCCGTCGTTCTTCATGTCGAAACGCATGTTAAACTGGCAAACTACCAAGTCGGCGTCAGCGTTTCCCGCATCGGTGGCGCTTTCAACGCAACATGAACACGAAAAAACCGCGAAACAAACGCCTGCGGCGCAATATAACTTATGCCATGAAAAAACGAAATACTTTGAAAAAAACGCTTCCACGAATTCCGTCTAAAATATTTTTTTACGCCGCCGGTCAAACAAAAAAATAAACGCGGAGCCCTTCGGGTTCCGCGTCGCATATCGGATTTCGCGGCAAAAGCGTCAGTTTTCCACCGAGCCGAAATCTTTGCCCGCCTCGTACATGCCGGGCTTTATGCCGCTTCTTTTCTGCATTTCCTCCTCGTCGAGTTCCCAACCGCCGCCTATTGCGGCGATAAAATCGACGCACGCCCTGAACCTGTCGCCCCTCAAGCTTATCTGCGCGCGCTCGTTGATAAGCGCCAGGCGCGAGGCGTCGCTCACGGAAAAATAATCCACAAACCCGAGGTCATACTGCTTTCGGGTAAGCTCGTAAACGTTTTTCGACGCCTTTGTGACGTCGGCGCGCTTCGCATATTCGTCCTTAAGAAGGTTGATGGACGACATCGCGTTTTCGACTTCGCCTATCGCCGCAAGCACCGTCGCCTTGTAGTTCTCAAGTGTTTCCTTGTGCGCCGCAAGCGCGACCTGCTTTTGGGCGTAAATGCGCCCGGCTTGGAAAATCGGTATGTAAATCTGCGGACTTACGCCCCACGCAAAACTGCTCGAATTGATCAGCTTGTCGATTTTATTGGCAGACAGGTCTGTATTTGCGGATATTGATATAGTCGGGAAGAATCCGGCCTGCGCGGCGCCGATTCTGGCGTTTGCGGCGTAAACTTCGCGCTCGGCGGCGGCAATGTCAGGACGGCGCTCAAGAAGCTGCGACGGCACCGCCTCGGGAAGCTTGGGCAAAACGTTGCCAAGAGGGGCGTCGTCGAGGACGAGTTTCGAAGGCGTAGTCCCCAAAAGTATGGCGATGTTGTTGCGCGCCAAGGCTATCGACCTTTTGACGGCAGACAGCTGGGCTGCTGCTTCGGCTTCCTGCTCTATGGCCCTCTGCAAGTCGAGATCGCTCGCGAAGTCGAGTTTTACGCGGTTTTCTATGAGTTCGGTCTGCTCCTTGCGGACTTTCAACGTGCGCACGAGAAGATCAACCTCGGAATAATACTGCCTTATGGAAAAATACGTTCTGGCAATTTGGGCCTGCATTGAAAGCATGAGGCTGTTATATGCGTCGAGCGTAGCCTGGGCAGTCGCCACGTCGGATTCGATAATGCTCATAACCCTTCCGAAAAGGTCGAGGTCCCACGTCATTCCGAAGCCTGTGGTCCATTTGTCATACTGGGGATAAGTGAGCGTGTCGTTTCTGGAACTCGCCACGCGGGTGAACGACGCGTTTCCGTTCATCTGCGGATAGAGCTGAGACTCGTCCATGCGGGCGTTCTGCCTCGCCTGCTCAACCCTGTAAAACGCAGCCGCAAGAGTCGGGTTGTTCTTCTTGCACTGTTCCAAAAGCGAATCGAGGACGGGGTCGTTAAAGACCTTCCACCAGTTTCCCTTCGGAAGCGATTCGAGGGGAGTTGCCTCCTTCCACAAACCGTCGTCCCTGAAAAAGTGCTTTTCGCTCAAATCCTCCTTCGCGATTTCCGCCGTCGGCGGAACGTAGTCGGGACCGACCATGCATCCCCCCAACGCGAGCGCCGAAACTGCAAAAATAAAATTTCCTATTCCGTTTTTCATATTATGCCTGTTTTTTGGAATATCTTTTACGTATCAGATAGAAGAACACCGGAGTGAAAACCAAGCCGAAGACCGTCACGCCAAGCATGCCGAAAAACACCGACGTTCCGAGCGCCTGGCGGAGCTCCGATCCCGAACCCTGCGCGAACGCGAGCGGGACAACGCCCAAAATAAACGCAAAAGAAGTCATCAATATCGGCCTCAGCCTGTTTCTCGAGGCCATGCTCACGGCGTGGACAATCTCCTCGCCCTTTTCCTGGCGCTGTTTTGCAAATTCGACTATAAGAATCGCGTTTTTGCACGCCAAACCTATGAGCACGACAAAACCTATCTGCGTCATAATATTGTTGTCCATTCCCCTCAACTGAACTCCCGATATCGCGAACAAAAGAACGAGCGGGACTACAAGTATGACGGCTAACGGCAAGCTCCAACTTTCGTAGAGGGCCGACAAAAGCAGAAATACGAACACCACGCATATCGCAAATATTATTATGGCCGTGTTGCCCACGCGCTTTTCCTGAAACGCCAAATCGGTCCAGTCTATGCCCATGCCGGCGGGGAGCACTTCGTCGGCCACCTGCTCTATCGCCGCCATCGCCTGCCCGGTGCTGTATCCCGGAGCCACGTTGCCCATAATCTCGGCCGCCGGATACAAGTTGTACCTACCCACGCGGTCGGGACCTATCGTGCGCGAAATTTTGGCGACGGAACCGAGCGGGACATTCACGCCGCGCACGTTCGGCACCTTCATGTTGTAAATGTCGGTAATATCGGTTCTCTGTGACCCTTCGGCCTGGGCCATAACCCTGTAAACGCGGTTGAGAATATTGAAGTCGTTGACATACACAGAACCCATGTTGAACTGCATCGTATTGAAAATCGACGATATCGGCACGTTGAGTTTCTGCGCCCTTTCGCGGTCAATGTCTATATAAAGCTGCGGAGACGATATGCGGTACGTGGTAAACGCCAAAGACACTTCAGGGCGCTCCATAGCCTTCATTCCTATGAGCCGGGTGTATTTCTCGACCGCGGAAATGCCGAGCCCCACCTTGTCTTGAACCATGGCCTTGTAGTCTCCCCCCGCCCCGATTCCGTTGACGGCCGGCGGAGTCAGGACAAACGTCGATGCTTCAGGCACCTGTTTTTGCAAAATGTCCGAAACCCTTGCTATGATTCTGTCGAGGGTAATTCCCTGCTTTATCCTCGAGTTCTTGGGCGTCAGCTTGACGAATATCGCGCCAGCGTTCGACGACTTCGAAAAACTCGCTCCGTTTAAGCCCGCAACGCACATGAAATCCTGTACGCCGTCCACCTTCTGGATAAGTTTCTGGATCTTTTTCAAGACGTTTTCGGTGTGCACAAGCGACATGCCGTCGGGCAGCTGCACCGTCACGAAAATATACCCTGTGTCCTGTTTGGGAATAAATCCGCGCGGGGTGTTTTCAAAAAGATAGCCCGTAAACACTAGCAACCCGCCATACACGACAAGAAACAAGAACGACAGCCTCACTATGCGCGCCACAAACGCCCCGTACTTGTCGGCCACCCATTCAAAAGCGACGTTAAAACCGCGGAAAAACCATCCGAACATTCCGTTCCAAATGCGGGTGAAAAAATCGGGCTTGTCATGGTGGCGCATCATTATCGCGCACAGGGCCGGCGAAAGCGTCAGCGAAACCACTCCGGACAATATCGTTGAAACGGCTATCGTCAGCGCGAACTGCCGGTAGAACTGCCCCGATATGCCCTCTATGAACGCCGTCGGGATAAACACGCTGGCAAGCACCAGCACTATCGCGATGAGGGCGCCTTGCACCTGTGTCATAGCCTTTTTTGTGGCCTCTTTGGCCTCGAGGCCCTCGCGCATGTTTCTCTCCACGTTTTCCACCACGACGATTGCGTCGTCAACAACTATGCCGATTGCCAAAACCAAACCGAACAGCGAAAGGTTGTTGATCGAAAACCCGAAAAGATACATGAAAAAGAAGGTTCCTATAAGCGAAACCGGTATCGCAAACAGCGGGATTATCGCAGCCCTCCAATTCTGCAGGAACAGCATCATGACGAATACCACGAGCAATACGGCCTCGAATATCGTATGATAAACCGCCGAAACGGAAGAACGGATATATTCGGTGTTGTCGAGGGTCACCTTGTAGTCGACACCCGCCGGGAAGTCCTTTTTCATCTCCTCAAGGGCCTTGTAGATATTGTCCACAGTCTGTATGCCGTTGCTGCCAGGCAGCTGATAAATGCCCATGCCGACGCAAGGCATGCCGTTCATGTACGACTCGTCGCTGTAAGTATATGAACCCAGCTCTATGCGCGCCACATCCTTTAGCAGAACCGTCTTGCCGTCCGGAGTGTATTTGATTATTATGTTCTCGAACTCCTCGGGAGAAGAAAGGCGCCCCTGCGTATTGATGATAAGCTCGTGCGCGACGTCGGGATTGGCGAGCGGCGGCTGGTTGAGCTTTCCTGCCGCGACCTGCTTATTCTGTTCGCGCAAGGCGTCCACAACCTGCGAGGCGTTCATGTTAAAGTGGGAAAGCCTGTCCGTATTGAGCCATACGCGCATGCTGTATTCGCGCGATCCGAAAACGTTTACGTCGCTGACGCCGTATATGCGCGACAACCTGTCTATCATTTGCGTTATCGCGTAGTTTGTAAGGTACAGCTTGTCGCGACTGCCGTCGGGCGAATAAAGATTGGCGACCACAAGCATGTCGGGAGACTTCTTCTTGACTACGACCCCTATGTTGCGCACGTCCTCCGGAAGGCGGGGGGTAGCCATCGACACGCGGTTTTGAACGAGAACCTGCGCGGTGTCGATGTTTGTTCCAAGGTCGAAGGTCACGGTAATGGTGATGGAACCGTCGGCGTTGCACTGGCTCGACATGTAAAGCATGTTTTCTACGCCGTTTATTTCCTGCTCCAGCGGAGCCACGACCGTCTGCATGAGTATTTCAGGAGACGCCCCAGGGTAGCTTGTAGAAACTGAAATCTGGGGAGGAACGACGTCCGGATACTGCGTGACGGGCAGCCGGTAGTAGCCTACGAAGCCTATCAGCGTTATCAATATTGATATGACGGCCGCAAAAATGGGCCTGTCTATAAAGAAGTGTGAAAATTTCATTTTTTATTTCCCCGTCCGCCGGAACAGACCGGCTATTTTTCCTCAAATTTAATCTCCGTCGGCGAAACCTTCGATCCAGGCGCCGCCCGCTGGAGGCCCACCGCAACGACCAAATCGTCGGGGGAAAGGCCGTCGTCTATCACGCGGTATTTCCCTATGAGCCTTCCGACTTTCACAGCGCGGTATTGCGCGACGTTGTCTTTGTCAACAACAACGACATACCTGTTGACCAGGTCGGTGCCGATAACGTCCTCCGGAACCATCACTACCGGATGCGCCTTTTCGCCGAGAACGCTTATTTTTGCGAACATTCCCGGAGAGAGAACATGGTCGGAATTGTCGAAATCCGCGCGCATTGTAAGGCTCGAAGTCTCCACGCCTATGCGGTTGTCGAAATACGTCAGTTTGCCCTCGCGTGATATGGAACTGTCCAGAAGCGTTATTTTCACCTTTGGCCCCGTTTTCTTATCTACGTCTATTTCGTTGAAAAGCCCCGTGCTTTTATAGCGTATGTGGTCGCGCTCGCTGATTTCAAAATAAGCCTGAATGACATCGCTTTTCACAATCGTCGTCAAGAGCGTAGAATTCGCCGTGATGAGGTTTCCGACGTCAACCAAGACTTCCCCTACCTTCCCCGACATAGGTGCGTAAATATGCGTAAATTCGAGGTTCAACTCGGCGTCGCGAAGGCGCGCCTGCGCGTTAAGCAGCGCCGCCTCCGCGGACAAAAGCTCGCTGCCGCGCGTCTCGTAGGTCTCTTTTGAAATGGCTTTGGCCGCCAAAAGCTCCTTCGCGCGGTTCGCATTGCTTTTCGCCAGCTTTAACCGCGCCTCCACCTCTTTGACCTGCGCCTTGGCCGAAGCCAGCGCAGCCTCGTAGGGCCTCGGGTCTATCACAAACAAAAGTTCCCCCTCTTTTACAAGCTGCCCCTCGCTAAAGCACACCTTTTGCAGGTAGCCCCCAACGCGCGCCCTCAATTCTACAAATGCGTGCGCATCAAGCCTGGCAGTGTAGTCGTCCCAAAATTCCACTGTCTTGTGAATCGGCTTGGCCACTTTAACGGCGGGAACCTCCCGCACACCCGCCTGGCCGGACGCGTCCTTCTTACACCCCCCCATAAACGCGGCAAAAGCAAAAAACAGCGCCGCCGCCAACTTAACATTATAGATACTTGTGTTTTTCATATTCATCTTATTGCAATTAAAAATCAAGTTTTGACTACGATAAAATCCTCTCAAGCACGCGCGAAAACACTTCCTCCACCTTCCGGTACTCGGCGCTCCCAAAAGTAGTCCAACTATTCGCCCTTTTAAAACCCACGCGCGCCGAATTAAACATCATGGTCTGGCCCAACAGCATTTGCGCAATTATTCTTGCCCGCTCACCGGCATATCTACCACATGTGGCTATCGCCAGCAGCTTCTCGAGAAGCACTATCGACGGATATATTATCTTTTCGTAAATCAAGTCGAAAGCTTCGGTCGGATACATCTCCTCGCGAGTAGTTATGAGAATTATACTGCGCATGACAGAATCCGTTTTTGCATCGATACACACCCTGCTCATTATAAAGTCGAATATCAGGCGTTTCGCCTCGTCTATGGATTTTGACTTCTCGATTTCGACTCCGCGGGCGAAATACACGGCTATGTATGCATGGACATATTCGGACAACTGGCGAATGGTTTCCATATACAACTCGCTTTTCCCTCCGAAATAATAGCTTATAGCAGCATGGTTTACCCCAGCTTTCGCCGCAATTTGGCGCGTGCGCACGGCCGCAAACGGAAATATTGCAAACTCGTCTATTGCCGCCCTGATTATCCGAGATTTCGCATCGTCGCAAATGCCCTCGAATAATCTCGCCACATAATTCTTCTTAATCATTGGGTTTAACCAAATGATTGAAACGGTTAGCTGTCAAATTTTTTTTTTAACTTTTTTTGCCGCGCGCCCAAAACCTTTTTGCCTACTCAATTTTCGACATGCGAACGCAGAGCGGGCGTTATGAAAGTGACCAAAATTCCCACCATACCCATCAGCGCAAAAGAAAAACGCAAGCTCGACAACTGCGCAATATGGCCTATTAGAGGCGGAAATATCAGGAAGCCAAAAAAACCCACCGTCGAAACAACCGCAATCGCGATGCCAGCCGACATTCTGCGCGAACGCCCCGCAAGGCTATAACACGTTGGAACGACCGATGAAACTCCAAAACCCACAATTAAGAACCCCAGCACGCCCGTCGCTATTTCCGGGTGGAACACCGCAACAAACATTCCAGAAGCAATAAATGCGCCGCTAATTCTCAGAACCGTAATGTGGCCGAATCTGTTTATGAGGGAGTCTCCAATAAACCTTCCCGTTGCCATGGCAGACATAAACGCGATAAATCCGGCTCTGCTTACGTCCGGAGCAGTTCCTACTACGTCGCGGAAAAATATGACACTCCAATCGAACATAGCACCCTCGCAACTCATGCATGCAAAAGCCGTGGCGCCAAGGCAGAGTATGTAGGGGGTCGGGCGCCAAAATCCGCGCGAGGCCCCTGTGCGACCGTCGGGTTCCGGGGGAAAATCCCCGCGCACAAGATGCGTTCTTGCAAGAGACAAAACCGAAAGCGTAAAAATGTTAACTCCCAAAAAGTGCTCAAAAACCCCCACATGCAATCCGACAAGAAACGCGCTTAAAACCCCTCCGCAAAAGCCGGCCAAACTCCAGACGCCGTGGAACGACGCCATCACCGAACGCCCGTAAATTCTTTCCACGTCAACGGCCTGGGTGTTGATGGATATATTCGTAAGATTGGCGGAAACCCCAAATAAAAAAAGAGCGCAAAACAACTGTCCTGCCGAATCCGCAAGCATAAGCGGAAAAAGCATAAGCGGATAAACAAACCCTGCAATACCCGCAACGCGGGCGCTCGTAAATTTCGATACAAGCCACCCCGACAACAACATAACCGACATCTGTCCGAGCGGAATAGCAAAAAGAACAGAACCCAAAGCCGCGTCGCCGAGACCCAAAGCCGACTTAAAATCGGGTATTCTCGTGGCCCATGCCGAAAACACAATTCCCTGGTTAAAAAACAGCGTTCCAACCGCAATTCTGTGTTCTAAAGGTTTTGTTTCCATCGTCTTTATGCCGCGTAAAACCGGCGGACAATTCGGTATTATGAAATTAAGGGTTTGGGAATTTACGCCGGACCCCTGCGTTGTCGATAAAAAAACGGAATAAAAAACTCAAAAAAAACGCGAGAGCCTATTTTTTCTTTTTTGCCGCCAAAGCAGCGTCCTTCTCAGCAAAAATCCGACGCAGTACCACTAAGTTTTCTGGCATGGAAATCTTGTGTTTTGCCGAAAGGGCCAATGCTTTCGCAACAACAGCCCGCTTACCGGGCTCTGACAGCGCTTTTGAATCCGCCAATTTAGAGTAAACGCCCAACGCCTCCTCGAACTTCGATTCAGACTCCAAAAACCGCGCGAGCTCAAATGCAATTCCGCATAGGCCGGCCGACGAATAGATGTCGCGCGAAAGCAAAAGCCCAGAATATTTTTCGGCTTTGCCGGGATCTTGGCGGCAGTCGAGAATCAAACGCAGCAATATCGCCTCATCGGGCATCGATCCGACATATTTTTCTGCAAACCCCACTGTATCCGGCACTTTCAAACCTTCGGCCAACATTCTGTTCATTTCCCGCAAAACAACATATTGCGAAAGCTCGTCCACCTCGCCCCTGCCTATCGCCTCCAACTGGCTTTTCAAATCCACCTTGAACGGCTCGTACAGCGGATCGCCCACCACTACCGACTGCCAGCTCAACACCGATATGGAAGCGTATGCGACCTCCCCGGCGCATAAACCGCGCGCGTATCCTGCCATTATTGCGCCTATGTTGTGCGTTCCCGAAAGATACGGTTCGTAAACGTTTCCGAACGCCTGAGCAGCCCCGCACTGAAGCAGCCTTAAAGTCCAACCTTTCGACCAAAGCTGCTGGGCGCTGAACGAAAACAAGTGCAAAGCTATCGCCCCGTCCGCCATCTTCAGCGAATTTTCGGCAAAATAAAACTTCGGAACGGGCCAATACCATCCGAAATAAAATGCCGGCGCATCCATGCGCTGAGTGTAGTCGAAAAGCGCTGGACGCTCATCGACGGAAATATCGTAGTGCAAGCCCCTTAAAATGGACGCTGCCACATCGAGCCACTTGTCTCCAAGCTTAAATTTCTTCGATTTGTCTATATAGGCGCGTCCGCGCAAACCCTTTTTTTCCGCCACGAGAGCCGAATCTATGCTTCTTTTGGCAGTTTCAAAAGTATCTCCGTCCAGCCTGGCAACCCTCAAAACTCCAAAAGTTTTATGCCCGTCAACAGACGAATAATTTCCGTACAACGGATTCGCGCACGGCCCCGCCAAAGACTTCATCGGAAGAAACGTAGCCGCCAATTCGGAATCGACCGACGCGCCGTCAAAATGCATTCCCGCCGAATTTTTAGACATTACCTTATAAGGAAGCTTGCACAGCACTATAAAATCCACGTCGTGGGAATTAAACACATAAATTTTGCGCGAATTCAATCGATCCTCTCCGGCTGCAAAGGCCGAAACCGCCTTGCGGCCGATTAGCTCCTTTATGACCGGTTCGGCTATGTCGCGCTCGTATTCATGTCTGGAAATACCCGAAGCATTTTTAACCGACACAAAAATTATATTTTTTCTGTCTATGCCTCTCGCCCCGCAATAATATTCAGCCAATTTCAACGAATCTGAATTATTTTTGTTAGCCACAACATAAACCTTGCTTTTGTCAACACCCGCAAACAAAGCGCAATTAAAAAACAAAAAAAGAAAAGCGGCCGGTAAAAAGACTTTCATTTGACAAACTAATTTACATTTTAGACAGAGCTGCACAATAAAAAATAAAAGAAAAACTCAAACGTCCGATTCCCGCGATTTTTATCGCCGTACATGTGCCGGCAATTTTGAAACGCATTCCGCCGTATAAAAAAATCTGCTCTTCGTCAAAATCAGGGCCAAGCTATACAGATGTTCGCAATGCGGACATCTATTTAGGGAACTCATCAGGAGATTAAAGCCGCACAAGCGCATGGCGGAAAACTTCAAGGGCAGCGTTGCCAAAAAGTATCCGGACGGCGCCAC
>CALXLM010000016.1 GCA_944389195.1 uncultured Opitutales bacterium
ACATCTCCATTGTCGGACAAGTCATATAGGTATTTTTTTGAAGGATTAAAAATCCAAGAGAAAATGTAGCCGCCTTTCTTCTGCCCAGATATAAGAAGTTCGTGAGGATTGTCTGGATTGTAAGACACCCTATAAAGCCATTCTACATCATTAAAATGAAAATTCTTTGTGCCTCGCACGCCGCTTATGCTTAATTCTCCGCCCTTTTGTAGGAGGAAGATTTCGAGCGGCTCGTTGTCGCCCTGGATAAATACGGGCGCGGGCACGCTTCTGTCGGAAGTCAAACTTTGGACAAGCTTCTTATTCTCTATGTCAATGTATAGCGTCATACAAGAAATACAGAGTGTCAAAAAAAGCGGAACATCAAATTAGTCTAACCGTCCAACAAACACGCCAGTAGAAGCACATAAACGCCTCTAAAAGAGCCCATAAAAAAGTACGGCGATGGGGCTTTAATAACTTTTATCGAATTGATGATTTGGACAATACAATAGCTGAAAAAGTGTGCCTTGCAGATGTAGGCTTCATCTGGAAAAATCAAATCGTTTACGCCACTCGGGGAGGAGAATTAAGCATAAGCGGCGTGCGAGGCACAAAGAATTTTCATTTTAATGATGTAGAATGGCTTTATAGGGTATCTTACAATCCAGACAATCCTCACGAACTTCTTATATCTGGACAGAAGAAAGGCGGCTACATTTTCTCTTGGATTTTTAATCCTTCAAAAAATTACCTATATGATTTGTCCGACAATGGAGATGTCGCGTATAAGGCGGCCCTATTTAACGGTAAATGTTATTATGCAAAGCGCGGCAACGGTGGCTTTGAAGATAGACACATTGTAATGGCACAAAACCTGCGAATAAGTGAACTTTCATACGACGATATTGTCGGGAATTCGCAAGAGGCAAATTCGCTTAACATGCTTAAAATGCTCCAGAATTTTACAAATGCAACTTTTCACTGGGCGAGTGCAGGCTTTAAAATAGCAGATGATGAAACCTTGGCAAAACGCCAAGCAATTTGCGATACATGCCAATATTGGAATGCTTCCGCACGTCTTGGAATGGGTAAATGCCTAAAGTGCGGTTGCACGTCTTTAAAGCTTAAATTAGATACAGACCAATCAAGAAGTGGGGATTTTGTTTATATTAATTATTGAATAGAGTATTATTTTTGAGAATAGCGATTACTCCAATAAGTTAAACTACACACACTAAAATAAGTTAGTCCAATGTATTCAAATTTTGTATTTGGATTACTTTGCTTTTCGTTTTCAAATGCAAGCTTTCTAATATAATATGCAAAATCATTATTTACTTCAAATCCGTACGAAGCCGTCGTACCCCTTTTTGCAATGTAAATACGATTAGGTGAGATAGTCATATCCCATATGTCGTCGGATTCGTCGTGAACTTCCGTACCATGCGGAACTCCAACACTCATTGGCCACCAATCCTTTACTTGTATCAAACTCATTGCTTTTTGTACATTTTCAGGATTATTAATTGTAAAATATTTTACTTCCCGCAAATCAAAATCGTTTCCTCTTCTATCTTCATCTTTAGATTTTAGTCTCATATAATTGGAATCTGAAAGCGTATAGTATTCAATTTTCATAGATGTCCATTTATGCTCTTGAAAATTTGGGACTCTAAATAAATCAAAAAAATTGAAAAGCGGATTCATGAAAACTGGCAAAAAGAAGAATCCAATCAGCATGGAGACTAGAATTAATAGAAATTGTAATGCAGAACAACCTAACAAATATCTTCTATTTATTATCATAAATTTAACTCTAATGTATTATTATAATAATGATTTTAATCCTTATAACAATCACAAATTCTGATAAGTAGCGAAAATTTTGACAAGCGTGCCTCTTGTATAAGACTTCACATTGATATAGAAAAATCACTTGTCCAAAGGTATTAGACCAGAAACTTCAGTTTGATTACTTGCATCAGTTTCTTATTATTTCCGCCCAATTCGCCTCAAATAGCTCCTTAATTTGAAAGAAAAATGGCGAAGGCGGTTTTGCGATTTTTAGGGGTAAACTTTTACAATGACATCTCTGATTTGCGGGCACTCAGCTTTTGCCGCGTTTACAGCACAAAGTCTCCGCTTTCAAGGCACACTGCGAGTATCTTATACAGTTCAAGGCGCTTTTCCCGCCAACACCCTGTCACAGTGTAAACATTACCGTTGAGAAAATGAAACAACTTGCGGATAAAAAACTGACAATGCTGCAGAATTGCAAACAGACACATAATTAAAATTAAACTAAGCGGTATAAATTTCGAATGTTTGCACCTCTTTTTTATGTCACTTTGTCGATTTTCAAGCGCAAAAAGGCTTTCAAGCGCATGAGAACATTTTAATGGCTTACGCTTTCCTCTTATGCCCGCACTTCCTCGATGGTTGGAATTCTTCCCAGCTCGACATATTTGTTTTTGCCGACGTAAAAACGGCAAGAAAAACCTTAAGCCATTGAAATTGCCTACATAACGTATCCGACAAAAATGTTCTGCATGTTCCCTTATAATTATTCCGTATTGTTTTTCTAAGAATACCAAATGTCAGATATTTTATTTGACATTTTAAGCTGCGGATGAAATTAACACTGCCAGAGGAAGGCATATGAGAACATCTATATTTTTCATTTTTTTTCTAACGAATCTATTTTTCAGTTTAAATTCCAGCGCGGCATTCGTATTTACATCTGTAAAAGACCGCCCCGTAGTTCAGGTCGAAACAAGACCGCTTAAAGACGAACCCCCAAGCTTCCTTCCGGCCGGGAAAAAATGGAAGCTTGTGTGGAATGACGAATTTAACGGAAAGGAAATCGACAAAACAAAATGGATGTGCAGAGAATCCTTTTGGGGAAGTGACTTTCCCGCTTTTGCCCACAATTTTGAAGGAGTGGAAATGACAGGAAAGACCGTAAGGCTCCACCTTCTGCGAAAAGGCGACAACTTCTGTTCGCCCCACTTGCAGACAGGCTCCCTTACATTCGATATTCCTAAAGACTCTAAAGGTTTCTGGCCTTTTGGCAAATATCGCAAGCCTTTATTCATGCACAAGTACGGATACTATGAAATACGCTGCAAGCAGCCGAAAAACCCCGGTTGGCATTCGGCGTTCTGGTTGCAGGCCCCCGGGATAGGGTCTTCGCCGAATCCGTCTGAATGCGGAGTGGAAACCGACATCATGGAAAATTACCGCCAGTTCTCGCACGGGCAAATAGTAGGCGGAAACGGCTGGAACGGCTATGGGAAAGACAACAAATGGTACGGACATTTCGCATGGGAATACGAAACCGCTCCGGACGGTTGGTGCTATTACGGTGTGGAATGGACGCCGAACGGATACACATTTTATGCAAACGGAAAGAAAATAGGAGAACAAAACTCTCCTGTCTCGCATGTTAATCAATTTATACTTGTTTCCACCGAACCGCGCGGATATCGCAATGCTGAGGGAAACGACGGCGGGCTTTCAAACGCTTCGCGCAAATGGGGAAAGCCCGACCCCCAACTCTTTAAAGCCGTCTTGCCTGATTATTTCGAAGTAGATTTCGTGCGCGTGTACGACGAGGTAAAATAGCGCTGCGTCTATCTGCGGCTTTTGTGTGTTATTTTTAGGAATCATTTTAATATAACCAGGCTTCCCAGCGCTTAAAGCGCCTAAACTTTCGCAAATGAACGCGGCGCTAATGTAATAAAGCGCATGTATAATACAATCAAGTCGCGCCTACAATAAAGCCGAAGCCGCATTGGTTAAACTTGCCGGCACAGAAATACCGCGCCTATCGCAAGCATTTTTTGCGGAAGAAAACAAAAGCAGAAACGAACAACGGAAATATCGCCCATGTCGAAGGCTCCGGAATATAAACCAATATCCCGACAAGACTTTCCGAAGCCGACAGCTCCCACAGTCCGTCAAACGGTGTACCGTCGCAATAAAAAAGGCTTACATCGGACTTTTCAAGGCCGCTTGCAACTATGGTCGCCCCGTTTGAAGACTCCGCCAAAGTTATAAAGGCAGGGTCGGCGGCTTCAAAATCTTCGGCGAAATAAACGGCTATTTTTGCCTGGGACAAATCAAGGCTTACTCCGCTGCCTGAAACAGACACCTTGGCGTTTTCGGCCGTTTGCGAAATATCGGTATAAACAAGCGAAGCGCCGTCGGATACGCCTCCTGAGGACGTCATTTTTACAGGGGACACCGCTGAAGGCCGGATTATTAAAGACGCATCGCTTCCGCTAAGATTCAAAGTCCCGTCGGACAACGATCCGTCGGCAAGTATGGTATTTGCCGTCGTACAGTTCCCGAACGACAACCCGGTCGATCCGCGAAAGTCAACTCCGCTAATATCGGTGTAATAAAATATTGAATCCGTAAGAATCGCATTTCTGAAATCCGCATTGACAACCGACGCAACCGAAAAATCCGCACGTGTTAAATCTTTTCCGCTGAAGTTCCAAGCGGTCATCACATTGCTCTGAAAACTCATATACTGCATATTTCCCTGCTTGTACGTGGCGGTGGAATAAAGCTGTTTTGCGGTAAATCCATTCGATGTGGTATTTGTAAAATCGGCTTTGCTTACATCGGCTCCGGAAAAATCCGCGCCGTCCAAAACGGCCGAAACAAAATAAGCGTCGTACAGGTTCGCCGAAGAAAAGTCGACATTGGCAAGGTCCGCATAGCTAAAAATCGCCTCCTTCAGATTTGCTGAAGAAAAGTCGGAATTGGCATAATTGCGTTTAACCTTCAGGGAAGAAAACGTTGTTCCCACAGCCGATACGCCAGAAAAATTTGAATATGAAAAGTCATCTGAATCGTACGATGAATCGGTAAAATTATAGCCGTTAACAGTTCCGTCATGATAGTCAACTGACGCAAGAGACGACAACGCGCTCGAGAACAGGATGTTTAAAACACAGCAAAAAATACAAAATTTCTCATGCATGATTTACTCGGATTGGTTTAATATGTATCGTACATATTTAATTAAAATTATATCAATAATAAAAAAACGAAAAAATTGCAAATATTATATATTCATATACCAATAAAATATACGCTCGCAAAAAGATTTGCCTATTCGAAAAATTTGCCATCTAATATAATAATGAAGTTTATTCCGCTTATATTGGTTACATGCCTTCCGATCATTGGAGGCTGCATTTTGTGCAATGAAGAAAAAACTGTGGTTGAAAAAACGCCCGGACTTGTCGCGTTTTGGGATTTTTCGGATTCGTTTAAGTCGAAATTCGGCGATTTTGACATGCGAAACTGCGGCGGCATAAAAATATTGAAAGGCGGCCCAGTTTCCGGATACAGCGCCGAATTTGACGGCAAAAGCTATCTTACCCTGCCTTATTGCGAAACAGGGGGGCTAAACGTAAAAACTAACGAAGTCACCGTAATAGCCTGGGTGAACTGGCTTGGCGGAATCGGCTTTGTCGGCGGAATGTGGAACGAATATCAAGACGGCGGCAAACGACAGTACGGGCTTTTCATATCGCTGCCGCACTATAACGGAGCGGACCAAGTCTGCGGACACATATCAAAGACGGGAAAGCCCACGCCTCCATTCCCATACTCGATAGACTACTCGGCAAGCGCCCAAAAAGTTCCCAAAGGCGAATGGGTTTGCGCCGCGTTCACATACGACGGCAGACATATACGGTCGTATCTCGACGGAAAATTCGTCGAAAGGCCAAAAGAGCCCATAAAACATACGGCAGGCTTTCCAGGTTATCCGAACGGTTTGATTCAGTCGAAAAACCCATACTATTTTCCCGACGGCATAGGCGACAACGGTTCCGATTTTACAATCGGGGCGGTTCTCTTGAAAAGGGGAATGGGCAATTTCTTCAAGGGAAGAATCGGAGGGCTCGCCGTATATAACCGCGCTCTTTCCGACGCGGAACTGGCAGAAATTGCGAAAGCATATCCATTGAAGCCGAAGGTTGCCGAATGAGGTACGGCGCCTTTTGCGCCGCAAAAGGCCGCATGCGGTGCGGATAGAAAGGTTAGCTGCAAGCGGCGGCTACGGGTACTTCTGAGCCTGCGGCGTGCGGAGCGGCAGTCGCTGGAAATTCTCAAGGGGCGCCTTCGGCGCCGATTCACGCCATTATATATAATGGCGGCGCGACAAAGACCGGGAAAAATATCTTGACAGAAGAGCATGGCGGTGAAGAATTGCTCTAACGTTAGATTAATGCTATGCAGGCCAAACCGAGAGTCACTCTTAAAGACGTAGCAAAGGAGGCGAACGTAAATTTCACGCTCGTGTCCAAATTTCTTACCGGTAATCCGCAGGCGCGTATGACAAACGAAACGAAGGAGCGCATAAAAAAAGCCATAAAGAAGCTGGGCTACCTGCCCTCCTCCGTGGCACAGACTTTAAGATGCGGCAAAAGCCGAACGATAGGGCTTCTGATAGGTAACCTTACAAACGCATACTATGCGCATATCGCCAATTTCGCACTCCGCCGATTGCGCGATTGCGGATACCAACTGCTCATATCGCTAAGCGAAAACGATTCGGACGAGGAAGCTATACAATCGCTTCTGGCAAGAGACGTTGACGGAATAATATATGCGGGAACGGGCACTCCCGACTTGCAAAAGATTTCCGTTCCCGTAGCGGTAAACGACAGACATTTAAAGGGCGCCTGCGAAGTAAACCTCGATTTGGAGAACTCGCTGTCCGAAGCATTAAAAGCTGCCGAAGGCAAAATTGCGGGGCTTTTTTTGGAAAATTCACTATGGTCCCGACATTTCTGTAAAGTTGCGGCACGCGCTGGAACGGACGTTTCCGTCTCCATACTTCCATTCGACGCCGAACGCCGGAAAGAGGCGCTGCGGATTATATGCAAAAACAGGCCCGACACAATTTTCGTTAGCGGCTGGCACACGGTTCAAACTTTGACGAAAATCATAGGCAACATGCGTGAAAATTACTCTCCGCGCATTTTTGCGCATGCCAACTGCACCGGTTCATTTCTAAAAAACAGAAATATCGCGGGTGCGGTTTACTCTTCAACGACTGACCTTATCTCAACCACTTGCCGCGCACTAATCTCGCAGATAGAGAATCCGCTCCCAACTCCACCCAAGCTCAAAATTTGCACGCGTTTTCTTCCGTCCGGAACGGAGGAGTTCAAATCCGTTGCGGGAAAGGATTTCGGCCTCACTTAGAGAACGCCGGTGTTTGCGGCTTTGATTTGCAAAAAATGTACGCTCTAACGTTAGAATAAATAAGATGAAATTCTCCGTAGGCTATCAACACAACGGCGCCCTTAAAGATGCCGTAATGGAATTTAGAGACAAAATCGCGGAGATTTATTTTCCGTGGGTGGGATTTGCCACGGGGCGCGGCACCGTCACCGACAGAAGCGCACAGGCCGCGGAGGCGTCCGACCTTCGCGAATACGCCGCAGCTGGGCTGGGCACAAACCTCCTTCTAAACGGGAACTGCTACGGCAGGCGCGCGTTGTCACGGGCTTTTTTCGCGAAGATAGGCGACGCAATAGACGAGCTGTCATCGAACTTTGGGCTCTCATCCGCGACAACGACGTCGCCGCTTATCGCAAAATTCATAAAGGCAAATTTTAAGGGCATAGAAGTTCGCGCGTCGGTCAACATGGAGATAGGAACGCCGGAGGCTGCAGAGTATCTTTCGGACTATTTCGACGGTTTCTACATGAAACGTGAATATAATTGGAACCTGCCTCGCCTTACCGCAATGTGGAAATACTGCAAGTCGGCCGGTAAAAAACTCCATATTTTGGCCAACAGCGGGTGTATAAATTTTTGTCCGGCCCGGACATTCCACGATAATCTTGTGGCGCACCAGGACGAAATAGCCGAAATGGACAATGCCTACGAATTCAAGGGCCTTTGCCATGATTATCTTTCCGACGGAAATCGCCGCAAAAACCTTCTGTCCAGATCCAACTTTATACGGCCCGAAGACATCGGAATCTTCGAGGGCATGTGCGATTCCGTTAAGCTCGCAACGCGCACGAACAGGAATCCTTCAGCCGTGGTAAGGGCGTATTGCTATGGCAGATTTTCGGGCAATCTCTGGGAGCTTACAGAACCCTCGCACGCCTCGAATTTTTATCCAGAAATTCTGGCCAACGACAAAATCCCGAACGACTACGCGAGGAAGAGACTCGGATGCTCCATGCAGTGCGATGCATGCCGCCTATGCCAGACTGTTCAGGCCGACGCTACGATAAATTTAAACACTATATAGCCACAAAAACAAAGGATTGCAAAATGTTAACGAGTAAAATGGTAAAGGACGCGGCGTTAGCCGCCGGCGCCGATCTGTGCGGCATCGGCGATATGTCGCGCTTTGACGGCGCGCCTAAGGAGATGGATCCGCGCTACATATTCCCGGAGGCAAAAACGGTCATCGGCATGGTCTTTAGGATACCGCGCGGAGTGCAGCGCGGCATTGAGGAGGGAACGCAATTTTACCAATACCCTTCAATGGCATACGGCGGCATAAACGAAATATACGCCCCGGCCGTATTGTACCATGTCGGCAAAATCATAGAGGATTATGGATACGAAGCCGCCGTTTACAGAAATACAGGGGCGCGCGGGTGCGTCTCCGATATGGACGCAACGCCCGGAAATACGCTTTCGCCGGAAGAGCAGATTCAGGTAATGGAGCAGGCAAAGAAAAAAACCGACCACCACAGAACCGTACAGTACACCCGCGCCGCGCGCGACGGGCAGGTTCCGCCCGATTTGCAGTTTCATTTTAGGCTCGCGGCGGTCGCATGCGGGCTCGGCGAGATGGGTTGGAGCAAAATGTTTCTAACTCCGCAATTCGGCCCGCTACAAAGGCTGGCCTTCATATTTACCGACGCCCCGCTCGAACCCGACCCTCTCTATTCGGGCAAGCCGCTCTGCCGAAGGTGCATGGCCTGCGTAAGGGAATGTCCGGGGAACTGCCTAAGCTCAAAGGAAAGCGTAAAGGTCAACATAGGAGGCAAAATTTGCGAATGGGGAAAACTCGACGAATGGAAATGCTACGCCTTTTACACGCACGGGGGGCGGAAGTACAACCCCTTTGTTCCGAAAGAGGTATGGGACAAAAACGAAAACGGAGACCTAGACCTTCTCGAGGGGAAATGCGAAGCCAACGAAACGGAAATACTCAAAGTTTACGGAGCGCTTGAAAAATATTTTCCCACATGGGTCGGATACAATATGGCAAAATGCGGCGGATGCATACGCGCGTGCGTAAGCATGCTCGAGAAAAAGGGAGGCTGCATGTCAGAGAGATTCAAAGAACCTCTGCGAACAGGAAAAGCATGGGTCATGGACAGATAAAAAAGGAGGACTTTCAAACATGTTAACGTCGAAAATAATAAAGGAAAAAGCCATCGAATACGGCGCGTCGCTGGTGGGAATTGGAGACATAAAATATTTCTGCGACGCCATTCCCCAACGCGACCCCAAAAAAATACTTCCGAATGCCAAGTGCGTCTTGGGTTTCGCATTTCGGGTCCCGCGCGCGCTATACAAGGCAATGGATTCAAATTCGCAGTTTTTCAACTACACGCAGCTCGGGGTAAAATATATCGACGAGGATTTTGCCGAAATTTTCCTCCTAAAAATGGGCGCACTAATTGAAAACGAAGGCTACGACGCATGCCTTCAACGCAACATATCTAATCTGCGCATCAAGGGAGACAAAACGACGAACCCAGAAGTAATCGACACGTATGAGTTGTCGCATGCAGAGGCGATATCCCCCGACAAACCGGCGCCGGACATCATCATGGATTTCGGGGAAGCAGCAAGAATATGCGGACTCGGCGCGGTCGGAAAATCAGGAAGCGTAATTCTTCCGAAAATCGGGCCTTTTGCGCGGTTTGTGTTCATAGTCACCGATGCGCCTTTGGAGTGCGACGAGCCGTTTTCGAAAACGTTCTGCTCGGGTTGCGACGAATGCGCCAAGGCGTGTCCCGGACACGCCATCGGAAAGGACGGAATAAACTCGTGGCAGTGCGCCGTCTATTACCGCGGGGCGCACAAGTCGAACCCGTTCATGGGCGACAACTTTCTCAAGGGAGACCCCGAACGCGAATCCATTGTCAACGGAGAAAAGATATTCGACGCCGAAAGCGCGCGCGCAATTTATCCGAAGCTCGACTTTCTTCCGAGCCAGACGGGTTATGTTCCCTGTTTATGCGGGAAAAAGTGCGATTTCGCATGCTATAAACATTTAAAAGAAACCAACGCCATATGAAAGATTTAAAGGAAACACTAATAAAGCGCCTAAAATCCGACGGAGCCGATATTGTAAAGTTCGGGGGAATCGGTCAGATGAAAGACCCATCCATACTTCGGATAATGCCCGAAACAAAAACCGTTATATGCGCCGCGTTCAGACAGCTGCGCGGCGCTCGGCGCGGCATAGAAGAGGGCTCAACATACTACCAATATACCACCAACGCCGTCGAAACGCTCGAGGAAACAGTAATGCCCCTCGCGCTTTTGAGGGCTTGCGAAATTCTCGAAGACGCAGGGTTTGACGCCCTGCCCCAAAGAAGGAACCAGCTTGTGATGTCGCAAGATGAAGGTACAAACCCGGAGGTTGACTACGCAGAAATATACCGGGGAAAATCGCGGGAGAACCAGCTCGATTTCGAACGCTGCGCCGAAGACTGCGGATTGGGCGAAAAGGGGTTGTCGGGCTCAATTCTCACTGACGATTTCGGCCCATTCCAACGCTACGTTTTTATACTCACCGATGCTGAGTTGGAAGCCGATTCCCCGGCAACGCCGCACCTGTGCGACAAATGCGGAAAATGCGTAGCCGCGTGCCCCGGGAAAGCCCTCTCAAAAGACGGAAAGCTCGACCAATGGCAATGCGCAGCGTATTATATGGGTGCAAACAGATCCAAAAATCCATTCATGCCGCCCGATGCCTTTGAGGAAGATCCACAAAAATCCGACATAATATCCGGTAAAGCAAAGCTATCTCCTGAACGCGCGCGGGAGGTTATAGACCAAATCCATTTTTATCCCCCAATAAAACACGCCTATTGCGCGAGCATATGCGGGCGCGCATGCGACACGGAATGCTATGTCCACCTTGAGGGGAAAGGGGCGTTAAAACGCTCGTTCAAAACGCCTTTCAGAAAACGCCCCCAATGGTCGTTAAGCGTCGATGGAGGCTAAACCAAATTGAGGCGATTATTTTAGGATTACGCGCAAACCTTCAGCGACAAACAGCGGGAAAAACATAGGTTGTATGCTATGCGCCCACATTGTCTAGATATTTTCCCGAGGCAATGTGACGGGCGACAGTGCAATCATCATTTTCTGTCTGGCGCACCCGGAGAAGATGGCACTCTTATAATGCTTTCCACGGGTCTTGGCGGTCTCGTTTCAATGTTCCGGTTAATTCCAACGACAAAGATAGTAAACAAGCCCGACACGAAAAAGGCCATATCCATATCGTGATACATAGCTTTTTGGCCTATCTACTTATGGAGTCTGGGCATTTTTCGGAATGGCGCTGGCAAAGTACATCGCCTTTGCGGAATGTTTTTACTATTGCATATACAAACCCCTGTGAATGAGGCGTGGCATCTGCTTCTTACAAATATGCAGCTTCCGTCCGAACGCGGAGATTTTTTCGGATTCATGCATTTTAGTTATTATATCCTCACATGAACAGTTTTTCTCGCCATAGGAGCCGTAATGGGAGAATGGCCTCTCACGTATAGTTTTTGCAGTTTGTAATAGGCGCGGCCACGTACTCGTTCTGGACAGGATTTTCTTTTATATCAAAGATAAAAATCCTCCCATGTGCCGGCAAAACACGGCATTCCAAAGTCGTTGAAAATTTCCCGTAAAAAAACAGATTGCCCGCAGGTTTTTGCGTTTTCATCTATTTTTTTAATTTCGCTTTTGCGGCGCCCATTCCGCTGTCGTTCATACACTAAAAAAACGAGCTAAATGCGGGAACAATGTCGTTTAAACAATCTTGCCGAAATCGGCGGGCTTGTTTTGTTTTTTCATCTACGGCAAGCTCGCAATATGCATGGCATAAAGAAAATGAGATGCATGATCCGCCCTCTTTGCAACCGCCCCGACAGCATTTTTTATGCGAAGAAAACACTCTTTTTTCTGCCCTATACTGCTGGAGCCATACTGTTCACGGAAAATTTCGCATTAGGCAGTTTTCACTGCGCGTCCTCGCAGGGAAGCCTGGCGTCGGCAAGGCCGGGAACGTCGCGGCATCCACGGCATTATGCCGGCTATGCCAAATGGCAGGGACTGCATGCAACAGGGAACAGCGCTGTTCCTGCCGGGGTATGCTTTCGGCCTCTTGGAGTTATACGGGGTTTGAGTTTAACCACTTTCAAACGTTTTTTTCTTTTGCGCCGCCGCGGCGGTATTCCGCATGGCGACGCTTTTCTGTCTGACGAGCGTAGCGCCGAACCGCATCGACCGTTGCACCCCGTAGAAAATGCGCCTGGCAAAAATTAAAAACGTTTCCTTGGGAGGCGCATGTTTTCTCTAACGCCTCCGGCGACGCTGTTGCGGAACGCTCTTTTACTATTTCGTAATTACGGAATACATACGTTTTCAAAGGCTCGAATTTTTCAGAAAACGTAGCCAGACGATATTGTGTTTATAAAAAAACATCGCCCTCCGGATACGGTCGATACTTACGATATCTCCACCAAGTGGAAAATCGGCGGCAAAATATTTCGCGCAAGGATTGCTTCCGACTTGCCAAACACAAAAACGAATTTCTGAAGCTGCCAGAAACGCGTATGCCCCGAACGTTCGCCGACATATAAATCGCCCCTTCGGAAACGTTCTGCTAAAGCATATTCTACGATTTTATATCGGAATAGCCTTTTAGTTTTCCGCGCACGACGCGCTTTGAAAACACATAGTGCGCATATGCGAAATACGCCACGGCCAGCGGAACGCCAGCAAGCGCCACGCACAGCATTATCTTAAGGGTTGTTTCGCTCGATGACGCAGCGTAAATCGAAATCCCCGCAGAACTTTCATGCGGAGCGGCTATGTACGGAAACAGTGCCAGCGCATGCGCGCAAATACATAAAAACGCGAATAGGGACGTCATAAAAAACACCAACCCTGACATTTTTTTTCGCGACAAACGCATAGCGGCCGTAAGCGGAAGATACGCCGAAAGCAGAACCCCTCCCGCAATGTGCTTCGGTATCCAATAAGAGCGTCCGCAAGTAATAAATAACACCGCATACAACAAGTACGCCGCCGAAAGCAATGTCAGAAGCGCGCGGACAGTTCGAAAAGACTCTGTATCGAACGTATTCTCCCTCAACGCGAGAAAAACCGACCCGTGAGCCAAACAGAACAAGACAGCCAATGTTCCGGCGGCCAAGGGAACCGCATCCACCATGTGTCCCAAAACCCCAAAATCCCCTTTTGAAGCGCACAGTGCCTCTCCACCGAAAACTGCTCCCAGCGCCATTCCGAACAGGAACATCGACGCGAAACTAGACACCGCGCAAACGCGCGCCCAAAATGAGCGCCACGTTCCGCCGCCAGATGCGAGAAAAAACTCTATCGAAACGGCCCTAAATATCAGAAACGCCAAAAACAGGACGGTCGGCAGATACATATTCGACAGTATTTCCGAATAAGCTTTTGGGAACGCCGCAAAAAGCGCGCCTCCGGCAGTGACGAGCCAAACTTGGTTCCCGTCCCAGAACGGGGCGATTTCGGCCATGGCCTTTTCGCGCCGTTCGGGCCGCATGCGGCAAAGCAACATGCCCGCCCCGAAATCAAATCCGCCGCAAACCATAAACGCCGCAAGCAGCGCCGCCAATAGCGCGAACCAGACAATCTGCAACGTTTCCATAAACTAACAATCCTCCCTGACGCGCCGAATTTTTTCCAAAACGACAAATATGGCGACAGCCGCCACAACCGCAAATACGGACGAGAAAATCAGCGTGGACAAAAGTATCTCCATCGCTCCAGCAGCAGTAGTCACCGCATCGGAGGTCTTTAATATGTGCCACACAATCCACGGCTGGCGGCCCACTTCCGCCGCCGCCCATCCCGCTTGGCAGGCAATCATGGGCATTGCCATCGAAAACATCGAGCAAAACCAAAACGCGCGCGAAACAGCTGCCTTTGAATCGAATATTTTTCCGGAGAGCCAAAGGCATATTCCCCATGCGGAAAATAAAAATATCGCCGCCCCCGCATAAACCATGACGCGAAACGTCTGAAACGAAAAATTCACCGGAGCCCAATATGACGGCCGAATGTCCTTAAGCGATTCGTCCGAAGCACCGGGATAAATTTTGCGGAGAAATTCCCCGGAAGGCAAATCCTCCAAGCCCTCCACAACTTTTCCCGACGAGCCGAACGCAAGCAGGCTTAGAAAACCATCGACCTTTACTCCGGCCACGCTGCGGGAACCTTCATCCACCCAGCCGAATAAATACAGCGGAGCCTTGTCGCACGTGCGATAGTGGCCCTCAAAGGCGGCGAGCTTCTCCGGTTGCGTGGCGGCTAAGGTTTTTGCGCTCGAATGCCCGGTGACCAACATCAACAGCGACGAAAGTACCGCATAGCAAAGCGCCAAAAGCGCGCACGGACGCGAAAACGAAACCCTTTTCCCGCGCAAAATCATCCACCCGCAAACTCCGAGCGCAAAAAACGCCCCGCAAAGCCATGATGCCGAAACCGTGTGGAAAAATCTGTCGGGCATGGACGCGCTTAATGCCATGTCCCAAAAATCGGTTATCACTGCCCGAGTGGAGGAAATCTGTTCCGGCGACGGCACGCTCCCCTCAGCCAACGCACGGACGGCGCCAGTGGCAGGATCAGAAAATTCCAGCTCGAATCCAGAAGGCGTCTGCATGAAAGAATTTGCCGATATGATCCACACTGCGCTTAGATGCGCACCCGCACACATTGCGAGCGTCGCGAAAAAATGCGCCTTACGGCCCGTTTTTTCCCAGCCCCACAGCGAAACGCCGAGGAAAACAGACTCCATAAAAAATGCGAAAACCGCCTCTATCGCAAGCGGGCTTCCGAAAACGTCCCCCACAAAATTTGAATATACGGGCCAATTTGTGCCGAATTCGAACTCGAGAACGATTCCTGTAGCAACGCCGGCGGCAAATATTACCGCGAAAAGCTTTAGAAAAAACTTTGCGGCGCACCTAAAGCACTCCCTGCCGGAGAAGAGCCAAGCCGCCTCGACAATCACAATATACAACGCCAGCCCTATGCTTATCGGCGGAAACAGGAAATGAAAACCCGCAGTAAGCGCGAACTGGATTCTGCTTAGAAATTCTACTTCCATCGCTCCCACACATTATCGCCTATCAAGAGCGCAAATGAAAGCTTTTTCGGCAGCCTATTCGTAAATTCTTACGACAACCGACCGCGAGAATTTCGGAAGCCTGATTTTCCCGTTTGAAACGTGAGACTTAGACCATTTGTCTGTCCACGGATTATATATCCGCACGCGTTTTATTTCCTTTATTTTCTCGTCGCCCATAAACTGCGACAAATCTATTTCGACGCCGGAGCGAACCTCAGGCGGCATACCTTCCACAAATTCGCTTTGCCATGTGTTGCGCATGTCGCGGCAGAATATCATCGTATTCTTTTTGCCCACGAGCGCGTAGAAATTTACGTCGTCGGAAGAGGACTTTACGGGTTTGAAACCCTCCTCAAGCACGTTCACCTTTTTTATTGCCTCGTTGAAGCGCGCATACTGCCACCAACGGTTCGGATTTATCAAAAGCTGGTCCCAATGCCATACATGCCCGGTTCCTGCCGATCCGGCAAAAAATGGAGCAAAAGTCAAATCATGCAATATTATGCCGTCCTTATCGGCCTCGTAATATTCCCACGGCCCCGTATGGTGCGGTTTTACCGCCCCGGTTTCGCCAAGGATAATCGGCTTTGTATCTCCCACCATTTTTCTTATTTCGGAAATGGCGTCCGACGACATCTCCGTAAACGGCCCCTTGCAAACCGGCAATGCAGCCCCCAAATCGAGATACCTGTGAACCTGCGCCACTTCGTTGGACTTTAACTCCATAAAGCTCTTGTACACGGGAACCAAGGCCCCGCGGTCGAAACTGCCCAAACTTTGCACTACCAAAGTGTTCGGGAATCGTTTCTTCACCTCGCGGCACATGTAGTCCGTCCATTCGACAACATTTTCCGTCTTTGCAGACACGCAGTTCATTTCGTTCCAAAGCTCTATGGCGAATATCGCGTTGCACTTCGCATAGCGCGAGGCGAGCATGTCTATTTTTTTAAGGAACTCAGCCCTCCAACGCGGCGACGTCAGATATTCGTCCATATCCTTTATGCCCGACTTCGCGTACTTGCTGTGTTTTATGGTTCTGAAAGAATCCATTGAAAGCTTCAGCTTTATCCCGTTTTCGCGGGCGATATCCACCAGAAAGTCTATGTTCCTAAAAATCTCCGGACGGTAATTCAGTGCGGGCTTTTCAAGTTCGGTAAAATCCGCCTGCATCATTATGCGAACAAAATTGGCTCCGGCAGCTTTCATCGCGGCAAAGTCGCGAGCGTAGTTTTGCCTTATTTTAACGCTGTCTCCGGTCGTCCTGTCGAAGCAATAGTTTGCGCCTATGGCTATGTACGGTGTGCCGTCGTCATACTCCAAATACCGCGGATCCTTCTGCGAAACGCGTATAAAACCCGATTCATCGGCATACGGAGACGCCTCTGATGCGACCGCCAATTCCGCCCCGAAAACCAGACAAGATAAAAAACACAACGATGTATATTTAAATTTAAAGGCCATATCCGTAAGGTTATACCATTGACGATGTTTGTAAAGCCGATATGCCGCCATTTTTTTTAAACCGTTAACCCGGCGGTTCCCTACCATAGCAACCACTTCACCAACCAACGCGCACTCCATAAAAAAACTCTTTTCTAAAAATAACTGGTTGAACTTAGAAATAAAAATGTGTTATAGTCAGTCCGAACAAGAGCAATACATGAAAAAAGAAAAAGCAACATTATCGATGGG
>CALXLM010000017.1 GCA_944389195.1 uncultured Opitutales bacterium
AGGACATCCTTGAATACCTTTTCCTGAACGGCCGGCTGGTGTATTCTGATGGAGCCGCCACCGAGCTCTGTTCCGTTCAAAACGATGTCGTAATGCTGGCCGCGCACGCGCAGCGGATCGGAATCAAGATATTGCAGGTCTTCGGGAACGGGGGAGGTAAACGGGTGGTGCGCTGAAACGTATCTTCCCTGCTCTTCGTCCCACAGCATGAGGGGAAATTCGATTACCCACAGGAAATTGAACTGCATGGGATCTATTTTGATTTTTCCGCGCGCCTGCAGAAGCTTCGCGCACTCCAAACGTATGCGCCCGAGAATGGAGCATGCCTGCTCCCACTTTGAAGCCGCAAAGAAAACGATGTCGCCGTCTTCTATGTCCAGCTTTTCCCTGAGCTCGTTTTGTTCGGCGTCTGAGAGGAACTTTAATATGGGGCTCTTCCATGCGCCGTTTTCGGCCTTGATGAACGCGAGGCCTTTGGCGCCGAGAGTTTTTGCGACGTCTTCGAGGTTTTTCAACTCGCCCTGCGTGATGTCGGAAAGCCCCTTGGCGTTTATCGCCTTTATTACGCCCCCGCCGGCGACAGTTCCTGCGAACACCTTAAACTGGCTGTTTTTAAAAGTGTCGGTAAGATCGCGCAGCTCGATGCCGAAACGCGTGTCGGGTTTGTCTATGCCGTATCGGTTCATCGCTTCCGCATACTGCATGCGCGGGAATGGCGTCGGGACATCTACGCCTATGGTGTCCTTCCATATTTTTTTCAGCATGTTTTCGATGAGCCCGTACATGTCTTCGCGGTCGATAAAACTCATTTCTATATCAACCTGCGTAAACTCGGGCTGGCGGTCGGCGCGGAGGTCTTCGTCGCGGAAACATTTCGCCATTTGGTAGTAGCGCTCGACGCCGGCGACCATAAGCATTTGCTTGTATTGCTGCGGAGATTGGTTGAGGGCGTAAAACATTCCGGGATTCGTGCGGCTCGGCACCAAAAATTCTCTGGCGCCTTCGGGGGTGCTTTTAAACAGAATCGGCGTTTCAACCTCGATGAAATCCTGAGAATTCAAATAGTCGCGTATCGCCTGCGCCGCTTTGTGCCGCATGCGCAGAAGATTCAAATTGCGGGGCCTGCGCAGGTCGAGGTATCGGTATTGAAGCCTGAGATCCTCGTTTACCCTGTCGGCGCGTTCGTCTTCAAGTGGGAATGGCAGGACTTCGCATGCGTTGTGCAGTATCATGTCGGAGACTATAACTTCGACTGCCCCTGTCTTTAAGTTCGGGTTTTCAGTTCCCGCCTCGCGCGCGGCAACTTTCCCGAATATTTGTATTACGCTTTCGTCCTTTAACTTTTGCGCCTTTTCATATACGCCGGCGGCTTCCGGGCGGAACACCGCCTGCGTGACGCCGCAGCGGTCGCGCAGGTCAATGAAAAGAATGCCGCCATGGTCGCGGACTGATTGAACCCAGCCTATGAGTGATACGTCTTTGCCTTTGTCGGCCAAAGTAAGCTCGTTGCAAGTATTGGTACGTTTCATTTCGGTAAAAAATTAACCATTCAAAAGTCTTGTTTTTCGCGTTTTAGTCAAGACTATTTGCAGGCGCGCCTTCGCCTCCCCGCTTGAGGCTGAAAAAGGTTTTGAGCATGAGGGAACATTCGCCTTCCAAAATTCCTGAGGAAACCGCAAGGCGGTGATTTAGCGACGGAACCTCGTGTATTTTGAGCGCGCCGCCGAGAAAACCCATCTTGGGGTCCGGCACAGCATACGCGACCCTTGAAAGCCTCGCCATAACGCACGCTCCCGCGCACATCGGGCAGGGCTCTTTTGTCACGTACAGTGTTGCCCCGTTTAGGCGCCAGTCCCCGATATTTGCGGCGGCCTGGTTTATCGCCAGCACTTCGGCGTGCGCAGTAGGGTCGCGCGACTGTTCCACCGAGTTGTGGGCCTGCGCAACAACCTCTCCGCAATATTCCACAACCGCCCCAACCGGAACCTCCCCGAGTTGCCACGCCTTTATTGCTTGATTATACGCAAGCTTCATGAAAAATTCGTCGTCGCGGTTCAGATACGACGGATATATCGGGTTAAACGGGCAAGGAGGAACGCTTTTTTGCCGGTATTCGTTGTTGTTTTTGGGCATCGCGGAAATTTTTATTGTTGACTATCACGCAAACAGAAACAGAAATAAGTTTTTTTTACAGTAAAAAATAAAACAAATAATGTCAGACTGCGTAGAAGTAGAAGGAAAAGTCATAGCGGTACTTCCCGGAACGATGTTCAGGGTTGAGATCGCCAACGGTCATCAAGTGCTGGCGCACATATCGGGCAAGCTCCGCAAGAATTTTATAAAGCTGACGGTCGGAGACAGGGTCAAAATGGAAATGACGCCGCAGGACCTTGAAAAGGCGCGCATCGTTTACAGGCTGAAAAACGCCGAAGTCCCGCGTTCGGTTCCGCGCCGCAGCTTCGGCCCGCGCAGATAGAAGGCTCATGCTCATGAAGGCGGGAAAAGCGGCATGGGCGTTCGCATTTTTATCCGCCGCCTTTTTCGCGCTTGCGGGCGTTTCGCTGTGTGCGGGGTCAAGCGGCATTCCGTGCTCCGACATATTGTCGGCGCTGCTGTTTCGCGGGGAATCCGAAACGGCTAGTCTGGTCCTGTGGCAGATAAGAATGCCGCGCCTTTTTGCGGCCGTTTTGACTGGGGCAAGCCTGGCGCTTGCCGGGGCCGCAATGCAGAGCATCTTCAGAAATCCCCTTGCGGATCCCTCGATAACGGGCGTGTCGTCCGGGGCTGCGCTCGGGGCGGTTTTTGCCATTACTTTTTTTTCGTCTGTTTTCGCGCTCGAAATTTTTGCGCTGCTTTTCGGGTTGCTCGCGGCTTTCGCCGTATGCGCCGTGGGAAGGACGGGGGCGCGGATGTCGGTGTTTTCGACCCTCCTTGCCGGCATTGCCGTCAACGCCTTTTGCGGGGCGATTGTAGGATTTTTCATGTATTCCGTGCGCGACGCCGGCATGCGGGGATTCGTTTTTTGGACGCTCGGCTCGCTCGACAGATGTTCGTGGGGCGAAATCGCCGTGTCGTACGCGCTTTGCGTTCCGGCGTGGATTGCGGTCTTTTGTTCCGCGCGCTCGATGAACGTGCTCTTGTTGGGAGAGGAAAACGCATACCACTGCGGCGTTGACGTGCGCCGCGTGCGCGTTGCGGCGATAGCTTCGGCGGCGGTAATGACGGCGGCAAGCGTTTCCATTTGCGGCATAATCGGATTTGTCGGGCTTGTTGTACCACATATTTTGAGGATAATTGTCGGGCCCGACAACAGTAGGCTTTTGCCGCTTTCTGCGCTTGGCGGTGCGGTGCTTGTTGTCCTTTCCGATTTGGCGTCGCGTTGCTTTTCGCCCACGGATCCAGTGCCGATAGGCGTTGTCACCGCCCTTGTCGGGGCGCCGTTTTTTGCGGCCCTTTTAAAATCGCAGGGAGGCGGAAATGCTTGAAATAAAAAACGCATCGTTTTCATACGCCGACAGAAAGGTCGTTTCGGGCGTGTCGCTGTCGGTCGCCGACGGCGAGCTTGTGGCGTTCTTGGGCGCAAACGGGGCCGGTAAGAGTACGCTTTTAAAGCTTGCAAGCGGTTATTTGCGCCCGAAAGCGGGGAAAATTCTTTTAAACGGGGAGGATGTGGCGCAGGCCTCTCCAGCGGCTTTGGCGCGCCGGAGGGCGGTATTGGAGCAGGATTGCGCGCTTTCGTTCGACTATTCCGTGTTGGAAACCGTGAAGTTGGGAGGCTATTCGCTGTTCGGCAATGGAGAATCCTATCTTTCCGACGCTTCGAAGTCGGCCTTGCGCGAGGTCGGTTTGGAGGGCTTTGAGAACAGGCGGTATTCCGAACTTTCGGGAGGGGAAAAAAGAAGGGTGCAGCTTGCGCGCGCCCTTTGCCAACTCGGCTCGAACAGGCGCTCAAAGGCGCTTCTTCTCGACGAGCCCTCCGCCGGTTTGGACCCGGCCCACGCGCATGCGGCGATGGCGGCGGCGCGGAGGGCGGCAGACGACGGCGCTTCGGTTGTCGCCGTTCTTCACGATCCCAATCTCGCATCGTCGTACGCCGATAAAATAGCGCTCCTAAAAGGCGGTTTGCTCGCCGGATTCGGCAGGCCGGAAGACGTAATTGCGGAGGATACTTTGTCCGCGGTTTACGGGGCCAAATGCCGCATAATTTCGGACGCCGGCAGGCGCGTCGTCTATTTCCCAAAAAAAATTGATTGAGGTTTTTGCTTTTTGTTCCGACTATTGACATATGTTCAAAGAGACGGATGTAAATGATATTATAATAAACCCTTTCAGGCTTGTCGGCGGGCAATGGATGCTTATCAGCGCCGGAGACAGGGACGATTTCAACACAATGACCGCAAGTTGGGGCGGATTCGGCTTTTTGTGGAACAAGCCCGTGGCTTTTGTGTTTATAAGGCCTACGCGCTATACTTACGAGTTTGTGGAAAGCTGCGAAGGGTTTACGCTTTCATTTTTCGGCGAAAAATACCGTTCTGCCCTTAAAATATGCGGTTCTAAATCGGGAAGGGATTCCGATAAGATAGCCGAAGCCGGACTTACGCCGTTTTTTACCCCGCTGGGTTATCCGGCGTTCGAGGAGGCGGAAATGGTTTTGGAGTGTAAAAAAATGTACGCCCAAAACATGGCCAAAAGTTGTTTCACAGACACTTCGCCAGTTTCGACATGGTATGCCGACGGCTCGTTTCACAAAATGTATGTGGCCGAAATTCTTAAAATTTTGAAAAAATAGTGCTGACAAACGGTTCTTATTCGATTTTTGGTGTTGCAAAATCGGCGGGATTGCGTTTTCCTTTCAGCGATGAAGAATTTAGGTGAAAAATTGTTGCAGGCAAGAACCGCAATGGGGATTTCCGTCCGCGACGCCGCCGATGCCACAAGGCTCAGGGCCGACGTTATCGAAAATATGGAGTCGGGGGAGTTTAACTATAAGCTTCCAGAGATTTACAAACGCGGATTCTTGAGAATATATGCCGCTTTTTTGAAGCTCGACGTTGACGCCGTGCTCGAACAATACTCAATAGCGCTCAGAGGCAGCGGCGAAGAGGCCAGGCGGCGCAGCAATTTGCTTTCCAGAATGGCGTCGGCAACTGTGCCGCAGAAAGATTTTGCACCGCCGCAGTCTTCGCTCGAATCTCGTTTTGAGACTTTTGACAAGTCGTCGGAGGGCGAGGGCGACGAGTCGGAACAGGCAGACTATTCGGCGAAATTCATAAAGCTTGCCGCGCTGTTTGGCGGCGTGATTTTAGCGGTCGTGCTGATAATATTCATAGTATCAAGCGCGGTCTCCAAAAACGCTCCGGAGGAAAACCCGGATATACAAATGAACGCCAATATGCCGACACAGCCGGCGGCTCCCGTTTCTGAGGATTCGGCGAATGCCATAAACGCCGTCGCGGCGGCGGAATTTTCGCTCGCTTTGACGGCTTTGGCCGACACCTACGTGCTTGTGTATCCCGACATAAAAACTTCCGACGGCAAGCCCGCGGAGGCTTTATATACGGGCCCCATGCAGGGCGGCGAGAGGCGCGAGTTCCGTTCGGCGGTTCCGCTTATGGTGAAACTTACCGACGCCGAAAGGATAAAAATCGAGCGGAACGGAACTCCTCTCGATTTGAAGGGGGCTAAGGGGCTAAGACTGTTTAGAATAGTTTCAAAATAGGCGCAGCCGGCGGCGTAAGATGGGAGGGCGTTCTTGATTTTTGTCGGGACGCTCTTTCGCTTTGACGTTTTTCGGGTGCGTTAAGAAATGCAAATCAAATTGGAAAATATGCTTACACACATAGTAATATTCCGCACGCGCGATTCAAAAAAGGCTCCGATGATTCTTGAAGGGCTTGAAACCCTGAAAAAAATCGAGGGAGTTAAATTTATGCACATCGGGGGGCCCGTCGCGAGCGCCCGCCCTGTTGTTGACGACTTCTTCAACTATGCGCTCGTCGTTTCGTTCGAGGACGGCGAGGCCGGATTAAAGCGCTATTCGGAGCATCCGGTCCATGTGAATTTTGTCGAGAACTATCTTAAGCCCGCGGGTGGAAAGATACTTGTTTACGACGTGCAGTAATGCTGAAACTACCGGCCGAATACGCGGAGGCTTGCGCGTTTATATTCAAATCGGCAAGGGAACTTGGCGGTCGGGCGTATTTTGTGGGCGGATGCGTCCGCGACGCACTGCTGGGGGAGGTCCCGAAAGACTTCGACGTGGAAATCTACGGCTTGGAGCCGCGCGTCCTTGAGAACATGCTCAGGCGGAGGTTTCGCGTCGAAATGGTGGGAAGGAGTTTCGGGGTTTGGATTTTGAAGGGGTACAACATCGACGTGAGCGTGCCCCGGCGCGAACGTAAAACCGGCGAGGGGCACAAATCTTTCGACGTTGAGTGCGATCCGTTCCTTTCGGAGCGCGATGCTTGCGCCCGGCGCGATTTTACCGTAAATTCGATTCTTTTCGACTATCTTGAAAACAGAATCGTGGATCCCTTTGACGGCGGGGGCGATTTGCGGCGCGGCTTGTTGCGCCATACGTCGGATAAGTTCTCGGAGGATCCTTTGCGCGTTTTGCGCGCAATGCAATTTGCGGCTCGCTTTTCCTTGGACGTTGCGCCCGAAACGGTGAAACTATGTTCGTCCATACCCTTTGAAGGCCTGCCGCAGGAGCGGGTTTTCGAGGAGTGGAAGAAGCTGCTTTTAAAGGGGCGCAGGATATCTTTGGGGCTGAATTTCCTTCGTGATTGCGATTGGATAAAGTATTTTCCGGAACTTGCGGCGACTGTGGGTTGTCCGCAGGACGCCTCGTGGCACCCGGAAGGAGACGTGTTTACGCATACCGGGCTTTCACTCGACGCGTATGCCGAGTGCAGAACCGGAAACGAACGCGAAGATTTAGTCGTGGGACTAGCAGTGTTGTGCCATGATTTTGGAAAGCCGAAGTGCACCACGGTCGGCAGCGACGGAAAAATACATTCTTATGCGCACGACGTTTTGGGCGTCGAACCTACGCGCCGCTTTTTGGCGAGGCTGACGCGCGAAAAATCGCTTATAGAGGAGGTCGTCCCGCTTGTCGAGCGCCATATGGCCATTCTCGATTTGTGGAGAATGAAGGCGGGCGATTCAGCGATAAGAAGACTCGCGAAAAAGGTTTTGAGGATAGACAGGCTCGTGCGGGTCGATTTTGCCGACCGCAACGGGCGGGGAGCCGCGCTGAGGGAGGGGGAGTCGCCTCAGGGAAGATGGATATCGGAACGCTCCTCAGAATTGGAGGTGCGCGACTCCGCGCCGCGCCCGATTGTCATGGGAAGGCATCTTATAGAGGCAGGATTAAAACCGTCGAAAAAATACTCTAAAATACTTTCTGAGCTTTACGAGGCGCAGCTCGACGGGGAATTTTCGGATTTAAAAGGCGGAATCGAGCGCCTGCATAAGATGCTTGAACTTGGCAAAGACATCTGAAATGATTGCAAACGGTTAATTTTAGGATTTATTTTACGATAAACTTGGCTCGAAAAATTCTTATGAAAAAGGGAAAAAACACTTCAACCGAAAACAGGGAAGCAAAAGAGGATATGAAGCCGGAAAATATTCCCGACGAAAGCCGTTCCGCCGACGACATGTGCGCCGAGGAACAGGCCATGAATATGTCCGACCTTGTGGGCGAGCTCGACAAAGCTCAGGACGAGGCGGCAAAGAACAGGGATTTATATTTGCGCGCTGTTGCCGACTTGGACACCTACAGAAGAAAGGTGCAAAGAGAAAAACAGGAGCTTGCAAAATTCGCCCTTCAGCCCCTCATAGAGGAGCTGCTTCCGTCGTTGGACCATTTGGGCATGGCCATTGCGGCTGCGCAAAGCTCCGACGATTCAAAAAATATACTCACCGGCGTGGAAATGGTTAGTTCGCAAATTAAAAAAGTTTTTTCCAATTTCGGGGTTGAGGAGGTTGACGCCGAGGGCAAACCATTTGATCCAAACACTTCGGAATGCGTTTCGCATGAACCGTCCGAGGACGTTCCGGAAAACGAAGTCATAAAGGTTGTCCGCAAGGGATACATCTTTAACGGCAGATTATTGCGTCCGGCAAGCGTCGTCGTTTCGAGCGGCAGGGAGTAGTCGTTTATGGCAGAGGAAGATTTTTACAGCGTTTTGGGCGTGTCTAAAAATGCGACAGCCCAGGAAATAAAGAAAGCCTACAGAAAACTCGCACTTAAGTACCACCCCGACCACAATCCGGGCGACAAGTCGGCAGAGGAAAAATTCAAAAAGGTTTCGGAGGCTTACGAAGTTCTTTCCAACGACGAAAAGCGCGCCAAATACGACCAGTTTGGGCATGCCGCTTTTGCGCAGGGCGGCGCGGCATATTCCCAGGGAGGTTTCGGTGGCTTTCAGGATCCTTTCGACGTTTTCCGCGAGGTCTTCGGAGGCGGCGGAGGAGGAGGCGCGGCCTTTTACGATTTCTTCGGAGGCGGCGGAGGAGGAGGATACGACGAGCCTGAACGCGGTTCCGATATTCGCGCCGAAATCGAGGTTTCGCTTGAAGAGGCGGCAAATGGCACAAGCCGCACTATAAGATACAATAGAATGGTGGTGTGTTCCGAATGCGGGGGCAGCGGTTCCAAAGACGGTTCAGGCGGAAGAAAAACGTGTTCCAAGTGTAAAGGTTCGGGGCAGGTCAGAATGGCGCAAGGCCCCATCAGATTTACACAGCCGTGCCCAGATTGCGGCGGCACGGGAACTGTCATAGAAAATCCGTGCCCGAAATGTGGTGGTACAGGACGCACAAAAGAGCGCAATGAGATTAAGATAGACATACCTGCGGGCGTTTATACGGGATCTCGTCTGCGCAAGGCGGGAGCCGGAAACGCCGGATACAACGGTGGCGGATACGGTGATTTGTATGTGGTAATTTACGTTTCTCCAAACCCAAAGTTTGAACGGGACGGAAACGACCTTTATACCGATATTAAAATAAAATTCACCCTTGCGGCGCTCGGGGGCCAAGTGGAAATAGAAACACTTACCGGAAAGGCGGTTTTGAAAATTCCCGCCGGAACCCAGCCGAATTCCGCTTTGCGAATGAGGGGACTAGGCATGCCGAATCTTCGCGGCGGCGCAAAGGGAGACCTTTATGTTCGCGTAAACGTCGAGGTTCCACAAAAGCTTACCGACGAACAGCGCAAAAAACTCGAAGAGTTCGCCATATTGTGCGGAGACGATAAAATATCGCCGAAACAGCAGTCCGAACCATTCTATAAGAAATTCTTTTAACTGTTTCGCGCAACCCTGGGTCTGCACGGTTTAAAAAATTATGCGGGCGTCGCTTCGTTTCGGCGTCCGCATGTTTTTTGCTTTATACCGGCAAGGCCAAAATTGGAAGGGTATATGAAAACTGTTAGGCTGTTTGGCGGTTCTTCTTTTTTCAATTCAAACCAGCCTGCCGCTTAAACGCGGCAAATGTTCTGTTCAAGGCAAGACGCATTGGTTTATTTGATTGGGATAGCGGAGGCCGTCGGTATGTTCGCTTTTCAGCGTCTTGATAATTGTTCCGCAATAGCATCGCTCCAGTGTCACAAATAGTATGCACGCATACCATACACATCTGGTTTCCAATTAATGCGTTTTGCGTTAGGCTATATTTCTGCACTCCGCTATGTTCCGCGCGCCGTTGTAAGGGAATTTTTGCTCTTTAGAACTAACCGTTCGTTTCGCGGCAAAATGTTCGCGTAAAAAAAACAAATATTCCACAATTTAAAGCCGCCATTGCAGGCGGTATTTTGATGGCGCTTCCGTCCCCCGGTTAATGTGTGGTGAAATAATAAATTCAAGCTTGGGGAATGGCGGATAGACATGGCGAAACAGTCGAATAGAACGATATACATCAGCCTAAACGGGAGAACGAAATTATTTTCGGAACGCGATTATATTTAAATGTATTTGAGAAAAATTAAACCCGAAAAGCTAATTCTAATTGTCGTTTTTAATATCTAAAAACTTTCGGCTAAATTTTCGCTTTCGGTTTGCTATTAAACCATCTGCATGAAGTCTGGCGCGTTGTGGGAGAGCGGGGGTCGTAGAGTTGCGTTTACAATACAGGGGTCCCAATATGAACTTAATGCGATATGTTTTATTTCTTTAAGCCTGATTTTAACGTTTGCGCAAATAAGACCGGACTGTAAAAAAATCCGGTTTTTATTTGCGACCTTAAAAGTCCGAGGGTCTTGCTGTTTGGCCTGCGTCTTTCGGCTGATCGTTTTTTTGCCGTTTTCTGCATTCTGCCGGAATGCAGCAGGCATTATGTAGAATACTTATTTAAGCTTTCTGCGTATTCCAAGAATTAAAAGAGACATGGCGCCCAACACAAACGCCCATTCGGCGGGTTCCGGAACGGCTACGAGCCAGCCTTCGCTGCTTACGGTTATTTCCATAAGTTCGTTCATCGAATTATAGGCGTTTACCTTGTCTATTTGGGCCAAAGTTTTTTCGCTGGTTCCGACATATATGCGGTTGTCCATAAAATCGTATATGTCGATAACTTTACCGTTTCCTATTGTTAACGTCTGTTCCGGATTGGTAAGGATAATGGTTGAAATGTTGTCGTCCAAGAAAATCTTTAAGTCGTCGGTGGCATATATGTCTTTAAATTTTTGATTGCCCAAAATATGGATTTCACTGGTATAGTCCGGATACTCTCCGACTGCCGATACTATTCTTACTGGATTGCCGTTTTGGTCGGTAAAACAGTTTTCGGAGGTAAGATACATATTCGACAATCCCCATAGGATTACGCGGGCGGTTTTGCCTTCGACTTCCGTTAAAATTATTTTAGCATTGTCGTTCATCTTGAGATTTGAAGTTGTCACGCTGGCGTCGACTCCGGATACGATGTTTCCGCGGAGATCCAGGCGCTCGTCAATTGTCCATTTTGCGTCTCCGTAAATATTTGCGGTACGCCATATTCTTAAGCCGTTATTTTGAGAGGCGGTGGCTTGATTGAACGTGCCGTTTGAATTTACGCTATACATATTCAACTGTGCGGTGGGATTCGTGTTATATACGTTGCATGTCCCGTACAAGTTAAAGTAGCTTCCGCCGTTCATGTAAAGAGATCCGTAAATATTTGCGGTTGAATCTGTGCCTATTTGCAGGGTTTTATTGGTGGAGTATATTGCCCCGGTTTCGCCCAAATTAAGCGTTATCCCCATGAATGTGGTTATGTTGCCGCCCATTCTAAAAGTGCCGTCTATGCTGAGAAGGCCGTTTCTGGTGGATCCAACCTTTCCCATTGAAATATTGCCGTTCCATGTGACATCAGAGTTTTTGTCAACATAGATTGTGCCGTACATGGAAGAGTTTGAAACGGTTGTTTTTGTGGCGTTTACGATGGCGGTGATGTTTTTAAAATTAATGGTTTGCTTCTGGTCTGTGCTGGAACTGTCGATTACAAGCTCGTTGCCGAAATTTACGGTTATTTCAGCCGTATTTGACGCGCTGTTTTGAATGTTTGTGGTTATAAAGTTCTGCTTCCAATATGCGGCGTCGATGGCGGTGGCATCTTCAGTTGAATTTATATCTATTGTGATAGCGTTTGTGGAGGTATTAGAGGCTATGTTCACACCGCCCTTGCCGTCTTCGGCATTGCTGTCTATGGCAGTTATTGAATGTACAACTATATTTATAGCCCTATACATGGGGCCACTCTTTTCAGCTTCGTTTACGGTAGAGTTCAATATGAGGTCCGTGCTTACGCTCGTTCCAGTAATATTGTTTCTGGTTGCATTTCCGTCTTGTATATAACCGTTAATTGTCACGGTATCGGCAAATAGGCATATATTTGTCAGAAATATTAATATGGTAAATAATTTAGTATGACATTTCATAATGTTTTGCATGTATGTAAAACCGTTTTTGAATATAATACTTTTTTAATCGAAAGGATATTAATTAACAAGTATTTGATAAATTGTTTTTTTTAAACTGTTTAATGGAATAAATATTTTGATTATTAATAAATTAAAAAATTACATATAAGCGTAGATGAGCGGCTGCAGGCTTGTTTTTTTGAATATTTGCCCCTCAATAAGCAAAAAATGCGCTTAACGGCATGTTTAACCGAACTTAAGCACATTGCGTTAAAGCGAGCCGCCTTATGCTAATCCAGAGCGCGAAAAGTTAAATGGACGCGCGGCAATTTTATGTTGTCTTGGAGGTTGTTTTGTATCAATTTTAGGAGTTAAAGATGATTAAAATTTGAAGATGGACGACTCTCACCAATTTTTTTCAAAAAGCGACGTTTTATCTATAATGCCCCAACAGCCTCCGTTTCTTTTTTTGGACGAGGCGGAGTATTTCGGCGGAAACATTATCGGGCGATATAGAATAAAGGAAACAGAAGTGTTCTTCGACGGACATTTTAAAGGAAATCCCGTTTTTCCCGGAACTTTGATGCTCGAGGCTCTCGGGCAGCTTTGTGTGCTTGCGCTTGTGAGGGGAGTTTTCCCGGGAATGCCTAAACCGGCAGACCCGAAAAAAATCTTCTTTACGTCGGCGGACGGCGGAAGATGCATGAGGATATGCCGTCCCGGTGACTTGTTGGAAATTAAGGCTAAGGCGCTGAAAATAAGGCGGCCAATAGCAAGTTTCGAAGCGTCGATGACCTCTAACGGCGAGCGTGCGGCGTTCTGCGAAAAGTTGACACTCACATTTGATTTTATATCTTGATTTAATATGGAAAAAAACAGCGTCGTAATTACTGGACTCGGTTTTGTCACGAGCATAGGAAACGATATAAATTCGGTTTTCGACAGCCTTGTCGAACTGAGGAACGGCATAGAAATCTATGACCAGTTTGCCGACGATAAAATACCCGTTAAATGTGTCGGAACTATCAAGCATTTCGACACACGCAGTTTCGATCCCGAGGATTGGACGTATCCTCCCGAATACCGCATACGCCGCGACATATTGCGCTCGTTGCCGCCGCACGGGTTGTATGCCTATTGCGCAATGAAGCAGGCTATAGACGACGCTCGGCTTTCGGAGTCCGACGTTTCGAACGTTTCAACCGGCATGTACACGGCTTCGGCTGGCTCCACCGGCATGTTGTACCATAATATGCAGCAGTTGGACAAGAGGGGAGTGATGCGTTCGAATCCCCTTGGGATTGTCGCCTCGATTGTGGGTACGCTTTCTTTTAATCTCGTTTCTGCTTTTAAAATAAAGGGGGCAAGTTGCGGATTTGCGTCGGCATGTGCCAGCAGTTCGCATGCAATGGGGTTTGCCTACGACGAAATCGCATGGGGCAGGCAGGACAGGATGTTTGTCGTAGGTGGCGAGGACGGCGATTCCCGCACACTCCTTCCCTTTGCGGGAATGCGCGCCTTGAGCACCAACCCCGATCCGGAGACGGCATCGAGGCCGTTCGACAAGAACCGCGACGGCTTTGTGGGTTGCGGAGGAGCGGTTGTTGCGGTTCTTGAAAACGAGGCCGTTGCGAGGGAAAGAGGGGCGAAAATTTACGCGCGCATGCGCGGGTGGGGGCAGGCGAGCGACGGATATAACGTTGCCATACCCCATCCGGAGGGGGTGGGTGTGGTAAACGCTTCGTTGACCGCCCTTAAAAATTCCGGCATAACAGCATGCGATATAGACTATCTTAACGCGCATGCTACGTCCACCCCGATAGGCGACGCGGCGGAATTAAAGGCTATTAAGGCGGTTTTCGGCTCGAATAAAAATTTAAAAATCAGCAGCACAAAGGCGATTACCGGACACGGGTTATCGCTTACGGGAGTGATGGAGGCAGCTTTTTGTGCGCTCGCATTGGATCGGGGATTTACGCCCGGTTCTGCGCATATCGAAAATCTCGACGATGTTGCAGAGGGGCTTAATATTGTCCGAAACACGGAGTTTGACTCTCCTAAGACGGCGGTTTCTTTAAGCAGCGGTTTCGGAGGCGCGAACACCGCCGTAGTTTTGGAAAAGTGCGAATAATGATTTGGCTTTACAGGCTTTTATTTGTACCGTCGTTTATTTTGGCGTTCCCTTATTATGCTCTTAGAATGCTGAAACGCGGAGGATATTCGAAGGATTTTTCGCACCGTTTCGGGGGGCAAAAGCGTCTTCCGCCAGTAGGGGAGGGTAAAAAGCGCATTTGGATTCAGGCCGTCAGTGTGGGCGAAGTCGAGGCATTGTCGTCGCTTATAGAAAAACTGTCTGGCGTTGATTCCATAGAGGTTGTGGTCACAACTACGACAAGCACAGCATATAAAATTTTGCGCGAAAAATATGCCGGGAAATGCTATTATGTGGGGGTGTTCCCGATAGATTTTTGGCCATTCAGCAAGCGTGCGTGGAACAGGCTGAATCCGGACGTTTGCGCTCTTATGGAAGGCGAACTGTGGCCGGAACATATACATCAGGCGAAGTCGAGGGGTCGCAAACTTTTGCTTTTAAACGCCCGCATGTCAGACAGGTCGTTTTCGAGATATTCAATGATTCCACGCATTGCCAAAAGGCTTCTTGGTAAATTTTCGGCGATATGCGCCTCGAGCAGATTTGATGCGGATCGTTTTGTGAAGCTTTTGGGAACGTCTTCAAATTCGATTTGCTGCATAGGCAATATGAAGTTTGATTCCAAACCTGCAACAGTTCTCGACGAACGCGGGAGGGAGGCGTTGCGCTCGGAAATGGGGTTCGATAAAAATTCCTTCGTGTTGCTCGGATCTTCTACATGGCCGGGCGAGGAGGAAATGCTGATAGAGGCGATGGACAAACTTAGAAAAGACGGAATGGATTGCCGCCTTTTATTAGTGCCCCGGCACGCTGAGCGCAGGGCACACATCAAGCAGCTGTTGTCGGGGTATCCGCATTGCGTAAGGAGCGAAGGTGTATCTGCCGGCGCCGGCACGCTGATATATCTTGCCGACACTACGGGTGAGCTTCGCACTCTTGCGCAGGTTGCCGATTTGGCTTTTATAGGCAAGAGCCTTCCTCCAAACGTCGGGGGGCAGACTCCCATCGACTGCGCGGCGCTCGGTATCCCAATCGTTTACGGTCCGAATATGACTAATTTCCGAAGGGCGTGCGAGACGCTTGAACGCGAAGGCGCAGTTATAAAGGCTTTGTCGCGTTCTGTTGCGGTGTCAGAGATAACCAGGCTTGCGCACGATTCTGAATTGAGGAATATTTTGTCTAAGAAAGCCAAGAAGTGGCATTCGTCAAATGTGGGGGCTTCTGATAGGGCTTACGATGTAATAATGAAAACGTTATTCGATTAGGATAATATTTTTTTGCGGTTTTGCTTATATCAGGCTGTTGCAATCAATATGGCTAAGCGTTTAGTTTTTGATATAATCCAAGAGATGTTTTTTAATAAGTTTATTTGATGCATTAAATAGTAAAATTTGATATTTAATTTGCGGGCGATAAATAGGGAAATTTGTCAATTATTTTGTAGATACTTGCGATTTGGTTGGGCATTCAAAAACACTTAATTTTTAAATTCAGTTTCCCGTTTTATAGGGTTTATTGAGGTGATTTTGTCGGTGTTGGCTGTGTTGTTTGGAAAAGCGTCGGCAAATCCTTACAGACGAAACCGATGCGCCGAATAAACTTTGCATATTTTGGAATTATGTCGTATTACAAGTTTTCTTACATTCGCCGGAGCGGCATCGCACAGGAACCGCATGCGGTATTGCGGAGAACCCAGGGTATAGTGTCAGATAGATTTGAATTTAGGCGTTTGCACTCGCTTTTAATTTGCGAGAAAATAATTTCTCTATTGTCGGCGGATATATCGAGATTATTAGGCAAATAGCCTTTATTTAAATCATTTAATTTTGCTTGATATATAAAAGGCATCGCCTTGCAATGCAAAGAATTTTGTCGCTCGGGAGCCGTCTTCGTGCCAATAAATTACCCTATAAGCTTACCCCTACCAAGGACAAACTGATACTTTGCCAACCTTGCCATGTTGCATTTGTTGCAAAATTGGCAAATTTCGCAAATAAAAATAAACAATTTTATTTATTTTTATTTGCGAAAATTTAAGGAGGCGAAACCTCACAACCCATAAAAATAGAGGCTTTCCGGGGGGAAGCCTCTATTTAAAAGTGGAGCCAGCTGTCAGGCTTGAACTGACGACCTGATGATTACAAATCAACTGCTCTACCAACTGAGCTAAGCTGGCGTATAAATTTCCGTACACAAAATATTATTACAGCGCCTTTGCAAGCATTTTTTGAGTCCGGACAACTTCAAAATCAGGTTATATGGATTTTTTTCAATATTTCGGTAAAACGTTTTTTACCATTTTTTAAATACGAAAAACACCGCCAGTATCATCAGTATGAATCCGACTGTATAGTTCCATTTAAACTCCTCTTTGAGGTAAACAACGGAAAAAACGGCGAATACCGTTAACGTTATTACTTCTTGCAGTGTCTTTAGATGCGCCGCATCCCAGTATGCGTGCCCGATCCTGTTGGCCGGAACTTGCAGACAGTACTCAAAAAACGCAATTCCCCAACTTACAACAACCGCAATCCATAGTGGGGCGCTTTTAAATTTTAAATGTCCGTACCACGCGAACATCATAAATATGTTTGACAGCGTAAGCAACGCTATCGGAGCTATGTATTTCATGAAAATTATTTCTTCTTAATTGCCATTCCGCGGTATTTTATGTACGAGCGTATCGTATTTGTCTCAATGGGATATCCGTAATAGTCGAGAGTTATCCTCGGAAAATCCTCCGCCGACGATTGCGAGGTCATTATTATCAGTCCGTCCGCTCCGATTTCCCCGGCTTTTTCTCGCATTACACGGTATATCCGCGGCTCGTCGGCAAAAGAAGAAGGCGTTTCAAACGTGACCATGCCAAGTTCCACATATTTGTACGGGGGCTTCTTTGTTATGAAAAGTTCCACCTTGTCGGCGGGAATATGTTCGCCGAAACGTTCGGGGCTGTCGGATTTAAGGGGATAGAAGTTTGCCTCAGGCGTTCCGCACCCGCAAAGCAGCGCCAAATACAAAGCCGCCTGCACCTCAATAACTATGCTTTTTAGTTTCATATTATTTTACAAACATCGAAACGACGGTTCTGCCTTCGAGGCGTTTTCTTCCTTTAAGAAAGTCTATCTCCATAAAAAATGCGCAGCACGCCACTTTTGCGCCGGCGCTTTCCGCAATTTTGCACATCGCTTCGGCGGTGCCTCCGGTGGCGAGTATGTCGTCCAATATGACAAGTCTGTCTTGTGGCCCTATGTCGTCCTTATGCACGCATAGTGTCGAGGTTCCGTACTCAAGCTCGTAATCGACGTCGATTGTGGCCCGGGGAAGCTTTCCCTTTTTGCGAACCGGAATGAAAGGAAGCCCCATGGACAAGGCCAGTGCCGGTCCGAAAAAGAACCCGCGCGATTCCGCCGCGGCTATTTTAGTCGGATTCGTCGGCGAGATTAACTCGGACATTTTCGATATGGTAAATTTATACGCTTCAGGATTCGCCATCAGCGGAGTTATATCGAAAAATTCCACGCCCTTTTTGGGAAAGTCCGGAATTGAGAGTATGCATTCTGCCAGATTTTCTCGTGTCATGTTAGAAGGATTCTCTTTTTAAAATTGTGTCGTGGGCGGTAGGCAACTTATCCGGGTAGTCGAGGGTATAGTGAAGTCCCCTGCTTTCGTGGCGCGCCAGCGCCGAGCGGATTATGAGAATGGCAACTTGAACTTCGTTTCTAAGCTCTATAAGAGTCGGTTCGATTTTAAAGTTCCAGTAATATTCGTCTATTTCCCTATGCAAATTTTCCAACCTGTTGAGCGCGCGTTCGAGACGCTTTGTGGTACGCACTATTCCCACGTAGTCCCACATTGTGCGTTGCAGCTCGCCCATGTTGTGCTGGAGAACGACGCGTTCATCGGAGTTCCGGACATCACCGTCTTTCCAAAGTGGAACTTCCGCGTCGGCGGCTTTTGCTCCCTTTAGGTATTCATCGACGGCTGCCGCGGCGTTGTTTGCGAGGACGACCGCCTCAAGCAGGGAGTTACTCGCTAGCCTGTTTGCGCCGTGCAGCCCGGTGCAGGCGACTTCACCGCACGCGTAAAGTCCCCGGATTGTTGTTGAGGCGTCGAGTTTTGTTCGCACGCCTCCGCACATGTAGTGCGCGGCGGGAACCACCGGCATAAAGTCCCTCGATATGTCTATGCCGCAACCCAGGCAATGGTCGTAAATCTGTGGGAAGCGGGCTTTCAGTTCGTCCGCCGGCCTGCCGGTGATGTCGAGCCACACGTGCGGAGAGCCGAGGCGCTTCATCTCGCTGTCGATTGCGCGCGCCACAATGTCGCGTGGGGCGAGATCCTTGCGCGGGTCGTATTTTGCCATGAAGGCTTCGCCGTCGGCGTTTCTCAGTATTGCTCCTTCGCCGCGTACCGCTTCGGAAATCAGAAACCTGTCTCCGTTTTGCGAGTAGAGTGCGGTCGGGTGGAATTGTATGAATTCGAGGTTTGCTATTTCCGCTCCAGCCCTGTACGCCATGGCTATGCCGTCGCCTGTGGCTATGGACGGATTTGTTGTGTACAAATATACGCAGCCCGTCCCGCCCGTCGCGAGCATTACCACGGGAGTTTTAAACGTTTTTACCACACTATTTTTAGTGTCGTAGACATACAACCCGACAATGTCGTTCTTTTGGTCCGGAAGGAGGGTGTTCGCCTTTGCCCTGGTAATCAGGTCGATTGCAAAGTGGTGTTCGAACAGCTCTATGTTTTTATTTTCGGAAACGCATTTGAGGAGCGCTTCCTCAATTGCCCTTCCGGTGTAGTCCTTTACATGCAGTATGCGCCTGCGCGAGTGTCCACCTTCGCGCCCAAGCGAAGGAGACCCGTCCTGAAGGCTCGTAAATTCGACGCCTTCTTCTATAAGGTCCTTTATCTGCTGCGGCCCTGACCTTACGATCTCCCTTACGGCCGACTCGTCGCAAAGGCCGTCCCCCGCGATGAGAGTGTCCTTTACGTGGGAGTCGAAATCGTCGGTGCAGCTTGTGACGCTTGCAATGCCTCCCTGCGCATGGTTTGTGTTTGTGTCGGAACGCTCCTTTTTGGTGACGATTGCGACTTTATGCCCAAGCTTTGCGGTTTTGAGCGCGAAACTCAAACCAGCAATGCCGCTGCCGACTACCACTACGTCGAATTTCATTGTCGGATTGGTGCGGTTATTTTATATTATTATGTTGTCTATAAGGCGCGTTTGCCCGTACCATACCGCGATACATATGCGGCAGTTCCCTACGTCAAGCTCCGACACCGGAAGCGACGTCTTTGCGTCAACTACGTCCACATATATTACGCGCGTTTTAGCGTCGGTGACGGAATTTATGACGAGTGCTTTTATCCTGTCGATGTTGGTGCAGCCCCCGTCAACGAGAGCTTTCCCTTCCAGAAGCGACCTTCTGATGCGCGTGGCGCCGTCGTGTTCCAGCTGGGTCATATATTTGTTGCGCGAGCTGAGCGCGAGGCCGTTTGCTTCGCGCACTATGGGTGAGCGCACTATTTTAACGTCCATAAACAGGTCGCGCACCATTCTCTCTATTATTGAAACTTGCTGGGCGTCCTTTTCCCCGAATACGCCGAAATCGGGTTTTACAATGTTAAATAAAATAGTGACGACCGTCGTCACCCCGCGGAAATGTTTGGGGCGGCTCTTGCCGCAAAGATTTTGGCTTATCTGCACTTCGTTTACGAATGTTGATGCGTCGGGGGCGTAGATGTCTTGTGGCGAGGGGGCGAATATTACGTCGGCGCTGTGCTCAGTGCATTTTTGCGCGTCGGCGTCGAGTTGTCTCGGGTATTTGTCGTAATCTTCGTTCGGACCGAATTGTGTGGGGTTTACGAAAATCGAAACGACTACGACGTCCGCAAGCGAACGCGCCTTGTCGACGAGGCTTAAATGTCCGTCATGAAGGGCCCCCATCGTTGGCACAAGCGCTATTTTTTTCCCTTCCGCCCTGGATTTTGCGGAAAATTCCTTCATTTCTTTTGGAGAAGTTATTATTTTCATTGATTTTGCCCCTGTACTTTTATTTTCTTACATACTTGACACTTTTAAAAAAAAATCAACCCATTAAACAACAACGGTCAATTCAATGAGCGATTCTTATATACAGAAACTGTTTGCGGAAAGAATAGGCGGAGTCAATTACGGCAAAAGCAACGCCATATACAAATTCGAGAAAATAAAGAGGGCAAAACGCGCCGCAAAAGCCGCAAAACCCGGAGTGCCGCTTATCGACATGGGAGTCGGAGAACCCGACGACATGGCATTTCCGGAGGTTGTTGAGGCCCTGTACGCCGCTGCAAAGGATCCCGCAAACCGCGGCTATGCGGACAACGGCGGGCGCGATTTTAAGGTGGCTGCCGCGGGCTATATGAAGGCGGTCTTCGGCGTAGAGCTCGATCCCGATACGGAAATACTACACTCGATAGGCTCGAAGGCGGCCCTAAGCATTCTGCCCAGCTGCTTTATAAACCCCGGAGACGTCGTTTTGATGACCGTGCCCGGATATCCTATTTTCGGCACGCACGCGAAATATCTAGGCGGGGAGGTTTACAACATTAAGCTGTCGGCCGAAAACGATTTTCTTCCGGATCTCGATTCTGTACCGGCCGATGTTTTGCGGAGAGCCAAGGCGATGGTCGTGAACTATCCGAACAACCCGACGGGGGCGGGCGCAACGCGCGAATTTTACGAAAAGCTCGTGGCTTTTGCAAAGCGGAACAACATAGTCGTCGTTTCCGACGCGGCTTACGCGTCGCTTACCTTCGACGGAAACGCGCTATCCATTCTGCAGGTCGACGGGGCAAAAGACGTGGCAGTCGAGCTTCATTCGCTTTCAAAGAGCCACAATATGACCGGCTGGAGAATAGGTTGGGTTTGCGGGAATCCGCTAATCGTCAAGGCATACGGGGACGTCAAGGACAACACCGACTCCGGGCAGTTTCTGGGCATACAGCTCGCCGCTGCCAAGGGGCTCGAAAATCCTTCGATTACGCGCGCGATAGCCGCCAAGTATTCCCGCAGAATGGATATGCTTGTCGGAGTTCTCAAATCGCTCGGATTTTCCCCAAAGAAGCCGGGAGCAGGATTCTTCCTTTACATGCCGGCGCCCAAGGCCGCCGTTATGGACGACGGCTCTCGCGTGGAGTTTAAAAGCGGCGAGGATTTTTCCCAGTGGATGATTTCCGAGCACCTCATAAGCACCGTCCCGTGGGACGACGCCGGGGCTTTCGTGCGCTTCTCTGTCACTTTCGAGGCGCACGGAGAAGTTGCCGAAAGGGAGGTCGTGGAAGAAATAGCGCGCAGAATGGGGCGCTCTAAATTCGAATTCTAATTTTAACCCGGCGTTCGGACTTTTTGATGGGACGCCCAATTATCGTTTAAAAAATGGCAGAAGAAAGAATAGTCGCCCTTTTACATGGGCGGGATCGCGCGGGCATTGTGGCGCGCGTGTCGGGGTGGATTTACGCCCGCGGCGGAAATATCCTACATGCTGACCAGCACAGGGACAGGCAGGAGGGGATTTTTTTCCAGAGAATGGAATGGATTCCGGTCGGGGACATTGACGACGAAATGCGTCTGTTCAGCGAGTTTGCCCGCTCCGACTTGGACATGGAAACGACCGTCAAGAGGTCGTCTGTGCGCCCCAAGATAGCGGTAATGGTTTCGAAGTTCGAACATTGTTTCAGCGACATCGCCTTGCGCTGCCGTTCGGGAGAGTTGAATTGCGACATCGCCTGCGTCATATCAAACCATGACGATTTGCGCGGAATGAGCGATATGTTCGGCTTAAAATTCTACCACACTCCAGTTTCCAAGGAGACGAAGGGGGAGGCGGAAAAAGAGCAGATGCGCATCATACGCGAAAGCGGATCCGAGCTTGTGGTAATGGCGCGCTACATGCAAATTTTAAGCGGGAATTTTATAGACACCGTGGGCTGCCCCATAATAAACATACACCACAGCTTTCTTCCGGCATTTGCCGGCGCTAAGCCGTACCACAAGGCGTACGAAAGGGGCGTAAAGCTCATAGGCGCCACGGCCCACTACGCCACGAAAGACCTGGACGAGGGGCCGATCATAGCGCAGTCGGTTGCGACTGTAAGCCACCGCAACAACGTTGAGGACTTGATGCGAAAGGGCCGAGAGCTCGAACGCGAAGTCCTTGCGAACGCCGTCAGGTGGCATATCGAGGGCAGAATTTTAACCTATAAAAATAAGACTGTAATATTCGACTGACGCACAGCCATGGCAAAGCTTCCGTTTAAAATCAGCGTGCTTATATTTTTTAGGAACGAAAGGGGCGAGTTTCTCCTGATGCGGCGCGCAAAAGAGCCTAATATGGGCTGCTGGAGTCCCATAGGCGGGAAGCTTGAAATGGAAGACGGCGAGTCTCCGTTCGAGTGCGCTGTGCGCGAGACTAAAGAGGAGATAGGAGTTGATGTCTCGGAGCAGGATTTACACCTGTTTTCAATGGTGAGCGAGCGCGGATACGAAGGCAGCGCCCATTGGCTGATGTTTCTTTTCGATTGTTCGGTGCCCCTGAAAAAATTGCCCGACGACATTTCCGAGGGGGCTTTCTCATTCTTTTCTTTGGACGATATAAAGGGGGGCAAAATCGGCATACCGGAAACCGACCGTAAAATTCTTTGGGGTCTGTGGAAGCGTTATTCGAGCGGCGGCATGGCAGTGCTCCGCGCGGATTGCTCAAACGCGGGGCGCATTTCGTGGACGGTCGAGCAGACAATTTCGAGGTAAAAAATCATGAACGACGACAAAATTCTTAAGATATTTAAGGACACAGGCGCCCTTATGGAGGGGCATTTTATTCTTAGGAGCGGACTCCACAGCGGCCATTTTTTCCAGTGCGCTCGGGTTTGCGAGCATTTGGACAGGGTCACGGAGTTGGTATCCATGCTCGTAAAAAAGCTCGCCGGCACGGATTGCGAAACCGTGATGGCGCCCGCGATGGGCGGTTTGGTTTTGGGGCAGGAGGTCGCGCGACAGCTCGGGAAGCGCTTCATATTTGCCGAAAAACAGGACGGTTCGCTCGTTCTGCGGCGTAATTTTAAAATACGGCCCGGCGAAAAGGTGCTCGTTGTCGAGGATGTCATAACGCGCGGCGGAAGGGTGCGCGAGTGCATAGACATTGTAAAAAATCTGGGCGGCATTCCGGTTGGTGTGGCGGTTTTGGTTGACAGAAGCGAGGGCAGGGCGAAATTCGATGTCTCGTGCGTAAGCCTTTTGGAATTTTCTTTCCCCACATACGAGCCCGACAAGCTTCCTCCGGAGTTGGCTTCTATTCCGGCCGTACACCCGGGTTCTTAGCGCTTTTTGTATCCGGGCTTTTGTACGCTTGCGCTGGAAAACATTTTGCGCCGCCATTTTTGGGCGGTCTCAGCCGTTTAGGCCAGGGCTTTTTTTTAGGCCGCCAGCGCCTTTTGCGTCATTGTGGAAATAACGGTCAATGTATTTTTGCATGAAGGCGTCTAAATTTTAGCAATGGCTGGATGCGCGGTTTTAATCGGAGAAGTGCCTTTACTACTTCTGGCTGCGCAGCTTCGATTTATTTCGCAGACGGTATTCTGAAACGCGATGCCTTTTCCACAAGCGCTTCAGAAGTTCGGGAAATAGATATAGTAGCGTCCTTTAGCGCCTCAACCTGGAAACGCGTCTTTTCGGCGAGCGATTCGAGAGATTCCATAAGTCTTCCGATTGATTGCGCGCTTTCCTCCTGTCCGGCGACTCCTGAGGCGAGCGATTCGAATTTGGGGCCCAATTCGGCAATTTGGCCCTCCACCGACATTATATTGTCGCGGAGTTTGCTTATCATTTCGGAGTTAGATTTCATTCTTAATGAAAAATCCTCCATGTCATCGACTCCGAGCTCGACCGATTCGTTCATGTTTGCGACCATTTTGGAAACCCGCATAGCCGATACGGCGGTTCTGTCCGCCAAGCGCGATATTTCCGACGAAACTGCGTTGAATCCGTCGCACATTTCCGCCGCTCTCTCAGCTTCTATGGAGGCGTTGAGCGAAAGCATGTTCGTGCGTTCGCTTACGGCGTTTATTGTGGATATTGATGCCAGTATGCGTTCGGATTTATCCTTTATTACGGCGAGTCTTGCGGACACCGAATCGGCGGCTCCCAATAGTGATGCGGCGTTTTCGTTGAGACGCGCAAGAAGGTTGCCGCCGTCGTTCATGATCTCGAGGGAAGTTTCGATGTTTTTTGCTGCGTCGCGCGCGTCGGCGTTGAGCAGAACGACGGATTTCGATATGGATTTTATCGTGGCGAGAATGTCGGCGAGCGTTTCGGAGCACGCTTGCGTCATAGCGTCTATTTTGGCCGCCCCGTCCGAAATTTTTTCGGAACTAAGGGCGAGGTTTTCGCCAGAGAGCTGTACTTTAGATATTAAATTCGCCAAATTTGACGACATCGTCTCCAGCGCCACGGACAATCTAAATATTTCGCTGTTGCTCCACTTGTGCGGGTCGGTCAGGACCGCGAGCCTCGCCCGTGCGGCGGCGATATCGCCCCGCTCGATTTTATCGACGGCCGATTCGAGTCCCCTTACCATTTGGACCCCCCTTATCCCCGCGAGCCACGCAGCGAATCCGGCGAAGAAAAATATCCCAACCCCCATGGGCGCCAGAAGAAATATAAAACTTTTTGCCGCCTCCTCGACCCTATCGACGCCCGGAGCGTAGTCGCTGCGGTATACCGTGGCCCCTACGACCATATTCCACGGCTTGAAGTATGTGTAGGCAGTGATGGCGTCGGATTCGCCCATTTCTGAGAGGAGCCTGTATCTGCGCATCGACACTTTGTCGCCTTGCGCCACGGCCGAAGCTATCATTTCGAGAGCCATTTCTCTCCGTTCCTTAAAATTGTCGCCCTCGACGATGAAACCGTTGCGCTTCCCGTCCCTTGACACCCTCACGACCGACTCTCCGCGGCCGACAAGCTCTATCGCCCACACATATCCCATGGCACCTATACGGATATCCTCAAAGTATTTGAGCATATAGTCGATGGCCGACTGCGGGCGTCCGTATGCTATAGCTCCTATTACGTCTCCGTAGGAATCGAGAATTGGGTCGTAATTTACGATAAAATTCATGGAACCCGTCCTCGATATGCCTGAAAAGGTTTTTCTTGCCAAAAGCGTTCTGACAATCGCCCCGTCGTCGTATCCGCCTGTCGCCGGAATGTATGTGCCGACATACGGAAGACCCTCGGAATCGACGGCTGTGGACGCTATTCTAAGCATGTTTCCCGAATCGTCGATTCTTTGCAGTATGCTGAACTCCACGCCGGTATCCGTTTTCAGGGATTCGAGAAGCTTTTTTACCTTGCCTGACGAGTCGGCAAGAGTGCCGTCTTTGGCAATTCTTAATTCTATTGCCGAATCACCGAAGGCGAGTCCGGGAATATTCACGGGGCGCATTTCAGTCGGGGTCATTTGAGAAGCAACGCGGAGTCTTGTTTTTTTATCGAGCAGGCGCGGTACTCCTAAGTTTCCTAATCCTGTCTTTAGGGCGGAGCGGGCCTTTTCGTCCTCGTCTATTTGTGTGCGCTGGATTATGCGGCAGATTTTTACGGCGTCGTCCACAATTTGGCGGGTTGTGCGAGCGCCTATTTTGTCGAATTCGGAATAGGCTATTTCTCTGACGTCCAAATTCATCATCCATATAAGAAGGCCTATGACGATAACCGGCAGGGCCGACAAACCTACGGAAAACAGAACGAGGGTCTTTTTGAGCGACAGTTTCATTTGGAATTTTCCTCGTTCGCGGTTTTAAAGCGTGAAACTTCGTCGATTAGCGAGGCGCTTGTGGAGTCTAGTGCGTATGTGGCCGATTTAAACTCCACGACAGTGTCGCGTGCCCGCGCGGAGTTGGCGGACAATTCCAGCATGGTTTTGCTTATTCTGCGGGCGCTGTCCGACATTACCGCTATGCGTCCGGCTATGTTTTCAAATTTCGGACCTATACCTTCGATATCGCCCACCACCCGCGTGAGCGAATCGGCGGTTTCAAGAATTATTTTAAGGCTTTGCCGCATGCTCGCCCCGAATCTATCCATTTCCATAACGCCGGAGTTTACGGCTGACTGCATTTGTCTGACGGCGTTTTCTATTTCCGATGCGGCCTTTGAAGTCTTATCCGCAAGGCGGCGTATCTGCCTTGCAACGACGGCGAATCCCAGCCCAATCTCTCCGGCTTTTTCAGCCTCTATGGAGGCGTTGAGCGAAAGGAGATTTGTCTGTTTGTTTACTTCGCCTATCGTCGTTACGATGTCGGTAATCTTTTCGGCGTTTCCGTTGATGACAGACAACCTTTCCATTATGTTTTCGGAGGCCGCGTACAGGGAGTCGTAGTTGCGCTTGATAATCTGCAGGTTATCGCCGCCTGTGCGGCTTATTTCAAGGGTTTTTTCAACCTGCGCGGCCGACGACCTCGCCGCCTTGTTGATGGAGTCGGCAGCCATTGATATTGTCTTTCCAGACGCGGCGACCCTCCTCATGGACGAAACCTCAGAAATTGAAATGGATTCGAGCGATTGCGCAAGAGACGATATGCGCTCCGCGCCTTCGGCCACATACAGGCCGTCTTCGCGTATGGACTTTATCAATCCGGACAGGCTGCGCGTCATTTGCGAAATTGCCGACATTAGGGAGTCGAACTCGCGTATTCTGGAGCCCCCTTTGTCTCGGTATTGGTCGAGAACAGATTCCGCGGAAGCCATGTCTCCCTGGGAATGGTGCCGCGCAACCCTCCTTAAAAGCTTCAGGGGTTTCGACAACTGCGATGCGAGAACCCAGGAAATCCCGATGGCAATAAGCGTGAAAACGGCGCCGGCATAGACGATTGTGCGCGAAAACGTTTCTATCTGCGTGACGATGGCGGTTTCGCTGCCAGAAAATTCATCGGCGTCGAGTGATGTTCCTATAATCCAATTCCACGGCTTATAGTATGTGTACGTCACAAGCCTTAAGATATTTCGCCTCTTTTCCTTCGAGGGGATTGTAATTGTTTCTACCCCTATTTCCCCGCTTCTGAGGGAGCGGCTTTTCTCTATGATTTGCATTAAAAACAGCCTGCGCGATTCGATTGGGTCTTCATTGATTTTCATCAGGCGGGCCGAGGTGTCGCGCGCAACGCGCAACACGGGGGAGCTTGCATTTGAATCGTCTATAATCCATACGGTTCCTGTTTCGCCCATCGACGAAGACTGTATGTATTTTTCTAATTCTTCGACAGCCGGCAAAGGTGCTCCGAAAACCACTATCCCTATAACGTCTCCGTTCTCACCAAGAATCGGAAAGCAGTTCGCGGAATAGGGCGCCGAACTGTAAGACACGAGCCCTGATGCCTGATCTTTCGTCGCAACGACTTTAGAAAAAAGCGAACTTAATGCCCCGTTTTGCTTGAGCGACACCATTCCCCCCACGAAGCTTTCCCCAGTGTCGTAGGACATCGTCGAGGCGACGTTTACAAAGAGATCAGAGCCGGGTATTTTCGAGAATACGGAAATGTCGCAAAAAAGGCGTGCGCCCAGCGATTCAAGCAACTGCGATATTTTGCTGTCGGACACATCGGGAGATGCCTCCATATCCCCGAATTTTATCAAAGGGGCGTATAGCATTTGCTTGAAGCTTGGAGTGTTCTGCGGGAAGGCGGTGAAATTCGACGGCTTGTCGGCTATCGATATTTTCCCGAAAGACGATAACCCTTTTAAAATAACGCTCCTTGCGGCATCCGCTGCGACATCGTCGGACACTTCGATAACGTCGCACATCTGCATGGTGTCTATTGTAGATTGCCGCGCCGACTCCAATGCGGCGGCGCGAAATTCCGAATTAGCAGTTTTTACGATGTCGGAACCCATCAGCGCAATGAACGCAAACATGGAAATCGCGGGAATTACCGTTACCGAAACGCCAAGTCCCAAAAGCGACGATTTCATTGATGCTTTCATTGCCGAAAAGTATTAGCAGAGCCGCGCGGCTCTTCAAGCAGAATCTATGCGGAAAAGCTTGCAAGCCGTTTGGCGATTCGTTCCGTATTGGCTTGGGAAGGGGATTATCTGGGGGATAAAACGCGTGGACAGCGCGTTATTTCGGCAGAAAATAGTTCCTTTGCTTTTGCGATATCGGAAGGCCGACACGCTCCATGACCGCAAGCATGTCCTCCCAAACGAGCCGTTTCATTTGCGACGATGCGTATTGCAAAAGAAACGACGGGTGGTAGGTCACCATAAGGTCGGTGTCGCCGAATTTCTGCCATTGCCCCCTTATCTTACCCATTCTGCGGGCCGGATCAAAGCCCAAAAGGCCGTTTGCGGCCGTCAGCCCCAATGCTACCACGACACGCGGCTTGACGATTTCTATCTGCGCTTTCAAGTACGGAAGGCAGTATGCCATTTCTATTTCGTCGGGGGGGCGGTTTCCTTTCGGGGTTTCTGGGCGCCAATTCATGATGTTCCCTATATAAACGTCGTTGCGGGACAGCCCCATTGCGGCTATGATTTTCGTGAGAAGCTGACCGGCCTTGCCCACAAACGGCTCGCCCTGGATTTCTTCGTCCGCCCCGGGCGCTTCTCCGCAAAAGAAAATGTCGGCATCGAGGTTTCCTATCCCGAATACTATTTTTTTCGTTGGCCGGACATGTTCGGCACAGATTGCGTCTGAAAGCACGATATCGCGCAGGGCGTTCCATTTTTGGAGTTTGTCTCCGTCGGGAAGCTCGAACTTTGACGGAGCGGGTATCGGTTTTATGTCCATTGTGCGGTTGTTGACTATTTTTATTCTTTTTATTGGTTCGCGTTCTTTTTTTGCGCTGTACACATCGTCTAAGGTTGCGAACTTTACTTCGTCGATATTGTCATCGAAAATTTCTCCGCCGCCTTCCGGCGATTTTGGAGAGCTTTTCCGGGAACATTCGCTTGCCATGCGCCTTAAGATGTCCATGGAGGCGTCGTCTATGGGGGCGAATTCCCCGCCTTCAGCGGCGATGCGCCTTAGGTGGTCCGTGAGTGTTTCGAGTATTTCCCTCATTTTTCGGAAAGAATTTCGGCCGCCGATTCCAATATCTTTTCAACGGCGGCGAGGCGTCCGGCGCCGTTTTTGCCGCATGCCAGCGGCCCCGTTTCGGGATCCACGAAACGCACTCCGCGGCGCTTTAGAATTTCCATGTTTTCGGCGACCGCCGGATGCGCGTACATGTCGCAGTTCATGGCCGGAGCCACAAGCGTTTTTGCGCGCATGGCAAGATAGAGCGTGGATAGCATGTCGGGGGCTATGCCGCGGGCGAAATTTCCTATCGTGTTGGCCGTAGCCGGAGCGACCAGAAAAAGCTCGGCCGATTCTGCCAGCGAAATATGCTCCGGCTTCCAGTCGGGAATGTCCTCCCACATTGAAACATGCGTTTTGTTCCTCGAAAGCGTTTGAAATATGCGCGGAGACATCAGCCTTGCGGCGTTTTTAGTCATTACAACCGACACGTCGGCGCCGAGCTTCACCATCGCCGACACGAGTTCCGCGGATTTGTACACCGCTATGGAGCTGCACACGCCCACAACTATTTTTCTTCCGGAAAACGCCGATTCGAGTTGATTTTGCATAAAAAAAATTTTTACAAAACGCGCGAAAAGTGCAAGCTGTAAATTCATGTCAGGATTTAGGGCTTTTTTCGATTTCGGAGCGCATCCGTCCGGCGCGGCGCCGCTTCGCCTGTCCCCAGACGAGAGCCGCCATTTGTGCGGTTCGCTGAGGGCGAGGGAGGGCGACATTGTGGATTTGTTCGATTTGTCCGGCCGCGTGAAAAGGTGCCGCATAGTTTCCGCCGACCCGAAGTGCGCCGAGCTTATTGTGGAGGGCGACATACCCGTCCCCCACAGCAGCATGCGCGTCTATTTGGCGCAATGCCTTCCAAAGGGAAAGGTTTTCGACGACATTATAAGGCAGTCGGTGGAAATAGGAATATCGGGTATTTTCCCGATTTTTTCCTCGAGAACGCAGGTAAGAATGGACGAATGCAAAAGCGACAAAAAATGCTCAAAATGGCGCGCGCGGGTCGTGGAGGCCGTGAAACAGTCTGCGAATTTTTGCAGCTTTGAAATAGCCGAGCCAACCGGCTTAGGTGATTTTTTGCGGAGCCGTTCGGGCGGCTTCGATTTAAAGATAGTGGCGAGCCTCAGAAGCGGCGCAAAGCCGATTTCGCACATTCTAAACTCCTGTGGCTCTCCCAATGGGGTGTGCATGCTTGTCGGGCCCGAGGGGGATCTGACCGGCGAAGAGTACGATATGGCCGAAGCTGCCGGGTTCATTCCCGCCACGCTCGGCAAAAACGTCATGAAATGCGATACCGCCGCGTTGTTCGCCCTTTCGGCGGTTTCGGCGCATTTTTGCTGACGCCTATTTTTCGGGCGGGTTTATGATATGGAAAGACAACGCGCGGTCGCGCATGACCTCAATGAGAGTCTTTTTCGGAGACTTGCAGTAGTCGTCGTACGCCGAACGAAGCTCTTTTTCCGTGGAAACCTTTTTGCGGTTTACCGATATGATTATATCGCCGGCCTCTATGTCGGCCGCGGAGAACGGGAAACCGTTTCTTACGCCCACCACCATGAGCCTCGAATCGGTCTCTATTTTGGATTCTCGCGCATAGGCTTTTGTTATCTCCCTCATGCCCACTCCCCATTTTTCGAGCGTGTATTCTTTCCCGACCCTGCTTTCGAGCTTTTCTGACACGAGATTTTTTTCGTATTTTTTGCCGTCGCGCAATATTTCAACGCCGACATTTTCCCCCTCGCGCACGTTGCCTATCATGTTCATTATTCCGGGAAGCTGTTCGGGGAAGCGCCCGTCGATGTTTTTTCCGTTTATCTTAAGAATGATGTCTCCCGGCAGTATGCCCGCAACGGCGGCCGGAGACAGGGCGTCCACGTTTTGAACGAGAACGCCCTTGTTCATGTCAATGTCGAAAAACTCCTCCATGTCCTGGAGGGGCGCGAAAGTTATGCCGACGTATCCGCGCGCGACCGACCCGTTCTTTATAATTTCGGATATTACCGCCTTCGCGACGTTGGACGGAACGGCGAATCCGAGGTTGTTTGAATTAGCGTAGGCGCGCGTGTTCACTCCGACAACCTCCCCGTTCGGTTTGGCGAGCGGCCCACCGCTGTTCCCGGGGTTTATTGCCGCGTCGGTTTGTATCCATGTGTTAAAAGTCCCGGTTTCGTATCCGCTGTTTAAAATTATGCCTTCAAAAAACCTGTTCGTGTTCGATACGATGCCGCGCGTGACCGTTCTTACAAATCCGTGCGGGGTGCCGACTGCATAGACGACGTCGCCGGCCTTGAGTTTGCTTGAATCGCCGAGTTCCGCCGTTGCGAAATCGAGTTTCTTTCGCTTTAGTTCGTCGGCGTTGAGGCGTATTACCGCCAAGTCTGTCCAGTGGTCCCACCCCACGAATTCCGCCTTTACCCTTTCAAGGTTCGGCAGCGTCACCATTATTTTGGTGGCGTAGCAGTTTACTACGTGCGCATTCGTAAGTATCATTCCGTCCCTTGAAATGATGACGCCCGATCCGAATCCGCGGTTTGTCTTGCTTCCGCCGTGTTTTTGCGAAACCTCCCACACGTCGATTTTTACTACGCTTTCGAGCAGGTTTTCAAAACCGGCGTTCGAAGGGGCGTCGTCGCTCAGCGACGCGCACGCCGTGCAAAGAACGGCGGCTGCGGCTAATTTGAATAGGCTGGGCATTTTCATTGCCGTGCGGCGTTTGGATTCAATCCGTGTTCGGCGCTCACCTTTATAGATATCCCGCCCCGCGCCTTAAATTCCCCCACGACCCTGCACCATACAGGGTCGAGAGCATCTACGAGGTCGTCGAGAACGGCGTTTGTAAGATGCTCGTGGAAGCAGCCCGAATTTCTGTACGACCACAGGTAGAGCTTTAGAGACTTACTTTCGACGATTTTTTCGTTCGGGACATACGCTATTTTTATCGTCGCGAAGTCTGGCTGTCCCGTTGCGGGGCACAGGCAGGTAAATTCGTCGGTTTCCAGCTCCACGACATACGGGCGCCCGGGGCTTTTATTTGGAAACGTCTCGAGCCTTTTTTGGGGTTTAGCCTTTTTCCCACCGAGAGCCGAGCCGAGCAGCGTGAGCTGTGAAAGGTCTTTTTTTTGCGTCTTTTTCATTCTAAAATTCTATCATTACCTTGCCTGAGCGCGAGTTTTCCATCGCGCGCGAAAGGGCCTTCTGAATGTCCTCCAATTTAAACACCGAATCGACCGGCGCCTTAAGGGTTCCGTTCCCTATCATTTCGAAAATTTTTCCGTAAACGGCTTTGACGCGGTCTTTTGAATGGGTGCGCTGCCATTTGTCCCACCAGAATCCCCGGAGCGCGAGGTCGTTGAAAATAAGGAAGCGGGTGGGGAACCTTATGGGGTCTCCGACCATTCCGCCTATTGTGACGACGGTCGCTGAGTCGCCCATGGCCTTTATCATGTTAGATACGCTTTCGCCGCCTATTTGATTCAATCCCAGCTTAAGTTTCCCCCCCGTTTTTTCTTTTACGGCTTTAGGATTGAATTCGGCTTCGTCCACAACGAGGTCGGCGCCTATTGATTCGAGTTCGGAGCGTTTCTTTTCGGCGTTGCGAAGCATGTTGACTGTTTTTATGCCGCGCGCCTTGCACATCTGAACCGCAAAGTATCCGAGGGCGCTGCCGGCGCCGTTTTGTATGAACCAGTCGCCTTCTCCAAGCTCTCCGAAGTTGTCGAGAATGCATAGAGCCGTCGGCGGATTTATAAAGGCCATGGCGCACATGTCGAGTGGAAGGCCCTTCGGTACTTCTACCAATTCGCCGGCTTGGCATACTTGGTATTGCGTCCATGCCCCCGGCTCGGGAGGCAGCCTTACGATGGAGCCAACCTTCGGGTATTCCGTATCGGGGCCGAGCTCCACAACCTCGCCGACTCCCTCCCTTCCGGCCACGGCCGGTAGCGGGCGCAATCTCCCGTACGAGCCGCCTATCATTCCCAGATCCGACGGGTTTATTACGGCGCGAAGCAGTTTTACGATAGCCTGGCCTTTTTGCGGATTTGGTATGTCTATCGTTTCGGCATGGACGACTTCGTCGGCCTTGCCGTATGAACGGTGTATTGCGGCGATGCTTTTCATGCACCGGATATTCATACAAGCTATGCGTTAAATCAATTATATTTTTATGCATGGCCGACTTTATGGCGCCGGTTAGCGGGGTTTTTCTTCAAAAAATATTGCCTTTATTTTTTTGTGGCAAATCATGTGGGAATTATGGAAGTCGGATTTTTACAGAATTCAGTTCCTCCGGACTGGCGGGCAATGCAACCTGAACGGGCTGAGGAGGAGATTCGCGAGGCTATTGAGGAGACGCGCAAAAATCTCGATAAGATAAGGGAGTTTGGCGCGGGCGGAGGTGAGCCTACTTACGCAGGCACCGTTCGCGCGCTCGATAGGGCGACGGATTCTCTCGACAGGGCGTGGACATATTTGAACCACCTCCAAAGCGTTGCCGACACCCCGCAGCTCAGGGCGGCGCTGAATGAGCTTATGCCGGAAGTGGCCGATTTTTATTCGTCTATCGACCTCGACGATGGGCTCTATGCGGCGGTAAAAAATTTTTCGGAAACTCCCGAGGGAAAATCGCTGACGGGCGATAAGAAACGGCTTCTCGGCGAAACCATTCTCGATTTTGAACTCGGCGGGGCCGGGCTTCCCCCCGAAAAGAAGGCGCGTTTGCGCGACATATCGGCAATGCTTGCCGTAAAGACTCAGAAGTTTTCCGAAAACGTCTTGGACGACATGAAGCGCTTTGTGCTTTGCATCGACTCGCCGCAGGGTCTTTCGGGCCTTCCGGAAACCGCAGTGGCGCTGGCCAAAAAAAAGGCGGAAGAAAAAAATTTGGAAGGGTGGGCTTTTACCCTCGACCAACCCTTGTATGTCCCCTTTATGACTTACGCCGACTCCGACGCAAACCGAATGAAACTGTGGCGCTGGTCGTCCTCGGTGGCTTCGTCTGGCGAATTCTCTAATTGGGACTTAATACGCGAAATATTGTCTCTGCGCGACGAGAAGGCGCGCATACTGTCGAGGGCGAATTTCGCCGATGCGGTGCTCGAGCGCAGAATGGCGAAAAGCGGCAGGGCGGCGGAAAATTTTGTAGATTTGCTCTCGCGCAGGTTTTCAGCGCCGTTTCGCGACGAATGGGACGAGCTTGTGGATTTTGCGCGCCTTAGCGGCTATTTAAAGGACGGCGAAAAAATGCCCCCGTGGCGCACCGCGTACGTGTCCGAAAAGCTGCGCGCGGCCAGGTACGGATTCGACCCGGAGCAGATGCGGCCCTATTTCCCTTTGGAGTCGGTCTTGTCGGGAATGTTTGGAATATGCGAAAAGCTGTTCGGATTAAGGATAAAGAAATCGCTTTCCCCGCGGCCGTCATGGCACGAGTCAGTGGAAACATACGAAGTGTTTTTTGCCGACGGATCGCTGTGCGGGGTGTTTTACGCGGATCTTTTCCCGCGTCCGCAAAAGCGTTCCGGGGCATGGATGAATATTTTGTCCCAAAGGGACGGCGATTCGCCCGCGCTGGGCGTTATTGCCGCAAACATCTCTGAGGGAACCGACGGGGCGCCCCCGCTTCTTTCAATGGACGAAGTTGAGACGCTGTTCCACGAATTCGGGCATTTGGTGCATTTCTTCCTGATGGATTCCCCCGAAATGGGGCTGCGCGATGTGGCGTGGGATTTTGTAGAGCTGCCTTCGCAAATTATGGAAAACTGGTGCCATGACAAATCTTGCCTCGATATTTTTGCGCGCCATTGGAAGACGGGCGAGAAAATGCCCGGCGAATTGTTTGAAAAATTCGACGCCTCGCGCAAATTTATGGGGGCTTCGGCTTCTATGAGGCAGTTGTCGTTTGCGAAAATAGACCTGGCAATGCACACGGACGCGCGCCGCTTCATATCGTCGGGCGACATCGAGGCCGAAGCAAGGAAAATCCTGGCGCCTTATTCCTGCGACACTTCCGAGCCTGTCCCGTCAATATTGCCGCGCTTCACGCATCTTTTCGGAGACAGCGTTGGCTATGCAGCCGGCTATTATTCGTACAAATGGGCGGAAGTGCTCGACGCCGACGCGTTTTCGCGTTTCGAGCGCGAGGGAATTTTAAATCCGGAGGTCGGAAGGGAGTTTGCCGAAAAGATACTCAAGGTGGGGAACTCCGTGGATCCCGCGGAGGCGTTCAGAAACTTCATGGGGCGCGATCCGGACATTTCGGCCCTTGTCGAACGTTCGATAGAAACGAAGAAGGCTTGACTAACCGGCTGTTTGGCCCATCATTGAAGGGCATGTTGGGCTTAGCAAAAAAAACTCCGCTTGCCGGATTCCATATCCGCCACGGAGGCAAAATGGTCGATTTTGCGGGGTGGAGCCTTCCCGTCCAGTATTCCGGCGTAATAAGGGAGCATCTTGCGGTTCGCCGCGGCGCTGGAATGTTTGACGCAAGCCATATGGGCGAGATTATTATTTCGGGCGCGCGTTCGGTCGATTTCCTAAACGCCGTCCTTACAAACGACTTTACAACCCTCAAACCCGGAGCAGCGCGCTATTCCGTGCTGTGCAATCCCGACGGCACATGCGCCGACGATGTGATTGTTTTCAACTTGGACGGAAACAGCTACATGGTTGTCGTGAACGCTGTTAATACGCAAAAGGACGCCGCAATTTTCTCCGGTTCGGCCCCGGCTTTCGGCGTATCAGTCGAAGACGCGTCGGATTCCTTTGCGCTTTTGGCGGTTCAGGGGCCGCTGTCGGAAGCGGCGGTTTCGTCGGTTTTTGGAGGTGGTTTTTCGGGCCTTCAGCGCTTTGGCTTCAAAAAAGCCGGAGATTTCATTGTCTCAAGGACGGGCTATACGGGGGGAGACGGGTTCGAGATATTCTGCCCTCCTAATTGCGCGGAGGAGACGGCAGAAAAATTTGTGTCGGCTTCGGGCGTCGAACTTTGCGGTCTTGGAGCGCGCGACTCCCTGCGTGTCGAGGCGTGCCTGCCGCTCTACGGGCACGAAATATCGGAGTCGATAACGCCGTTTGAGGCTGGGCTCGGCTGGACTGTGAAGCTTTCGAAGAAATTCGTGGGGTTCGAGCCTTTGCAAAGGCAGTCCGCGCTCGGCCCGTCGCGCCGTGTGGTATGGTTTAAGGCCGAAGGCCGAAGAATCGTAAGGGCGGGAGATCCCATTTTTTACGGAGAGAAAAAAGCCGGCGAAGCCCTTTCGGGGACGTGGTCGGCTATGCTCGACTGCCCGATAGGTTCGGCTCTGCTCGACGCTTCCGTTTTGCTGGCATCTGAAGGCGGGCTTTGCGCAAAAGTGCGCGGCACGCCGATTAACATCGAACTGAGGGGAAAATAAAATGAGCCTTAAATATACAAAAGACCACGAATGGATAAAACTGTTGCCCGACGGCTGCGCGCTCGTCGGAATAAGCGACCATGCCCAGGAGTCTCTCGGAGACGTGACGTTTGTGGAAATGCCGCAGATAGGCGATGCGTTTAAAGCGGGCGAAACCTTTGCGGTGGTCGAGTCGGTAAAGGCCGCAAGCGACATATATATGCCGGTAAACGGCGTTATCGTGGAAATCAATCCGCTTATCGAAAACGCTCCGCAAACGGTGAATACATCTCCGACTTCCGACGGCTGGCTGGTTAAAATATCCCCGGAAAATCCGGACGATATAAGCGCGCTCATGGACGAGTCGGATTATTTGGCTTTTATTCGGGGGTAATTTTCCGATACCATGCCGATGAAAGCCGTTATTTCGCTTTTGCTTTTTGCATCGGCGGGTTTTGCTTGCGCCATGCCTAACCAAAATCTGACAAAACAGGAACGCGACGTCATATGGGGAAAGGGGACTGAGGCTCCTTTTTCGGGGAAATACAACGATTTTTTCAAGGACGGCATATACGTTTGCAAAGTTTGCGGCGCGCCGCTCTATCCTTCGGAGGCCAAGTTTCGTTCGGGTTGCGGCTGGCCTTCGTTCGACGACGCGTTCCCGCGGGCTGTCGGCAGGCTTCCGGACCCGGACGGCGAACGCACTGAAATTGTCTGCGCCCGTTGCGGCGCGCATCTCGGGCATGTGTTCAAGGGCGAAAAAATGACGCCGAAAAACATCCGCCACTGCGTAAACTCAGTTTCGATGGATTTTATCCCTGCGGAACGCATAGGGCGGGCATATCTGGCGGGTGGCTGTTTTTGGGGCGTCGAGGAGCTTATGCGGCGCGTCAAAGGCGTCATTTCGTGTGTGTCGGGATATTGCGGCGGAAGAATTGAGAATCCGTCGTACTCCCAGGTTTGCAATGGGAATACGGGGCATCTCGAATGCGTTGAAGTGCTGTTTGACACGTCAAAGGTTTCGTACGGCGATATTTTAAGGGCGTTTTTTGAAATACACGATTTTACCCAGCGCGACGGGCAGGGGCCCGACAAGGGCGAACAATACAAATCGGCCGTTTTTTATTGCAGTCCCTCCCAGAAGGCTGAGGCGGAGAAAATCATCGCCGGCCTGAGAAAAATGGGCTACGACGTCGCCACGCGCCTGGAAAAATTTGAAAAATTTTATCGCGCCGAGGATTACCACCAGCGCTACTATGAAATGTCGGGCAAACGTCCATACTGCCACGCAAGAAGAAAAATATTCGATTAGCCTCTTTTTATATCGGATTGGCAACGGCTCTTTCGGCCGAATAACAAAGCCGAAGTCCGGCATGCGCATGCTTTTATGCACGCCTTGCAATGTCCATATCGGATTTGCGCGCTAAGACTGGGCGTTTGGGAAATATTCAGCAGCAGCGGATAAATCGCAAAAATAGGGCGGGTAAAATAAAAAAAACGCAATGCCGCGTTTCCATGTTTGTTCTTTTATGGAACGGCATTCGAAACGAAAACGACGGCGCAGCAATGGCGCATGCTGTTTAAACGCAAACTATTGCACCTCAAAAAACAATAAAGCCGCAAAATCCAAAACCAAAGATTTTACGACTTTATTTTAGCATATAGTGTTGATGCATTTCCTATGGCGGCCGTACTCTATTATATTCGCATTTTGAAAATCAAGTCAAAAACCTGCTTTTTGCAAAAAAACGTTTTAATGCAAGGTAGGCCAAATTGGCAAAACAGAGGGCGACAAACCAGTCTCCGTGTCTTACATAAAAAGTGTCGCCTGCTTTAAAATTCTTGTAGAAAACAACATCGGCATATCCTGCGCCTCTGAAATATATTGAATTGCCCGAATCTACAAGCGGCGACGGGCGTCTTATCGCCAGAGTTGTCGGGTCGATTTGGTTTCCCGAAGGGTCGGATATTTTCAGGGAGCGCGACGGAGCGGGCGTATCGGCGTTCCATGTGGTGTTATCGCCGTTTCTAAGGTCGAAAGCAGGACGCATGGCTCCGTATTGGTCGAATACCGCGCTGAGGCCGTTGTTGGAGGCTCGCATGAGCGGCAGGCGGGTGGATACGGCCTGAAAAGCGGAGTGCGCGGCGTGCTGCCATGCCCCTCCCTCTCTTCCGTACCATGAATCGTTTGTGCATACAAAGAGAATGTCGGCTCCTTCAAGGGCGAGTTCCCTGCCGAGGCGCGGGAATATGTCTTCATAGCATATCATGGCGCCAATTTTATAGTTTTTCCCTTTTATTTCGAGATTTAGAAGCGTCGGATAATCTCCCGCTTTCATGTTTCCCACAGGCACAACCTTGCCCAGCCATTTGCACCACGACGGCGTGTATTCCCCAAACGGCACAAGCTTGCGCTTTGCGTAAAATTTTTCGGAGAGTCCGCTTTTGGGCGATACGGCAAATGCGCAGCCCTGCGCGCATTCTTCGGAGTAATCATAAGCCATGTTTCCCATTAGGATCGGCATTGAATTTTTTGACGACAAATCTTCTATCCATTTCCGCATTTGCGGGCAGCCCAATACGGGCCAACGCGGAGGCGTCGCCGCCTCGGGCCAAAGCGCAACGTCAACGTCGGCCGACTTTAGGCCTTCGGTAAGCCGTTTTATTGTTTTTAGGTTTTGTTCGGCAAGGGATTCGTTCCACTTTAATATTCCGGCAAAATCGGTTTGAACCATTCCGGCGCAGAAGGCGTTTTCGCGGTTTTGGGGAGAGGGCATCTTCGATACGTAAATCCACACGCTGGAAAGCGCGAGGCACAGGGCGATGTAAAATTCTGGAGAGAATCGGGAAAAGGGCGGGCGCCCGGAAAAATTGTTCTCTATTTTCCATTTGTGCGCCGCAAAAAGCCTGTATATGTATTCCGCCGCCGCCAGATTGAAAAATATCAAAACAAAAGACACAATCCATACGCCTCCATATTCTGCGGCCTGCATGGATACCGGGCGCATCCATTGCGTGTGCGCCAAAAGGTTCCACGGAAACCCTGAAAACATCCACGAGCGCAGCCATTCGAGAGCCACCCAAAGCGCCGCCGCCCCGGAAAGTTTTAACAGGCGGGTTGCGTGTCCCTCTTCAAGCGACGGGAGCATGCGCGGAAGGAGCGCGTACCACGGAAATACGAAAAGCCCGGCTACTGCGAGCGGCAGCAATACGAGAGCCGCGTATCCGGCCGGAGGATAAACATGCCTTATCCACACCAGCATTGCGACCCACGCTATGTAGGAAAACGCGAATGTAGAAGTAAGCCATATTTTTCGCCCGTCAGACAAATTGCTCGGATTTTCAGAAAACGTTTCGGGGTTTGACCGGACCAAAGCGGGGGAGTGCGCCGCGGAAGGTTCGAATGGCGGGCATATCACTTTGGCTTCGCGGCACGGCGGGTTTCCAGCGCACAGAAAGCGGCAGGCTAAGATTGCCGGCACGGCGAACACATAGGCAAACTCGGCGACGCCGAACGGCTCGAACGCCGCAGTGTACATGCAGAAGGAAAATGCGACGGCGCATGCTGCCGCCGCATTTTTGAGCTTGCCTATTCTTCCCATTTTTCGAGGCGCCAGCCTTCTTCTATGATGAGCGGTTCGGCCTTTTTAAACTTTAGCGTCCGGGTTTCGCCGCCCTTTGATATGGTCACGGTGCTGTTTCTGCCGATTTTTGGAAGTTCAACATGCGGCCTGACGTTCGGCAATTCTATCTGCTTTTTTGGTTCGGAATGGCGGCCGGCTCCCGCCCGGCGCGCCGCGGCGTCCGCGCGCGCTTCCGCCTCGTCTGCCGACGTCCTCACCTTTTTTTGCACGCGCTCTATCATGGCTTGGAGAGCCTCCATGCTTGACGCGCTGCGGAAAATGCCCATGCAAACGTCGTTGCGGATTCTTCCCATGAGAGATTCGAAGAATTTGTACGCTTCGCTCTTGTATTCGTTTAGCGGATCTTTCTGCCCGTACCCGCGCAATCCTATGCTGCGGCGCAAATCCTCCATTTCCGTCAGGTGGTCCTGCCAGTTTTTGTCGAGGGCGCGCATGAGGACGAATCTTTCGATCGCCTTTAGCGCTTCGGGATCCTCCACTTCCTCGCGTATTTTGTAAACCGACTTGATTTCATCGACTATTATGCGGGTTATTTCGTCGGGCGCCTTGTTTTCAAGCTGCTCCGGCACGACCGCAATCGGGAAACGGCTCGTCACCCAGCTGCACAAAGCCTGAAGGTCTGACTTTTCGGGCGCGGCCCCGTTTGGCGATATGACCGATATGCGCTCGTCGAGCTCGTCGCAAATAAAGTCGAAGACGAGCTTTCGGGTATCGTCTGTTTCGAGTGTCTCGTTCCTAAGGCCGTATATAATCTCGCGCTGTTTATTGAGGACATCGTCGTATTGCAGCAGCCGCTTGCGCATCGAGTAGTTTTGGTTTTCGACGGTTTTTTGGGCGCGCTCTATCGAACGGTTTAGAAGAGGATGGTCGAGCGGCTGCCCCTCTTGGAATGTCTTTTGAAGAATGCGCGCAAGGGGCCCGCTCCCGAAAATTCTAAGGAGGTCGTCCTCGAGGGACACGAGAAACTTTGAAAGCCCGTTGTCTCCCTGCCTGGCGCAACGGCCGCGCAGCTGCCTGTCGATGCGCCTTGCCTCGTGGCGTTCGGTTCCCAAAACGTACAGCCCCCCGAGTTCGTTTACGCCGTCGCCGAGTTTTATGTCGGTACCCCTTCCTGCCATGTTTGTGGCTATGGTCACCGCGCCGCGCTGCCCGGCTTGCGCTACTATTTCCGCCTCCTGTTGGTGGTGCTTGGCGTTTAGAACCGTGTGGGCGATGTTTCTGCGCTTAAGCATTCTGCTTAAAACTTCGCTCGCCTCCACCGAGGCCGTGCCCACAAGCACCGGCTGCCCGCGTTTGTGCGCTGCTTGGATTTCGTCTATGGCTGCGTTGTATTTCTCGCGCCTCGTCTTGTAAATTACATCGTTTTTGTCTATGCGCCGGCAGGGCTTGTTGGTGGGTATTGCCATCACGTTCAGCCCGTATATGTCGTGGAACTCCTGGGCTTCGGTTTCCGCGGTTCCTGTCATGCCGGCGAGTTTCTCGTAGAGCCGGAAATAGTTTTGAATTGTGATGGTTGCGTATGTCTTAGTTTCCTTTTCTATGGCCACGCCTTCTTTGGCTTCCACAGCCTGGTGCAGACCTTCGCTCCAACGCCTTCCGTACATTATGCGCCCCGTGTTGGGGTCGACTATGTGCACTTTGCCGTCCTGAACAACGTACTCGATGTCCTTTTCATAAATCGAATACGCCCTCAGCAGCTGGCTTATGCAGTGGATATATTCGGAAAGCCTTATAAAATCGTCTTCGGCCTTCATCTTCATTTCCTGCCTCTGCTTGGCGTCGAGGGAAGCGTCGGAGTCTATGTTGACGAAAATCGTCGGCAGATCCGGAAGCACGAATGCGTCCGAGTTTTCCGGGGCGACGGCGTTGCGGCCGCGTTCGGTAAGGTCGCTGGTGTGCTGCTTTTCGTCTATGGTATAGTAAAGCTCCTCCTTGTATTTGAAGCGGTCGAACTTGCGAAGGTCCGAGGCCATTTCCATGTCGATTTTGTCGAGCTTCTTGCGGAGCTCGCCGTTTTCCATCAGTTGCCGCAAGATTCGGTTCTTGGGCGCGCCCATTTTGACCTGCCACATTTTTATGATTGTAGGCTCGTCTATTTCTCCGCCGGAGTCCGCCACCGCCTTGACTTGGTTTATGAGCGTATTGCAGAGGCCTACCTGCAGCTTTACAACCTTCTCTATGGATGGTTTCAGCTCGTTGAACGGAAGCTCGTGGTCCTCCTGTATCGGGCCGGATATGATGAGGGGGGTTCGTGCTTCGTCTATGAGAATGGAGTCAACCTCGTCAACGATACAGTAGTAGTGGGGGCGCTGCACTTGGGCCTCCTTGCTTGTCGCCATTCCGTTGTCGCGCAGGTAATCGAATCCGAATTCGCTCGCTGTTCCGTATGTGATGTCGGCCATGTATGCTTTGGCCTTTTCCTCCATATCCTGCATGTTGTATATCCAGGAAACGGACAGCCCGAGAAAATTATACAGATACCCCATCCATTCCGAGTCGCGCCGCGCGAGGTATTCGTTGACCGTCACAAGGTGGCAGCCTTTCCCGGCGAGCGCGTTCAGATAGAGCGGAAGAGTTGCCACAAGCGTTTTGCCTTCGCCCGTCGCCATTTCGGCGATCTTGTTTTGGTGCAGCGCTATGCCGCCTATGAGCTGGACGTCGTAGTGGACCATTTGCCATTCTATTTCGTGCCCGCAAACCTCCACCTTTTTGCCGCAGAGCCTCCGCGCCGCGTTCTTGACCGCAGCGAAAGCCTCGGGAAGCAGGGAGTCGAGCGATTCCCCTTCAGCGTAGCGGCGTTTGAATTCGTCGGTTTTGGCCCTCAGACCGTCGTCTGTCATCTGCTGGTATTGCTCCTCTATGGCGTTTATTTTTGCGACTATCGGGCGCGTTTTTTTGTAGAACTTTTTATAGTGGCTGCCCGCGAAAAGTTTAATGATTTTTGATAGCATGTTTGTCTCGAATATGGTTTTATTTTGCGGCTTTACGGCCGCCAGTTTGTTTTTTTACTTCCATCGTCCGCGCGGAGACGTATGGAACGTTGCAACAGTTAAAGCGGCATCGCAGACGGAGCCCTAATGGGATTTTGCCGCGGCAAGCCCATGCGCACCGCAAAGGGTTCGTCCTTCCGCATGGCTGCCGCTCCGCCGCATTTCCGACTCCAATGCGCGCAAAGCGGCGGGTGTGCGAAACCGGCCTCGCAATGGTCGCTTGCGGCTCGCAAGAGCTTCAAATTGGAATGTTTTGCCGCGTTCGGCATTTTTACCGTCTGAGCGCATATTTTTGCGGAGCGGCATTCTCCAGAAGAAGCCGGAATCTGCGCGTCTGAAACTTTTGAAAATCCGCACAGGCCGTTGATGCATGCTGCCATGCAACCGAACGCTATCGAAAGACTGTGCGCAAACTTTAACATTTTCGAAATTTAAATATCCAGACTACGCTTCCGCTGCCAGCATGCCAAGACTATTTTGTGGCCCCCCAGCGCGACGTAAACGGATAGAATATTATTAGCGACTTTCCCACGAGAGCTTTTTCAGGGACTTCCCCCCAGTACCGGCTGTCGAGGCTGTTTGCGGAATTGTCGCCCATGGCGTAGTAGTGCTTCGGCGAAACGACAACGTCGCCGTGCTCCTTGAATGAGCCGTCTTTTTTATAGCCGCAATAAAGGCCCTCCCTCTTAGCGTTTGATTCGAAAGCGGGCGAACCCGCAATGGGCTTCCCGTTCCTAAAAAGGGTATCGCCCTCTATGCTGAGTTTGTCGCCGCCCTGTCCGACCAGCCTTTTTATATAATATTTGTCGTCGGGAATTCCTCCGTTCATTAGCGTCATGCCTTCGCAATATTTGGTTCTGAAAACGATAGGATCTCCGATTTTCGGCTTTTTGAAATTATAGGTGAATCTGTCCACAAACAGCATGTCGCCGCCGAGTATGTCGAAATTCAGGAACTTTTCCCCCTTTTCAACCGTTCCGAGGCGCATCATCCATTTGCCGTTTCTTTCCACGATAGAATTTTTTTCGAGGTCGAAAGTTTTTGCGACGACTTCGTCTATCGGAAAATCGGCGGGCACGGCGAGTTCCATCGGCGTGTCTCCTATGAAGAACTTGTAGCAGCGCTCGTAGGTGGGCCATACGAAGAATTTTTTTACGGGTCTTACGTCGGCCGCGAAAAGCCCCTTTCCCCGGGCTGCCGCCGGAGAATTTATTTCGATATACAGTTCGCCAGATGCCGGCGCTGTCATGGAGTAATTGCCGGCGGCAAGAGTAGCAAATCGCCAAAGTTTTTCCGGAAGGCTCGGGGAGGGTATACCGTCTTTCCCTCCATATACTTGGCTTGTCATGCCGTAAAATGACGGGTACATCGAATTAGTGGGGATTTTGAAAGGCTGCAAAAAGAAACTCCGAATGCCTATGGCTAAAATTCCCGCCACAATAATCATGTCTGTGTAGTCCGCCCATGCCGACAGGGGATAAACCGCGCCGCCCCATTTTCGCATGAGCTTTTCAAGTTTTTCGGCGCAGCTTTCATATTCCGCGGTTCCGAGTTTTCCGTCGCCCACGAGGTTTTCGGCGCGCTCTATCAAATCCGACATCGCCTTGGCGTCGGAAGGGTCCATTACGTCGCAGCGGTAGTTGTACACTTTGTACGCCGTGCCGATAAGGTCTTTGGCACGCTTACGTTTCTTATTTTCAAAAAAACCGAACATGGCTTCTGCCTTTCTAAGAGTTGGATTTCAGCACATTGACGAACGCCTCCTGTGGTATGGAGACTTTGCCTATCTGCTTCATTCTCTTTTTGCCTTCCTTTTGCTTCTCAAGCAGCTTCTTCTTGCGCGTTATGTCGCCGCCGTAGCATTTTGCAGTGACATCCTTCCTGAAAGAGCCTATCGTTTCTCGGGCAATTATTTTGCCGCCGATGGCCGCCTGAATCGCAACCTTGAACATTTGGCGCGGCAGAATGTCCTTCAGCTTTGCGCAAAGCGCGCGGCCCTTCTGTTCGGCCTTGTCGGCGTGCACGATAGACGAAAATGCGTCTATATGCTCGCCGTTGACGAGTATGTCGAGGCGCACGAGCTTCGACTCCGCGTAGCCGTCCATTTCGTAGTCCAGGCTGCCGTATCCGCGGGTTATGCTCTTGAGCCTGTCGTTAAAGTCTATGAGTATTTCGTTCAGCGGAAGCGAGCATGTCAGCATTACGCGGGTTTCGTCAATAAGTTCGGTCTTTTGGCAGAACCCGCGCTTTTCCGATACGAGTGCGAGCATGTCGCCTATCGATTCTGTGGGAATCAGTATGTTTGCGGAAATCATGGGCTCGTAAATCGCCTTTATTTCTGTCGGATCCGGAAGCCTGCACGGGTTGTCTATCTCGATTTTAGAACCGTCATGCAGGTCCAATTTATAAACTACGCTCGGGTACGTCGATATGATGTCGAGGTCGTACTCCCTGCGCAGGCGCTCCTGCACGACTTCCATGTGGAGAAGCCCGAGAAATCCGCACCTAAAACCGAATCCGAGCGCCGCCGAGGTCTCGGCCTGATAGACAAGCGCGGAATCGTTTAGTTGCAGTTTTGCTATCGAAACCTTCAGCTTTTCGTATTCGGAGGTGTCCACTGGGTATATTCCCGAAAACACCATGGGCTTTACCTCCTTGTAGCCGTGGAGCATTTCCGCAGCCGGCTTAGACGCCGACGTTATAGTGTCGCCGATTCTTATGTCGGCCACCTCCTTGATGTTGCCGGCAACGTATCCGGTGCAGCCGGCATCGAGTTGGGCTTCCGCAGTCATTGTGGGCGTAAAGCGCCCGACCTCCTTTACGGTCGTGCGGCGGCCGTTGCCCATAAAAAGTATTTCGTCGCCGGCTTTTATCGAGCCCGAAAAAACCCTCACATAGCATATCACGCCTTTGTACGAATCGAACATGCAGTCGAACACGAGGGCGCGCGTCGCCGGATAATCCGCCAGACGCGGGGGCGGTATGCGATCTATTACTGCGTCGAGGATTTCTGAAACCCCCGCGCCTGATTTTCCGCTCGCCAAAATGGCGTCTTCGGCGGGTATCGCCAGAATGTCTTCCACCTGTTTTTTGCAAAGCTCCGGTTGGGCGCTCGGAAGGTCTATCTTGTTTATTACGGGGATTATTTCGAGGTTTTGAGCTACGGCAAGATGAGCGTTCGCCACGGTTTGCGCCTCGACGCCCTGCGCTGCGTCTATCAGGAGAACTGCGCCTTCGCATGCGGCAAGAGACCGCGACACTTCGTACGAAAAATCGACGTGCCCGGGGGTGTCGATTAGGTTTAATAGATACTCCCTGCCGTTCCGGGCATATTTCATCGTGACCGGGTGGCACTTGATGGTTATGCCCCGTTCCCTTTCCAAATCCATGGAGTCGAGCATTTGGTCTTGCATGTCGCGCTTTTGTATGGTTCCGGTCTTTTCCAACAGCCTGTCGGACAGCGTCGTTTTGCCGTGGTCAACGTGCGCTATAATGCAAAAATTTCTGATGTTTTCCAAGTTTTCCATCGAGATGCGTAATAACCCTCTACAATCTTAGATTTTCTCCGCCTTATCAAGCACTTTTTAGCGCGGTTTGCGAAAGAGGGGATTTGCACGCCGCCGAATTTACTCTTGCGGCCTTTGGAATCGAAAAAAAAGCGTGATATGTTTAGTTCAGGGCTTATTGTCCGATAAGATAAAAACTATGAAGGCTTTTTTGGGAATATGTGCAGGCATTTTAATATCAATAGCGTTTGCAGCGCCATTGCATTGCGCCGGGGGCGCTTCATCAACGGAAAGGGAAAAAATGAAATACACTCTGAAAGAATTGGAATATCCGGAAACCGCGCTCGAACCGTGGATAGACGCTGAGACGGTCCGCATACACCACGGCAAGCATCAGGCCGCCTATGTGGAAAAGCTCAACGCCGCTTTGGCTTCGGAACCGTCGTTTAATTTCAACGGAAGCGCGGGGGAGCTGATATCTAAGCTCGACGCCGTTCCGGAGTCGATTAAAACGGCAGTGAGAAACAACGGGGGAGGCGTGTGGAACCACGAATTCTATTGGCGGGGGTTGTCACCGCAAAAGTCGCATCCTTCCGACGAGCTTTTGAGCGCCATAAAAGAGTCTTTCGGCTCTTTCGACAACTTTAAGAAACTCATGACAGCTGCGGCCGTCGGGCAGTTCGGAAGCGGCTGGGCTTGGTTGGGAGTGCTTCCCGACGGCAGGCTTAAGATATGTTCGACGCCCAATCAGGATTCCCCCATAATGGGAGCAAAAATATCTCCGTGCGGCATGATACCGATTTTGTGCATAGACGTTTGGGAACATGCATATTACTTAAAATATCAAAACCGCCGGGCAGATTACGCCGAAGCCGTTTGGAACGTAATAAATTGGAAGCGCGTAAGCGACCGTTTTGAAGCCGCCGTAAAAGACGGTAAGGCGGAATTATAGCCGGGCTTTGCCGGCTTTATCGGCTTTGCCGACGAAATAGCGTTTTTCTCCTCCCTATCGGCGCCTTCGGGGCGCCAAAACGACGTCCTTCCGAATCGTGGGAGGGTGGGTGCCGTTGTCTAATTGTAAATTAGGAGGATACTGCCGGTTTGAAGGGCGTCGTCGCCTAATGAGAGGCTTACGGCCATCCGGACCAGGGCGGCGACTGCTGCAGGCGCTTCCCGCAACCAAGGCGAGGCGCTTTCTGCAACAAAGGTGAGGTTCGCGGATTTTCTGAAGGTTGCGATTCGCCTCGAAGTTTTGCGCGGCGCCTGAGCGTTTGCGTGCGCGCAGCCTACCTACAATCTTAGTATTTTTTCGACGTCTTTGGGCGTAATATCGGCGTTTTCGCCGATTGCGCCATAGTGTTTTGCTATGTTTTCAGACACCTCTTTTGCCGCGTCGCCTGCGATGTTGTAGTCGGCAAATTCGGTGCCGACCCCCATCTTTTTAAAGAATTTTGCGATTACCCCGATTGTTTTTTCTATGGCCGCTTTTTTCGGCTTTGGCTCGATGCCAAAAACGTTTTTCCCAAGCTGCACTATTTTTTCGCCCTTTGAAGAACTTTTGTACTTTAAAAGTTTCGGCAGGACTATCGCCAGCGATTGCGCATGGTCGATGCCGTAAAGAGCGGTGATTTCGTGCCCGATAAGATGCGTTGACCAGTCTTCGGGGACCCCGATGCAGATCAGTTTGTTTAAAGCCATGGTCGCCGACAGCATTATATTTGCCCTCACGGCAAGATCGTCTTTTTTTCTGAGCGCTTTGGGACCTTCGGAGACGAGAGTTCGAAGGATTGTTTCGGAAAATCCATCTTGAATCGGGGCGTCCGAAGGCCTGGTGCAATATTGCTCCATAACGTGGACAAATGCGTCGACTACTCCGTTTGAAATTTGGCGGTCGGGCAGTGTCAGAGTGAAAGCTGGATCGAGCGCGGAGAATCGCGGGAAAACGAGGTCGTTTGCAAAAGCGAGTTTTTCTGTTGTCGCCCTGCGGCTGATTACGGAGTTTTGATTCATTTCCGAGCCGGTCGCTGGTATTGTAAGCACGGTGCCTATCGGGAGGGCAGCCTTTATTTCGGCGCCGTACGACGTTAAGATTTTCCACGGGTTCTTTCCCTTGAAAAGCGCGGCGGCGGCTATGAATTTGCACGCGTCTATAACGCTTCCGCCTCCGAGAGCCAATATGAAATCCAGCTTATGTTTTTTTATAACGGCCACCGCTTTAAGGCAGGTTTCGTATTCAGGATTCGGTTCGATTCCGGGAAACTCCACAACCTTGCGCTTGCCAAGAGCTTTTACGGTTTGTTCATATGAACCGTTTTTTTTGACGCTTCCGCCGCCGTAAACGAGAAGCACTCGCGCCTTTTGGGGAACAAGCTCGGCGATTTTAGACACGGCGCCCGTTCCGAATATCAATTTTGTGGGGTTGTATAATGTAAATGGGTTCATGTTTTACAGTTTCTTTTTTATTTTAGGAAAGTCAAGCGATTGGATATGTCATATTCAAACAAAAGCGACAGAAAATATGTTCCACACGACCGATGGGATTATTTTTTTGACAGTCTCTGCCTGTGCGCGTTTTGCTTGGAGGCCACGCTCTTTTCCGGTATTTGCGTTTAGCTTTCGTGCTATATGTATTGTGTAATAAAGATAAAAGGAAAATGCCTTCTCCAAAACAAGCGCCGCCGTTTATCCCGGCATGGAAGCGCACTTTGAATGGGTGGCTAATGAGAGAGCATTTTTATAAATATGTATATTGAAAAGGGGCGCGGATAAATAATGAATTAATGTATAAATTGCATAAAAAACCGGTATTTAATTTCCCGTTTTAGTCATACAGTAGCGGTTTCTAAAGGAAGATTTGATTTTTTTGTCTAAAAAAGCTTTACTTTTTTAAAAGTCGAATTAGCCTAACCAACAAATTTATGAATATGAAAAAATTCTCCCTCATCTCTGTTTCCCTTATCCTTGCTGCTGCTTCCGCATTTGCGTGGACTAAGAAAAGCGAAAACACCGGCAATCTCGGCCGCATGTACGTCAGCCTCGGTGGTGGCGTAAACATGTCGAAGATAAAGGATGTCGCCGCTGACTCTTCGGTGAGTCCCACTGGCGGCTACGGCGAGGTTGTCGTTAACGCTCCCGTTTTTAAGCCGGGTGTAAACACTTTTCGCAACATCAAATGGGCGGGCGTGGACGCGCAGGCATTCTTTAATTACGATTATCTCGGTAAGTTCGATACCGATATGCTCACGAACGCTTCAATGAGCACGTATGCGGTCGGCGCCGGCATTACTCCCTATCTTAACTTTGTCACAACGCTTCCTGTTTTGAAGGCCATAAAACCTTTCTGCTCGGCTTATGCCGGTTATGCATGGAGTGACTATTCCTACGATATGCAACAGGAGTCGGGTTCGGAAAATTACTTTATTTACGGAATCGGCGGCGGTGTTGAATTCGTAATTATTGACAATCTTTCGTTCACTCCGATGTGGCAGTGGAGGGGCAATGCGCAGTCAGGCAAGGCTTGCTACCAGATTGTTTCTGCGGAACTTACTTACTGGGTGACGGATCAGTTCTGCTTTGCCGCTTTCTGGACACATAATTTCGGATATAAGGACTTCGACGTCGATATGAATTACACGCACGGCGATATTATCGGCATGAAATTCAAGATCGGGTTTATGAGATAATTTTATTTGCGCTAAAAAGCCGCCGTATGGCGGCTTTTTTTTTGCGCGTATTTTGCGCGGCTTGATTGTTGCACTGAAAGCATATCAATTTTGATTATATTGATATTTTCATCTATAAACTGAGTTTTGATTTGAAAGCGGGGCTTTTTTTTTTAGCGTGTGCCGAAAATAAGGTAGTTTTTTTTAATGAAGACATATATGGAGTTTATAAATTCCACGCGAAACCTTGTCGTTTCGGCGCGGAGAATAAAGACTGGGAAATCGGCGGCGTTCGGCGGCTCAAAGAAGTTGTTCGATTTTGACAGTCTTTTGGCAATGGGGCAAAAGCAAAAGAAGCGCATTGCCGGAGAATTGAGGAAAATGAATCTTTTGCCGCGTGCGGTAATTTTTGCCCCGCATCCCGATGACGAGTGTATGATGTCGTTGCCGCTTCGTTTTATGTGCGAATGCGGATTTGAAATTGTGGATGCCGCGGTCACTTTGGGGTCGAATGTAGAGCGCCGCGTTCCGAGAAAGCTTGAGTTGCGCAGCGCGTGCGATTTTTTGGGTTGGAAAGTTTCGGTGTTGGGTTTTGAACGCATAACCGGAAACACGCGGAAATCCGACAAGGCCTATTGGAATTCGTGTGTGCGGAAAGTCGCGGATTTAATAGCAAGCAAAAGGCCGGCGGTAATTTTTGCTCCCCACTGCCGAGATTGGAATAAAACGCATATAGGCACATCGCTTTTGGTAAAAGATGCGCTTAAATGCGTAAAATGGAATGGGATTGTCATAGAGACGGAGCTTTGGCAGGCTATGGAAACGCCTAATTTGCTTTCGGAGGTTTCGCCAGAAGTTTTGGCTGCCATGATGGGCGCTCTTTCGTGCCATACAAAAGAGGTTGAGCGCAATCCGTACCATTTGAATCTCGTATCGTATATGACAGACAATGTCAGGCGTGGGGCCGAGATTGTAGGGGGGCAGGGCGGTAGCGCTCCCGATTTTCAGTTCGGGCAGATATACCGCGTATTGCGCAATAACGGCTCCGGTTGGAAACCCGCCTTCAAATCTAAGATTCTGCCAGCCTGCGCTTCAGTATCGGAATTGTTGGATATAGCATTATGGAAGTAATTATTTACCCTGACAAGGAAAGCGCCAATAGGGCTGCTGCAGATTTTGTTGCGAACGCGCTCAGACGCAATCCGCACATGGTATTGGGTTTGGCCACGGGCGAGACTCCGCTTGGGCTTTATTCGAATCTCATAAAAATGAATGCTTGCGGACAGATAAGCTTCGCGGGTGTGACGTCGTTCAATTTAGACGAATATGTAGGTATTGATAAGAACGATGAAAATTCGTACGCCCGCTACATGCGCGATAATTTTTTCGACAAAATAGACATCGATATTTCAAATACGCACATACCCGACGGCATGGCTGAAGACATAAGGCAGTCGTGCCGCGCGTATGAAAAAAGCATAAGGGACGCCGGTGGCATCGATTTGCAGATACTTGGCATAGGAAGCGACGGGCATATAGGTTTTAACGAACCTACGTCGTCGTTGGCTTCGCGCACTCGCATGAAGACCCTTACGAGCGAAACTATTCAAGATAATGCGAGGTTTTTTGGAGGCGATCCCGACGCCGTTCCCCGACATGTTCTGACGATGGGCATAGGTACCATACTGGAGGCCGATACCGTAATTTTGTTGGCCTACGGAGTTTCAAAGGCTGCCGCCGTGGCCGCTATGGCCGAAGGGCCGATTACGTCGATGATACCCGCATCGGCATTGCAGATGCATCCGAGCGTTAAGATATTTTTGGACGAACCGGCCGCTTCAAAACTGAAGCTTGCAGACTATTACAAATGGGTATATTCCCGCAAGCCTTCAATCGACGCTAAACATTGAGGGTCGTCCTTTCTTGAGAGGTTATTTTTAATAGCGGCGGATTTTTTGTGGGCGAACCGCCGTAATGGCTTTTGCCTCTTTAAAGATGCTTTGCAGGCGTTAAATTGGGTTTAGAGCAGCGATATTTTTACGCCTTTTCTCATATATGTTGGAACGTCGAGATCCACGCCGTTTCGTATATTTGGCGGTGTGTCCTGAAAAAATCCCCGCTGTTGCGAAAGTTCCATAAATTCGAATTCGGTTTGGATTCTTTGCGTTTCGCCCTGTTCTTTTTCGTGCCGTTTGCGTTTCCCGAAACTGAAAAACGATTTTCTTGCAGGTTTTTCCTCTGGTTCCGCAAGTACCGGAGCGGGGAACGCGGCAGGCGAAACTTTAGGCGGGACAGCTACGCTTGTGCTGCTGCTTGATGTAATTGTATCGTCCTTGGCTTCAGGAAACGAAACGTCCGGATTTTCGTTTTCGCCTGGTTCGTGGGAAAATTCGGGTTCATTCGGCTCTGCGCCAATGGGTTGTTTTTTTTGCGCGCACCGGCAAAGCCCCATAGTACAAACTTCAATAGTTTCGTCTGGGCGATCTTCGGTTATTGCACCAAACGCCACTCTTTCCGGATGCCCGAACTTTTCCGAAACGGATTCGAGAAGCATTTGCATTTTATTCATTTCGAAGTTGGTGCCGCATCTGAGCCCGACAATTAAAGAAGTAGCGCGCGAAAAGTCGGGCATAAGAGGAGAGAGCATAAGCCGTTCTATTGCGGTATCCACGGAGTTTTCACCTTCTCCGGTTCCGTATGCGATAAACGATATCGAGTCTTGTTCGCCGGTGAAAATCTTTAAAAACGAGGGGAAGTCGATATTGACAGCGCCTTTTGACGTGAGGATTTTAACGAGCGAAGTGACGGCGGATACGACGTTTAAATTTGCAATGGAAAAAGCTTCGGATACCGGGACTTTTAAGCGCGCCAGAATTATGTCGTTTCTTAGTGCAAATGCGGCGCGGCAGCGCTTAGAGAGATAGTTTTGCGCGCGCACCGCCAAGACTTCGCGCTGTGTCCCCTCGACCGAAAGCGGCATAATCGCAAACGAGACAACCGCGCAGTCCGGATTTTCGGCCGCCAATTTTGAGATCATAGGAGCCACAACGCTTCCCGTTCCGCCGCCCAATCCGGCAACCAAAATCAAAAGGCGCGCGTTTTCGGATATCGCTCCGAGTTCGCCGGCGTGCGCCACGGCCGCCTCTTTTGCCACAGAGGTGTCGCAACCTGACCCTTCGCCGTTTTCAATAAGGGGGATTTTTTTATCGGCGCGGCTCGTTGCGACTTTATCGGCGTCGGTATCGACTGCTACCAGTAATGCGCCGTCGATTCCACTGTCGGCGATATCGTTTAAGACAGAAACGCCAGCTCCTCCGATGCCTGCTATTACTATCTGGGATTTTTGTGGCATGTTAAAAATTAAATATGTTTGAGAACCAGTTTGTCTTTTTGCGCGACCTTATTTCCTCCTCCATTCTCGCGTGCTCCAAGAGCCCGAGTGCGGTCGAAAATTCCTGATATCTCAAAGCGGGCTGAAGTGAACTTCCGAATTTCCCCTTTGAGCATGGAACTTCAAGAACGGCCGAGGCGAGCTCGCAAATTCCCGAGAGGTTTGAGGTTCCTCCGGTTAGCACTACTTCGTTTAGTTCGGCGTATTCCGGCATATGTTCGGCGCATTCGTCACGGAGAAGGCAGAATAGCTCCTCAAGCCGCGATCGTATTATTAGATTGACCGCTTCCATCGGAATTTTTTTGTCGCCTATCTGTTGGTTCCCGATATTCCAAAATTTTTGGGACTTTTCGTCCGCCGTAATTGTGGCTTTGCCGCAGTGGATTTTAATTCTTTCGGAGTCCTTTCTGCTGAGGCGCAATCCGAATGAAAGGTCGTTTGTGATGTGGTCTCCGCCGACCGGTATGACGCCCGCAAATACCGGCTTGCCGTGCTTGAAGTAGGCGTAGTCGCTCGTTCCGCAGCCTATATCGACCACGAGAACACCGTTCTCCCTCTGAACGGCGTCAGTGACGATATATCCGGACGCTATTCCTGAAAAAACCAGATATTCAACCTCGAGCCCGAAGCTTTGCACGACGTGCAGCGCGTCGGTGATTTTTTCCCTGTCGCCGTGGAGCATCCAATACGATACCTCTATGTGTTCGGCGCGTTCACCGATGGGATCGGCGCAGTATTTCCCGTCGAGAAAGTATCCGCTGCAGATTCTTTGTATGTATGTTCTTCCGTTTGCCAGCGATTTTCCCCGCGCGTCGTCGACCGCCCTCTGCAGATCGTCGCGTCTCACAACGCCGTCAGCGCTAGACACGTTTGCAGAACCGGTGTTGCGGAATCCCCTTATATGCGTTCCGCTGATTCCCAGGCAAACGGATTTTATGGGAGTTGCGCTCGAATGTTCCGCCATTACGATGGCCGTTTGCGCTTGGGCCGCCGCCTTTACAACGTCGCATATGTCGGCTTTTTTGACCCCTGCGGTGGTGGCTTGCCCGCTTCCGACAATGTTGAGCATTTTGCCGTCGACGATTTCCCCGAGAAACACCTGCATTTTCCCGGTTCCGATTTCGAGTGCGGCTATCGTTTTGCTTTTGCTCATTTCTCTTTCGGTTGTTGGTTTTCGAATTTTACGACGGACCAGTCGCTGAGTGTCAGGTCTATTTTTTCGATTTTGCTGTGCGGATTTTCCCGCATATATTTCATTATATATTCGAGTCTGTCAAGCTGCCGGGGATATTCCTCCGGCTTAAAGACGATTTTTGTCCCGCCGCGGGAGACCGCCGTTATGAGGGGAAGCGTCCGGCTGTAAAGCTGCGATACGTCTATTGACGCCCAATTTTTCAGCTCTTCGGGAAGGCGCGATTCAATCGCCCCGAGAAATTCGCATATTTTTTTTGCTCCGGGATAGGGGGAGGGAACGTCCCCGTCGAAGCTTATTTTCACGCCCTCGACAAATTTTAGCGAGTCTATCGTTTCCTGGGGTATGCATATCGGAAGGAAAAACGAACCGTCGCCGTCCATGAGATATGTGCGGGTTTCATAGTCTATTTTGAGCGCGATTTTCGCGACGGGGAAACGTTCCGATATCGTTATGCGCAAAACGTCCGGATAGACCCTTTCAACTTTGGACGACTTTATTTGCGAGAGGGCGTCGAGCGCCTGCTTTACCGCAAAAATGTTTACGTCGGCGAGCTTGGACCCGCGCGGTATTTTCAAGTATCCGTTCATCCAAGTGCCCGATATCGCCCCGTCGGTTTTCATTTCTATGTGGCGTATTTGGCTGCTTGCAGTTCCGAATATTTCGTCGAAGTAGAGGTTTTGATAGGCATAGTACGCCCCGAAGCAGGCCGCTCCCGACGCGGCGACGAATGCCGCGCGCCTCGTCCACAGCCACAGGGCGCGAAAACGCGCACGCCACGATATCGGCTTTCTCCGCGAGTTTTTTGACACGGAACCCCTTTTTAGCGAGGTCCAGTCGGCGGAGTCGTCTGTTTTTCTTTTGCTCATTTATTTTGAAATCTCGATACGGCGCCTTCCACAAGTTTTGCGCAAAGGCTTTCGAAGTCGTATCCTGCGCAGCTTGCGCTTTTGGGAAGGAGGCTTGTGGGCGTCATTCCGGGAAGCGTGTTTATTTCGAGTATGACAAAATTTTCTTTGCCGTCGCCTATAAAATCCACTCGGGCAAAATCGCGGCACCCGCAGGCATGAAAGGCAGTTTCGGCCGCGCACCTCATGGCGGTTTCGCTTTCTTCCGAAATTTTTGCCGGATATTCGTAGCGCGTAGAACCGGGAGTATATTTTCTCTTAAAATCGTAAACTCCGCCTTCAGGTATTATTTCAACCACGCCCGTCGATTTTCCGTATATTACCCCTATTGAAAATTCCCTGCCTTTACGGAAATCTTCCGCCATCCATTTCCCCTCTGTTATGGACTCGAGGGCTTTTACGGCGCCTTCCTCTGTCAGAGCCACAGAGAGTCCAACGCTGCTTCCCTTATCTGCCGGCTTTATTATTGCGCCGTTTGGGAATAGCCCAAAAATCGAAGAGGCTGAAGGCTTGCTTGCGGCGTCGAATTCATAGGATTGCGCCGTAGGAAGCCCCGCAAAGCGCATCAGAGCCTTTGCGGCCGGCTTTACCATGCATGTGCGGCTCGACAACGGCCCGCAGCCGGCGTATGAGAATCCCGAGGCCTCAAGCTGAGACTGCAGAGTGCCGTCCTCTCCGTAGTCTCCGTGCATTGCCGGATAGACCACCGTATCTTTCGGATTGATTCCGGAGGGAAGTTTGTTTTCGTCGAGCCTTATTAGAAAGGCGTCGAAATTTTTGCGGAGCGCATTGCAGACGCTTTTTCCGCTTACGAGCGAAACTTCGCGCTCGGGCGATATTCCGCCGCATAAAACTGCGATTTTCGGTTTCATTTTATGGAATTGAAGAAATTTTTTGCGGAGAAATAAAAATCCCCTGCGCCTATGACGGCAACGTTTAATTTTCCAGCTTTAGGGTCATTTAACTTGTCCGAAAGCATGTTAAAAAAATCAGACGGATCCGCAAGCTTAATGCGGCGCGATTTTGACGTTATTGCTGAGCTTTCGCCAAGCGGGTCGGGGAGCTCGCTTGCGGCGTACACAGGCAGGACGAAAATGGAGGCGCCGTCGGCTCGCGATTCAAGAACTTCCGCAAACTCAGATGCGAATCTGCGCGTTCTCGTGTACCGGTGTGGCTGGAATGCGACTATTTTTTCGCCTTTATACTTTTTAAAAAACCATTTCAGGAAAGATGCAAGCTCGTTCGGGTGGTGTGCGTAGTCCGCGACTGCGGCGATTTTCCGGGTGTCGCACAGGACTTCCTGACGGCGCAAAAGTCCGCGGTAGTCGTCGAGGACGGAAATGTCGGGGAAGGACGCGAAGCTTTCCTCGATTGCGGCGAGAGCCATTGCGCGGTTTGCCCCCATAAAGTCTTCGGGCGCATCCACCGCGCGCGACGGCGTTCCGGAGAGAGACGCGATGCGCGCCAGCACGGCGTTGCGTTTCGGATATACGACCATCTTTTTTGTTCTCATGAAGAGTCGCAAAAACATTTTCTCCATGTGAGCCGCATCTCCGTACGTATCGGTATGGTCTAAATCGGAATTGAGGGCAACGGTGATTTCAGGGCGGAAATTCTCTATAGTGCCGTCGCTTTCGTCTATCTCGGATATTACGATGCCGCCTTCGCCGCAGTATCTGTGCATTGGGAAATCCACAGGTACTGCGCCTACGAGATATCCGCAATTAAGCCCGAGTTTTATAGCGGCATGGGCGGCCATAGCGCTCACGGTGCTTTTGCCATGGCTGCCCACAATTGCGGTCAGACGTCTGGCGGCGCATATTTTTGCCCAGCATTCTCCGCGCTTCATTATCGATGAGCATCCGGTTATTGCCCGTATTTCGCCTATCTTCCGCGCGAGCGCCGTACTAATGACAACCTGCCTGTCGGCGTCGAGCATGCGCGGCTCGGAAAATTCAATTCCGCATTTTTCAAGGGCGCTTTTGATGTCGAAATTTGGGGAGTGGTCGAAACCCTCGACGTCGGCGCCGCCGTCCTTTAAAAACGCCGCCAACGGCGCCATGCCCATACCGCAAACGCCCATCATGTAGAATTTATTCCCCATCATTCCGGTTCCCTGCGCGCTATGCCGGCAAGGTCGGCGACAATCTTTGAAGTGTCGTTCAAGTCGTCGACGCGTTCGAGATTTTTCTTCATTGCCTCCCTGAGGCGGCCGTTTTCAAAGAGCTCCTTTACCTCGGCAAATAGCCTGTTGATATCGCGCTGCTCGAGTACGACGCACGCCCCCTGCTTTTCGAAACATTTTGCGTTTTCGAGCTGGTGGTTGTCGGCCGCGAAAGGGTAGGGGACGACAACCGACGGAACGCGGCAGCGCGCCAATTCGGCTATGGTTCCCGCGCCGGCGCGGGCCACCACGAGCTTTGCAGCCGAGAGCGCCGCCGCCATATTGTCGCAAAACTCCATAAACTTAATCCGCCTTTCGGATCCGTCTTTTGATATGGCGGTTTTATCGGAAAATTTGTGTTTTCCCGGGCCGCATACGCATAGAACGTCTATGTTTTCAGCGGCGAGCTTTTCGAAATTTTGGCAGGCCCATTCGTTGAGCGCCGCCGCTCCCTGGCTTCCCCCGAGAACGAGAAGTATGTTTGCATCGCCCCCAAACCCTAAAATTTTTTTTGCGTCCAATGACGGCATGCGCTTTATCTCCGCGCGGATGGGATACCCCGAATACTTTACCTGTCCCGATTTTCTGCGCGGAATCTTGACGCCGTACGGAACATAGATGCGTTTTGCAAAGCGCCCGAGCAGCCTGGTGGCCTTGCCGGGTTTTCGGTTGGCTTCATGCAGCACTATCGGAATGTCCATGCATGCCGCGGCGAGCGACACCCCCAGCGAATTGAACCCCCCGAAACTTATGACGACATCGTATTTTCCATCCGCAAGAAGCTTTTTCCCGAACGACACCGCCCTTTTTAGCTCGAGGATAAACTTGAAAATCTTTATCGGATTTTTAGGAAATGCCATGCCCGGAGCCCTGATTATGTCAAGGTCTGAATATTTTTCGGAAAGCCTGGAGTCCACCTGCTTTTTGCTTATGACAAAACTCGCCTGGTGGCCGGCTTCTATAAGGGCCTGTCCGACCGCGAGTCCGGGGGCGAGGTGTCCGCCGGTTCCACCGCATAATATTATGAATTTGCTCATAGTTCGCTTGCGTTTATTTTTGCGGGCTTGCTCCACGACCTCATGCAGTTTATAAGCAGTCCGATGAATGCGAACATGGCGACGAGGTTTGATCCGCCGTAGCTTATAAACGGTAGTGAAATTCCCTTTGTGGGCATCAGTCCGGTGACTACGCACATATTCGAAAGCGCCTGTACGACAACCATCAGCAGCGCGCCAGTGGCCACCGAAAACTCATACAAATTCGGCGCCTTCCTGAGATTGAGAAGACCCGCAATAAAGATGATGAGAAACATTGCCACTACCAGACTTGTAAACACGAGGCCAAGTTCCTCGCCGACTATCGCGAAAACAAAGTCGGTGTGGGCCTCTGGCAGAAATGCGAGCTGCTGCCGTCCCTGTCCAATCCCTACCCCTGTCAGCTTTCCGGAACCGAACGCGAGTATGGCCTGATATAACTGGTACGAACCTTCTGTTTTTGTGCCTTCAATGTCGAGAAAGCTTAAGACCCTCTGAAGCCTTACCGGATTCATGTAAACCAGCGCGCAGAACGCCGCAAAGAAGGGCAAGCCCAACGCGAGAATGTGCGATATGCGAGCGCCGGCGAGAAAAATGAGCACGAACCCGATTGCCGCGAATACGGCCGTCGTGCCGTAGTCGGGCTCAATTATGATAAGCGCGCAAAACGCCCCTACAATGCAGAGTGGTTTTATCAGTCCGTGCCAGAACGACTTTATGCGGCGCTGGTTGTTGTATAAATACGACGACAGCCATATTATAAACGCGAATTTTGCGATATCGCTGGGCTGCACGGCGAAAATTTTCAAATCTATCCACCTGTACGCCCCGTTTACCTCCTTCGCCAGCGGCGAGCAGACGGCCATCACCAGCAGCACCATCGAAACCGCCGCAAAAGGAACGGCTATCGATTTTAAAAACTTTAAATCCACAACCGAGGCAAACGAACCCGCGGCTATTGCAATCGCAAGCCAAACGGACTGTTTGCGCACAATGGCATACGGGTCGTCTCCGCCCGCGCCCGCGCTGAGCAATATCAGCAATCCGAGCGACGTCAAAAAAACAACGGGCAGGAGCACCAAAATCCACGCGCCAAACAATCCAGATTTTTCAGTTTTGGCGGGCATCCTTGGCGTAATGGTTTAAAGCTCCACTACGGTGAGGTTTTCGTCGGCGGATTGCGTCGCGGATTGTGAGGGCGTGGCGTTCGGGGCTGACGTCGTCGGCGTTGTACTAGATGATTGTTGCGATGGCGCAGTAGAGGTTTGCGGTGTTGCAGCCGGAACCTGCTGGACGGTCTGCTGCGCAGCCGCGTCTTTTATTACAGGTATTGCCGGTTCGGGCGCCGTTTTTGGCGTTTCAATGCTTTGTTTTGCCGGAGCCGACTGCTTGGCTTCGGAAGGCTTTTCCCCCGACGATACGGCGAGCACCTGGCCGACCCTCAATTTGCGTGGATCCTTAATGGAGTTTCTCTCCATCAAAGCCTTGACCGACGTTTTGTATTTTATCGCTATGCCTCCGAGCGTTTCGCCGCTTTTTACAACGTGTTCAATTTCGCCCTCGGACAGTGCGGGGCGTTTGGCTGCCTTGGATTCTGGAGCTGCTGCCGCCGCGGAGACTGAACCCCTCTTGGGAACGTTGAGCTTTTGCCCGATTCTGATATTGTGGTTTTTCAGCCCGTTAAGGTCCATAAGGTGCTTTATGGTCGTTTTATACTTGCGGGACAGCCTTCCGAGAGAGTCTCCTTTCCTTACAATGTATACGGAAATTTCGGACGTTTCTACCGCTGATTCGATTTTCGGGGCAACGGGCGTTGACGGTACGACAGCCGCGTTCGGATCGGGAGCCGGTATCGATATTTCCTGTCCGATTTGTATTATCGTAGCGCGGTTCATGCCGTTTTGTTTGAGTAGGGCGTCGAGCGCAACATTGTGTTTTTTTGCGATTTTTGCGAGGGAGTCTCCCTTTTGAACGGTATATGTTGATGCGCCGGGTGTTGGAGCAGGCTTTACAGGTGCAGGCGCGTTTTCAACGCTCGCGTCGGGTTTAGTTTGAGGTTCCGGAGCGACAATTTCGTCGGTTTTTGTTCCGGACATGTTCCATACTGGACGCGTTGGCGCCGCTCTGAGCGCCGGGCTTCCCTCCGGCGGAATAATTTCTTTTTGGTCTATCGGCTGAACGTCTTCCTCCTTTTGCTGGGGGGCGATTTCCTCTACGGTAGATTTTGCCTTTGCAGGCTGCGCATTCGAAGGTTCGGAGCTGCATCCGGCCTGAATCAGCATTCCGCCTATCAATGCGGCGTGAAAAGCTATTATAGTTGTGATTGCGACTGATTTTTTCATAATTCGATACCCCTTATTTTCCCTTTATTTTTACTATTATTTTAAATTCTTCAAACACAAAACTTCGTTTTCAAAAGATTTTCCCCTTTCAACATATCCGGAAAACATTCCGAAACTCGAAAATGCCGGGCTGAAAAGCACGGCTGAGTTCTTTCCCGCAAGGCTGCATGATTTTTCAACGGCCTCTTTCATGGATTTGCAGATGTATGCGCCGCATTTAAGCTTATCTTTGAGGGCGCGCGAGAGTTTATCCGCGCTTTGCCCGATTAAAACCGCGGCTTTAGCCCGTGCGCGCAATGTTTCTACAAGTTCGCTTAAATCGCAGTTTTTGTCTTTTCCTCCGCCTATCCAAATCAAATCCGGCTCGTTGCCGAGCTCGTTCAGGGCGGCCACGGCCGCGTGGACGTTCGTGGCTTTGGAGTCGTTGAAAAACCTTATCCCGCCTCGCGTTATCGGTGTGGAAAACCTGTGAGCCGGCAATGAGAACGTTTCGGCGGCCCGCCAAAAAACCTCTTCCCGTATGCCTTCGGACTTTCCGAATTCAACCGCCATGGCGAAATTCTTCGATTGAATGGAATTATCGAAGGGGGGAGGTGCTGGGTGGCGTTTCGAATTATCGACCACCCCCGCGTATTTGGGGAAAGACCTGCCGTATTTTTCGGCTTCCGCATAAGCGTCGCTTCCGACCACGATTGTTCCGGAGGTTGTCGATTCCACAAGGTTGAATTTAGACAGGAAATATTCGCCGATATCCGCATGCCAGTCGAGATGGTCGGGGGCGAAATTCGTCCAAAGCAGTGCGGACGGACGCAGAAATTTAAGGCGCGCAGTCTGAAAACTGCTAAGTTCGCATACGGCTATTTTATTTTCGTCGCCGCCGAATTCCGGGCATAGAGACCCAAGTGGGCGGCCTATGTTGCCGGCGGCGACTGCGTCCATGCCCGCGAATTTCATGGCATGCGTCAGAAACGACGTCAAGGTGGTTTTACCGTTAGTGCCTGTCACGGCAATTATTTTTCCCCTCCATGCCAGGTACGATAGGTCAGGTTCGCATACGGCTTCGGCTCCGGCGTTTTCGGCGGTTTTTATCCATCTGTGGTCCGGTCGGAAAGCTGGAGAGTAAACTACAAGTGAATGTCGGGAAGCGTCGGCTTCTGTGAATTCGCGCGTCGGCAAATCGGCTTTTCCGCTGTGCGAATCCTCTGAGTAGAATTCCGATTTTATTCCGAGAAAGTCGAGCAGCGATTTTACGGCCATGCCGCTGACGCCCGTACCGAATATGGCTACGGGTTTTCCCGCCGACAACTGTTCAATGCTCTCTGACATTTTATCTTATTTTCAATGTCGCCAGCCCAGCGAGCGCGAATATCAGGGATATTATCCAGAATCTTATAACGACTTTCGTTTCGGCCCAACCCTTCAGTTCGAAATGGTGGTGGATAGGGGCCATTCTGAAAATTCTTTTTTTCGTGGCTTTGTACGACCCTACCTGAAGAATTACCGATACGGCCTCCATTACGAAAACGCCCCCGACAATCACGAGCGTGACGGGTTGTTGGGTCATGAAGGCTATCGCCCCTATAAGCCCGCCGAGCGCGAGCGAGCCTGTGTCGCCCATAAACACTTCGGCCGGGTGGGCGTTGTACCAAAGAAAGGCAAGCGACGCCCCGAGAATCGCGCAACATAGTACCGTCAATTCCCCGCTGTCGGGAATGTATCTCAGGAATAGGTATTCCGCAGTTATCGAGTTTCCTGCAACGTAGCTAAATATCGCGTAGGCGAGTGCTACCGACACCGTGCAGCCTATCGCCAAACCGTCCACTCCGTCGGTCAGATTCAGGGCGTTGCTCGACCCCCCAATTACGAAAAAAACAAAAACGAACGCGAACCAAAACGGCATCGAGGCGATTAGCGGATATTTTATAAACGGTATCCACAGCTCGCGCATGATTATTCCGTAATCTTTTGAAAAGTACAGAATTGAAATAGCCGCAAGTGATACGCAAATTTGTACTGCCAGTTTCACTTTTCCCGGGACGCCCTTGCTGTTTTTTTTGGCGATTTTCAAATAGTCGTCGGCAAATCCGAGGGCGGTGAGCGCCGTATAAACGAACAGTGCGTTAAATACGAGCAGGTTTGGCTTCGCCAACAGAAGGGAAGCCACCATGACACTGGCATAGATGATGATGCCGCCCATTGCGGGCGTTCCCTTTTTGCCACTGTGCAGCTCCGCGAGCTTGCCAACTTCGTCCTTTGTCCTGAAGGTTTGTCCGAATTTGATTTTTCTCAATATCTCTATCGCGTACGGGGCCGACAATATGCCGATAAAAAACGAGATGGCCAGCGCGCATCCGCATCTGAACGAAAGGTACTTGAATAGCCTCAACGGGCCGAAAACATCCTCAAAACTTGCGATTTCAAACAGCATTATATTTTCTCTCTTTCGTCTTCATCGTCGTCGTTTCTCAAAGACTCTCCTTCGAATTCGCTGTCGTCCTCAAAGTCGTCTTCGCATTCGCTCTCTTCGCTTGCGGTTTCAGCCTCGCCGGTTTCAATGTCGCCGTCGCTGTTTTCCTCGGGCGAAGATTCTTCTCCTTCGCTTTGCCATTTTCCCGAGTCTTCCGCCAGTTTTTCGGCGACTTCGTCGGGAAGGGATTTCTCGAGTGAGCATATTCTGCTTCCCTTTACAAATACGAATCCAGAACATTCTCCGACTTTTTGTTTTGCCTCTTCAGCTGTATCGAATATGAAAATATTTTTTTCGTCCCAGCCGTTTTCCAGCAGGCCTGATTTGTACGCTTCGGCAAACGCCCCAACAAGAATTGCGGTATCGTCCGCGCGCGGTTCGAGGTGCAGGCCGACATCGCGGTGGTATGGATGGGCCGAAAGGCCGAGTTCTGCCATTGTCCCCAATACGTAGGAGCGCTTTCCAAATTCGCCAGCCATTTTAGAAAAACGCCCGAGAGAGTCCCGCATAGAGGCGGGGGAGGCGTTGTAGCAGTCTATATAATATTTGCACGATTCCGTTTCAACGGTGTTTCCCCGCATCGGAAGAGGGGAGAGCTCCTCCAGCTTCCGGGCTATGTATTCTTCGCGCCCTCCGAGCATCAACGCGGCCGCTATTGCAAGCAGAGCGTTCTCGGTCATGCCCCTGGACATCGCCGGCATTTCGAAATAATATTCGTTTCCCCCTTCTATGCACATGTCTATTGCTGTGTTGCCGTCATCGTTTTCGGACGTCGCATAGCGGAAAATAAGATCGGCCTTGAAGTCGGGAGCTTCGACAGGAGCAAGAACGGCCTTTTTGCATTTAAGCTCGTCAAACGCCTTCCAGCTTAGCAGATTGTGGTGGATTAGGCACCAGCCTCCCTCGGCTACGTTTTCGGCAAGAACCGCCTTTTCTTTAGCGATATTGCTAACCTGTTCGAATCTCTCGAGATGCGACGGTCCTACATTCGTTATCACAGCTATGTCCGGCTCTATCATTGATGCGAGCTCGAACATTTGCCCTGGCGCTCCCACGCCTGCCTCAATGACGGCGGCTTGGTTCTGGCGCAAATCCATTCTTGTCAACGTGAGGGGTACGCCTATTTCGTTGTTGAAGTTCTTTTGCGTCACGAGGGGGGTTTTCCATGCCGCAAGGCGGGCTATCATTTCCTTTGTGGAAGTTTTTCCGCACGAACCCGTGATGCCGACTACCGGGTTTTCGAAACGGAGCCTGTGCATCTTTGCTATTCTTTGAAACGCCTTGAGCGAGTTTTCGACGATGAGTGTCGGAATGTTTATGTCGAGCTCCCGTTCCGCTATGACGGCTGTGGCGCCGTTGGCGGCGGCGTCCGCGGCAAAGTCGTGCCCGTCGCGCTCGGCCTTTATCGCCACAAATGCGAAATCTTTTTCCATATTACGGCTGTCATTGCTGAATCCGCGTATTTCCGGCTTGCGTTCAGGATCAATATTGATCCATCTTCCGCCAGTCCACAATTGTAGGTCGTCTACTTTAAAAAACGGCATGGCTGTTTTGTTGTTCGGTTTATAAGAGTCCCTTCAAGGCAAGCAATTCTTCCGCGACGCGCTTGTCGTCGAATGGAATTATGGTGTCTCCAAGTTCCTGAAAAGTTTCGTGCCCCTTTCCGGCTATCAGTATGCAGTCGCCGTCGCCGGCTGCGTCTATCGCCAGATTTATGGCGCGCCTTCTGTCTTCCACAAAGGCTATTTTGGAGGGATCTGAAACCCCCGCCTTCATGTCGGCAAAGATTGAATTTATGTCTTCGCCGCGCGGATTGTCTGAAGTTGCCCATGCTATGTCGGCGTATTCCTGCACGACCTTCGTCATTTTAGGGCGTTTTGTTTTGTCGCGCCTGCCTCCGCATCCAAATACTACGAGCAGTTTTCCTCTCACTATCTTTCTCAGCATGGAAAGGCCGTTTTTCAGAGCGTCGTCGGTATGGGCGTAGTCCACGAATATGTCGAATTTTGCCGGGCTTTGCACTTTCTGCATTCTTCCGGGTACCCCGCGGAAAGCTCCGAGAATTTTTGCGGCTTCGGCGACGTCCCTCCCGGACGCGTAAACCATCGCCAGCGCAGCGAGCGCATTTGAAACGTTGTAATGCCCCGGCATGCCTATCGACACGCTTGTTTCTCCGCCGGGCCAGACGAGTTTAAATTCCGACTTTTGCGGGAACATCTTCACGTTTTCCGCACGGACGTCGGCGCTTTTCGAATCGACCGCAAACGAAACGAGCCTCGTTTCAGGAGACAGCCTTTCCGCTATTTTGCGCCCGTGCGGGTCGTCGAAATTTAAGACGGCGGTTTTCGGTACCTTTCCGGTTGCGCCGGTAAACAGCGAGGCCTTCACCTCGAAATATGAGTCCATCGTCTTGTGGTAGTCGAGGTGGTCCTGGGTGAGGTTTAAAAAGCATGCGCAATCGACGGAAATTCCCTTGACGCGTTTTTGTTCGATGGCGTGCGAACTGAACTCCATCGCGACGGCCGAGCATCCGGCATAGCGCATCTGGCCGAGCATGGCGTGGAGTTCCAACGCTTCGGGTGTTGTCCTTCCGGCGGGAAGGCACCTCCCGCCGAGATCGTAGTGAATCGTGCCTATTAACCCGCACTTGCTCCCAGATTTGTTGAGCATCTCCTGAAGCATCCATGTGACGCTCGTCTTTCCGTTTGTACCCGTCACGGCGAACGTTTCGAGGGAATCGTCGGCGTTTCCGTAAAAACTTTTTGCCCCCGCCGCAGTCGCTTCCGCGATGTCGGCGACTTGTATCCATGCGGCCGGAAACACTTTCGGAGCAGGTTTTTCCGACACAATCGCCACGGCCCCCCTGTGGGCGGCGTCGTCAACATACATGTTTCCGTCGGTATGCAGCCCTTTTACCGCAAAAAACACAGTGTTTGGGGCGACACGCCTGCTGTCTGCTATCAGCATTTTAATTTCGGCGTTTTTATCGCCGGTAATTTTTAGCGCTCCCACTGCTTTTGCCAGATCCGCCGCCGTGTATGTCGAAGGCCCCCCGTCCTGCTGGGCAAACGAAAGCCAGGCGAACCTGCTTTTTGCGCCACACAGAGCTATGAGGCTGTCCAAATTAGAAAATCCTATCATAAAAAATCATCTCCACGCCACCATCTTTTCGTAATCGTCGTCCGACTGTATTCCGAGATAGTTGGCCGCCTGTTCGGCTATGTTTTTAAAAGAGGGTGCCGCAACCAAGCCTCCGTATCCTACGCCCTTCATTTTTGGAGAATCTACGACCACCGTGATGACGAGCCTCGGGCGCTGCGCCGGAAAGAATCCGGTAAACGATGCTACGTGGTCGCGGTTGCTGTATGAACCGTTTATTATCTTTTGCGAAGTTCCCGTCTTTCCCGCTACTTTGAATCCTTCGATGGCGGCGCGCCTCGCCGTCCCCGTGTCGCTGACAACTTCGGAGAGCATTTCGCTCATAAGAGTGGCGATTTTTGGGCTTATGACGCGCCGCATAGCTTTGGGCGGATAACTTATTACGGTTTCTCCCCGCTTGCCGAATACCCTGCGCACGAGCTGCGGCTGCATGTATATGCCTTGGTTTGCAATTACGCTCATTGCGCAGTGCACCTGAAGGGGGGTGGCTGCCACGGCGTGTCCCATCGGCAGCCTCGTAATAGTCAATCCGTCCCAGTCTTTCACTTTGTGGAGGGTTCCCCCTATTTCTCCTATAAGGCCGATGTTGGTTTTTTCGCCAAATCCGTACTGGTGGGCGTATTCGTACAATTTCTTTTCACCAAGAAGTATTCCGAGATGCGCGGAGCCCTTGTTGGAGCTTTTTTTAGTTATTTCGCGCACGGACAAGTTTTCCATTTTATGCGCCTCTTTCGGCAGGCGCAGAATGCGTCCCTTGTAGGTGACCGTTGGGGCGTTGCAGTCGAACACGTCGTCGGGGCCCACAAGAGATTCGTTTAGCGCGCCTGATACGGGCACGATTTTGAATGTGGAGCCGGGCTCGTATTGGTCGCATATGGCGCGGTTGCGAAGGGCGTCCTGGTCGTATTTGTTGTATTCGTTGGGATCGAAATTGGGATAGCTCGCCATTCCGAGAATGTATCCGGTTGACGGTTCACTTATAATTACGGTGGCACTCTTAGGATTGAAAGTTTCGACGATATTCCTGATTTCACGGCATGCCATCTCCTGTATTATCGAATCGAGACTAAGCTCCACGTTTAGGCCGTCAACGGGCGATACGTCGCGGGAACGGAAGTGTGCAAGCTCCTCTCTGTGGCCGTCGCGCTCCGTTTCTATCCAGCCGTCCTGTCCGTGCAAATAGTAGTCGAACTGCTTTTCGATTCCCATTTCCGCACTGAATTCTTTGTTTACAAATCCGACGACATGCGACATCAAGGCCCCAGACGGGTATACACGTATATATTTCCTGTCTCCGCGGATTCCGGGTATTTTTAGATTCTTGATTTGCGAATACGTCGGATCGTCGAGGTTTTCGGCGATTTTTTTCCACCTCGGCGAAAACGAAACGAAATTTTTTTCTATGTTGCTTTGTGGAACGCCGAGAATCCTAGATAGTTCGCGGAAGACTTTTCCTTTCCTTTTGACCTGTTCGACGCGCCTTTCGACGGTAAGTTCGGTTTTCGGCTCGGTTAGGCATTTGCGTATCAGCTCCTCGTATGTCATGTTGAGGTTTATGCCTATTATTTTCAGCCTTTCCGACTGCTGCTCGGTAAGGCGGCCCTTTACCTCAGCAATTTTTTCGGCGTCCTGATAGGGCGTGCATATGGAGAGCAGCTCGCCGTATTCCATTTTTAATATTTCGGAAAGCTTGCGGAGCTTTTCAAGGCCTTCGGCGTCGAGCTGCGTCCTTTCGGGATCGACCCCGAGCGTTATTACTGGGCGGCTTGTTGCCAAAAGGTTGTTTTTTGCGTCCACAATGTTTCCGCGCCTCGCGGGAATCTTGTCGAAAAGTTTGCGCGCTTTATCGACTGCCTCTATGCTGCGGTCGCTTCTTTCGATATGGAGATAATAAAGCCGGGCGAATACGGCGCAAAAAACGCACAACAGGCCGGCCGCGACGGCGGCCAGCCTCCATTTGTAAATGAATATGGAAGTCTGCGGTCTTTTGCGCGTCATTGCCGTGCCATGCCTTTCCTATCGGGGGTCTTAAACGACACCAGCCCTTTTTGCCTTCCGCCGAAGTCGATTCTTCCGCCGTCGTAATTCTCGTATGCCCATATTACGGCCGTCATTTGCGGGCGAACCAGCCTCGTGCTCGCCCTGCGGGTTAGAAACGCGGGATTTTCCTGCTCGGCGATTTTTACTGAGAGCTCCTCGTTGTCGCGGCGTAGCTGTTTGATTTTCCTCTCGTGAGAGGCTATTCTGCGGGAGATATCCCTCTTTTCCTGGCGCTCTACGGACACGGCAAAAAATCCGCCGCACGTGACGCACAGCAGAAGACCGACAAGTGCGGCGACTATCGAAAGATTTTTGATTTTTAAGTTCATTTGTCAGTCCTTCTTTATGGCGCGCAATTTGGCGCTGCGGCTTCTCGGGTTGTCGGATATCTCGCATGCGCCAGGAATGACGGGTTTGCGCGTTATCGCCGAGGCATGCTTTTCGATATTGCCGAATGGTGCGTTTTCGAAGGGGTTTTCCGGCCTTCCGGTCATCCTTCTGAAAAATCTTTTCACTATCCTGTCTTCGAGCGAATGGAAGCTGATTGCGGCAAGTACGCCCCCGCTTTCAAGCGCATCAAACGCCTTCGGAAGGGCGCGCTCTATCTCCCCCAGCTCGTCGTTTATTTTAATTCTTATGGCCTGGAACGCCCGCGTTGCAGGGTGCGTCTTTTCGCGCACTTTGAACGCCGAAGCGATAAGTTCCGCCAATTCCGCCGTCGTTGAGATTTTCCCCGCGTCGCGCGCCGCTATTATCGCGCGGGCAACCTTCCTCGGATGCCTTTCCTGCCCGTAGCCGCGCAGGACTTCGGACAATTCTGCTTCGTCGGTGTTTTCTATAAATTCCAATGCGGTGGTTCCTTGCGAATTGTCCATCCGCATGTCGAGTGGGCCGTCCCGCATGAAGGAAAATCCGCGTTCCGCATCGTCGAGTTGGAAAGAGGATACGCCGAAGTCGAACAGGATTCCGGCGTATCCTCCGGTTTGTAGTTTGTCCAAATCGGAAAATTTAATCGGGGCGAAATCGAACCGTTCGCCATATTCGCTTTTTAACTTTTCCGCGCGCTTTGCCGCCGCGGGATCGCGGTCAATGGCAACAACCCTGCAATTTGCCGATTCGAGTATTTTCCGGGTATGCCCGCCTCCTCCGAAAGTGCAGTCGAGGTACGTTTTGCCGTCGGACGGCGACAGAATTCCCACAGCCTCCTCAAGCAATACGGGTTTATGCCCGTATTGTGTGGAGCAGTCGGAAATACTGTCGTCATCTGAATGTGGCATTTTTATATCTTGTTTTTAAGGCGGCGGCTGTATGTTTTCGCCTCGGTAGGGTTCTGTCCATTGGTGTTTTGTCTGTTTTCATCAGCCGCGTGCGTTATATGCCGAGTTCCTCAAGCAGCGATACGTCCTCTTCCGGAGTCGATTCACCCAGCCATTTTTCACGGTGTTTCGGGTTCCAGATTTCAAATGTCGAGCTCATGCCGGCCAAACACACTTCTTTGGAAATGTCCGCTTTGGAGAGTATGGTTTCGTCCAGCATTATGCGCCCCTGCTTGTCGCACCCGAAGGTGCAGGCGTTTCTCATAAAATTTGCCAATGCCCTGCGCTTTGCCGCGTTGGTTATCGGGATTTTTGAAATTTTTGACCTTAAATCGGCTGCCATGTCGGGCGGCATTACAAGTATTGAGTTGTATTCGCCGTATCTGGTTAAGATGGCCAAATAGGAGTTTTCGCCTTCGTCTCCCTTAAACCTCCATTTGGCGGGAATGGTGACGCGGCGCTTTTCGTCGAGGACTTTTAAAAATTCTCCGGCGTAGGCGTCGTTGACTTTTTGCTCATCGGACATCTCTAACCCATGCTCTCCATTTTTCACCATTTTTTTCCATATTCACCCACGAGTCAAGTAATTTTTTTCGCTTATTTGCAAATTTTGAAAAATTTTCCGCCTTGTCCTATTTTGTCCTATTAAGTAAAAAAAGGTCTTAAAAAGAGGTTTTTTGCAGGCAAGCCGCAGTGGAATTCACATGGATAGGGTTCGTTATGGGGTTGTTGTAAAAAAACACCGTGCCTGTTTTTATGGTTTAGAGGAGCGGGCTGGTTGCGCATATATTTAACATTCCGGCAATTATATTGTTTGTTTCCCGATTTTTCGTACGCGGCTTTAAAGGGGGTTGATTTGCACAAAGTCGCCGAATTTTAATTTTCGGTTTCGTATTTTTCCGGATTGCCGCAAAGTTTGAGGCTTTTTCTTTTTTTATTTATTATATCCGGTTTCTCGCAAATTGCGAATCGGAGTAAGCGGTCAATGTGGATTGGGCGCGGAACAGCCGGATCGCATTCATGAGTCTGCACCGGTGCGGGTGAAGCCGCCGTAGTCTTGAATGCTGTCAGTTTCCCATTGCGTTATCGGCACATAACTGCCGAGAGCGTTTGCAATGCCGCACGCATCTACCGGGTGCGCCGCGCTGCCGGATAGCGTTTGCGCTTGGCTTGCTGCGGGATAGCAGGCGACGGGGTGTGTCCGAATTTTCCGGTTGGCGGCGATCCGTCTGCGGCCGCCGCGGCTCCCGAGTCGGGGCGCCGTTGCGGATCGGGTTCGTATTTCAGCTATTTCAGGTATTTCAGGCCAGTTTTTTTGCGCCTTTTATAAGCCGGTTTATGATTGGGCGGCCCGTTTAAATTAACGATTAATCTAATAAATTTTCTTGTTTTTATGGGATAAAAGGCGCATAGATTTTTATATTTTGTAAAAAATTTAATAAATCATTAACTATACTTGTTTGAAAGGAAATTTCGCAATTTGAATGTTGACAAAATTCAAAAACACGAAAAACTCGGGACGTCATCCGGGTTAAACGTTAGTTATGCGATGAATAAAAAGCCGCCGTCGATAAAGTTCATAGCCGAGATGTCGAAATGCTCTTCCGCGAGCGTTTCGAACGTCATAAACGGCAAGGGTTCTGTCGGCGACAAAACGCGGGGGGTGATTCTAAAAAACCTCCGCAAATATAAATACAAAATAAACCCTTCAGCGCGCTCTCTGAGAGTCAGAAAAAGCGAAACCGTAGCCGTGGTGTTCCGTCCTGAAATCAGCATATTTTCCAGCGAGTTCTATTTAAATGTAATAAGGGGCTTTTACAGGGGCATATCGGAATTTGGATACGACGTTCTTTTGTCGGAATGCGATTTGGCAAACTGCGACGGCAAATCGATTCCGAAGTTTATTTTAAACGGCAAAGCCGACGCGGTGGCCGTTTTAAACAGCCCCATAAACGGCGGCTTTAAAAAGGTGTTGAAGGATTTCGAAGTGCCGTCTGTCGTGCTCGACGCATCGGTGCCGGGTTTCGACTCCGTCGAGAGCGACGCTTTCAACGCGATGTTCGAGGTGGTTTCCTATTTGCGCCGCATAGGGCATCGCGATATCGCTTATTTTGGATTTGAGTACGACGGCATCAACGCAAGGACGCGTTTAAACGCCTTTCTGGAGGCCGCAAAGGCAAACGGGATTTTTGAAAGGGTAAAATTATGCGAGATATTTTTGTCGGAATATGAGGCATTTTCCAAATTCGACAGGGTTTTCGCAAGAAGAAACGCTCCGACCGCGATAGTCGTATGCAACGACGTTTACGGCGCGGCACTTGTGCGTCACGCGCGCGAAACCGGATTTCGCGTGCCTGACGACATAAGCGTTTTCGGCTACGGCGACATATCTCTTGCCGAACGCAGTTCTCCGTCTTTGTCAACAGTCCATGTTGACGCCGTCAGGCTCGGAGAAATGGGGGCGGAAACCATTTTGGAGAGGATTAACAATCCGGAATTGAGGCCCCGCAGCAGGAAGATTTCGTGCGGTCTCGTCATACGGGAGTCGGTAAAGCCAGTTTAACTTTATTGTATAACAATGAGGAACGAAAGACATAAAATGAAAAATGTAGTAAGACACATCGCCGCTTCAATATTTGCGGCCGGGGCGGTTTTTTCGGTATGCTCATGCAATTCGGAGACGCCGAAATCGGAAGCCGATAACGCTAAAAAATGCGAGGGGTATGTGGCAAAAAGCCCCTCAAACAACAGGTATTTTTCCCTTTCTAACGGGCAGACGTACATTCCCATCGGCATGAACATATGTTTCCCGCGCTTTTTAACGGACGAGGAGGCGGTGTTTGCCGACTACGAAAAAAAATTTGCGGAGCTGTCCAAAAACGGCGGAAATTACGTGCGCATTTGGCTGTCGCATCCGTTTTTTGAAATAGAGGACTCCAAAGCGGGCGAGTTTAATCCGAAAAAGATAGCGCGCATAGACAGGCTTTTCGACTTGGCCGACAAGTACGGAATAAGAATGAAACTTTGCTTCGAGAATTTTATAGAGCTTGTCACAAAGAAGTCGTTTTTTACCTTCAACGCCGCTCCGCCCTTCGATAAGAAAATCTACGCCAAGGAATTCGGCGGGCAGTTCGAGACTATAGACGAGTTTTTCACTACCCAGAAGGGGAGGGATACGTATCTTGCGCGCGTTAAGGTTTTCGCCGACAGATATGCCGACAGAAAATGCGTGTTTGCATGGGAGCTTTGGAACGAGTCTTCGTGCATAAAAATTAAAAACGACAAATTGGGCGTTTTAAAGGATTGGCATTCGTACATGCTCTCGAAGCTTCACGGAATGTTTCCGAACCACATGGTTGTTATAAGCCTGCCGAGCTACGACAACGACAATGTGCGCAACAATGTTTATCCTGCGCTTAATGCTGATCCCGGCAACGACGTCACGCAAATACACAACTATCTGAACGAGGGGAGGGCTCTGCCGATATGCGTGGAGCCGACCGACGTGCTGTGCGCCGATGCCGTCAACTCCATGCTGAAGCTTACTCCGGACAAGCCGGTGCTTTTTGCGGAAGTCGGCGCGGCATCGCCAAACCATTCTGCGGGTCCGTCTAAATACTACGAAAAGGATTCGGAGGGGCTGTTTGTGCACGACCAGACATTCACGCCGTTTTTTCTCGGTTCGGCCGGAACGGGCATGTCGTGGCATTGGGAGTATTACGTTCAGAAGCATAATTTATGGTATGTGTTCGGCCGTTTTTATCGCGCTGTGGAGGGCATAGATCCTGTCAAGGAGGGTTTTGTGCCGAAATACTTTGAGACAAAAAATCTGCGCGTGTATCTGTTGGACGGAAAGAATACCGTTCTTGCATATTGCCGCGACAAGAACAATTCGTGGGCAACCGAACTTCGCGACGGCATTCCAGCAAAACCGCTCAAGGGCGAGGTTGTTCCCCTTTCGAGTTTTGCGCCCTCTGCAAAAACGGCGCATGTGTATTTTCCGTATTCCGACTCTTCTGCCGAGATTTCCGCCGGCGATCCGCTTCCTGAATTTATGCGTTCAGCGGTGATACGCATTAAAAAGTAGGCCGGATCGACTCTGTTTTTTAAGGGGCGGAAGCCGTACGGTTTCCGCCCCGTTTTTTTTGCGCTGTTGCCAGCGACGCATTTATTGCATGTTGACATTCAGGCTGTTTGTTGCCATACATAACGTCTTATATGTTCGCGGGCTTCTTATTTGTGCTTTTTTTGTTTTTTGCGTTTTTTGCAAACGCTGAAAACTTGCCGCACGACGGACAACTGCTTGACGTTTTGGTCTCCAAAAAACTTATTACGCCCGCGGAGGCGTACGAAATAAAAAAGGACATGACCGAAATACCGTATTGTTCACCCGAATCCGTGCGCAGCCTCCGCACATTTTTCATACTTCAGATGCGCTATACGTATTCTTGGAACGACCATTCGGGGGCGGGAGTTCGCGTCGGCGACGAATCCCGTTTCAACATACGCAGGTTCATACCCGTTTTTATAGCCGACACGTCCGCCAACTCGCGGCTTATGACAACCCTGTACATGCCGAGCAGCACGCTTATAAACACCGTCCATTACGAGGTCGATTTGGACGGGGAGATTCTTGCCGGAAAACTCAAATTGGGGCATTGGTCCGTCAATTTCGCCACAGAAGAGTGCGACAGCTGCACGATGCTTAAAACTCCTGACCGCTCCATATTGTGTCTGTATTTCGGCGGCGGCGACGGTGGCTACGACGGCTATATGAAAACCTCGTACGGAACGGCCCTCGGATTTTCGGGCTATCATACGGGGGTTTATTGGGACGGATACATTCCGGGATGCAAAGAGCTTATTTACGGCCTGACGGTCACAAATTCAAAGCCCAACGATATATTCGTCAGGCATGATAACGGAATTTCATGCTGGCTGACTCTCGGGTGCGACGTAAAGCGCCAGGACTATTCCGTGCGGGCGGGGGTCACTTTGGGGTATTCCGACAAAATAGTATCCGCTATCGACGAATCGTCGGTTCTTCCGTCTCAAATGGTGTCGTTCGGGGACGCCTACGGCTTCAATCCGTATTTCCGCGGCACATTCGGCGATTTTACTTTGGATTGCGAGTTTATGCTTGTAAGCCTCGAATACGGTAAAACGCGCTCGAGCGTATCGCCGCTTTATACGACTGCCTCGTCCACCGCCAACCCTTGGGGCTTTTACGTTTTGGCCGCATACAAGATTTTTAAGTCGAACGAGTGGGGCGAGGTTGAGCCGACGTTTAGGTTTTCGTATATAGACACCGACGGCCGCGGAATACGCGGGTGCGACGTAATGTACCAGATGAGCTGGGACAACGGCCTCTACGACAGGGTGAGCGCGTATTACGCGGGGGTTAATTGGTACATAGACGGAAGGTACTTAAAAGTGACGCTCGGTTGGGAACACCTTGACTTTAGCGGATCCCCCGCGGGAGGCGCGAAGGCGGGAGTTTCCTCCGACGTGGCAATAGCGCAGCTTCAGATCCTGTTTTAATGGGTCGGGCTAATATAATATTGAATTTGCGAAAGGCATTTGTTTTTATTTTTTTGTATGGAATTTTTCATAATATTTTTATTGATACTTGCAAACGGCGTTCTTTCCATGTCTGAAATAGCTCTCGTTTCGCTCAGAAAATCGAAAATAGCCGCGGAGGCGGAAGGGGGCAATATTTCCGCCAAATCGGTGGTCAGCCTTTGCGCTGATCCGGACAAGTTTTTTTCCACGGTTCAAATCGGCATAACACTTATCGGCATACTTACGGGCATATATTCTGGAGACGCTCTTTCTGGAAAATTCGCAAGCGCCTTGGAAAGCGCCGGCATACCGCCGTCACAGTCGCTTTGGATCGGACAGGCGGTTATCGTTGTGGGCGCAACATATTTTACCCTTGTTTTCGGCGAGCTTGTGCCGAAGCGCATCGGTTTTGCAATGCCCGAACAGGTCGCAAAAATCGTGGCGGCCCCGATGCTTTTGCTTTCCAAAATAGCGCATCCTTTCGTGGTTGTTCTAAGCCGGTCGACTGCATTGTGCGTAGGCATGCTCCGCATAAAGTCGCGCACCGAAACTGTGACAGAGGAGGAAATAAAATCAATGATAGCCGAAGGCGCGCTTAGCGGAGAGGTTCAGCATATAGAAAAAAATATAGTGGAGCGCACGTTTTCTCTCGGTGACAGGCGCATAAGCTCCATTATGACGCCGCGCCCGGATATCGCGGGCATGCGCGCGGACGCTTCCAAGGCGGAAGTTTTGGCTGTCGTGGCGAAGAATCCGCATGTCGTATATCCCGTTTATGAAAAGAATCTCGATTCGATTATAGGCGCCGTTTCAATCAAAAGGCTGATGGTCGATATAGATGGAGCGGATTTCGATTTGAAAAAACATATCAGGCAGGTCTGCTTTTTTAACGAAAACGTAAAGGTGTACGACGTTCTTGAGGAAATGAGGCGCGCAAAGTCCAAATTTGCCGTTATATCTAACGAATTCGGCATTACGCTCGGAATAGTGACTATGAACGATGTTATGGACGCTCTCGTCGGGAACATGCCGGAAAAAGGTGAGGAGCCCGACATAATAGAGCGTTCCGACGGCTCCTATCTGGTTGACGGGCAGTGCCCTTATTATGATTTCGAGCTGCGCTTCGGCATCGAGAGGGACGAATCGGACCGCGATTTCAATACGGTTGCGGGAATGATACTTTCGGAACTCGGGAGGATACCGTGCGAGGGCGAAAAGGTTGCCAAGCACGGTTATACATTTGAAATAGTCGACATGGACGGAGTCCGCATAGACAAAGTTCTCGTGGAAAAGCAGCGCGGGGAAGCGCCGGGGGCGGGCGCTTAGTTTCGGAGCGCCTGGCGCCGACGGGTTTGCATTTGCCTTCGGGGGAGGTCCGCCTTTGCGCCGGGGTTTGCGCATGTCTCCCGATTTTTAAGGCGGCTTTTTGTTTCCTTGCAATGCGTAGCCTTTTGTAGTAGCCTGCGCGTCATGTTTGAAAAGATAAAGAACCCGAATGCGAAACCGGCAAACGTAGTTTTGGCGTTGATCTATATTGCGGTTCTTTTATCGGCGTTTGTCATGGCGGTGGCATGGCAGTTTTCGGAATCCGCGGATGCCGCCGGAAAAATCGGTTTTTAACATGTCTAAATTTAAAAAAACAGCCGTTGTCGGCGCGGGCGCATGGGGCAGCGCGCTGTCGATAATATTGTCTAAAAACGTTCCCGAAGTCTCCGTTTGGGCGAGGGAAAGCGAAGTCGTTGACTCCGTGAAAAGCGCGCGCGAAAACGCCATGTTTCTTCCGGGAATCAAAATACCGGAAAACGTGGAGTTTTCCAACGATCCTGGGCGCGTGCTCGGCGGCGCTGAATTGGTCGTTTGGGTAATGCCGATACAGTATCTCGGCTCGACGGCGAAGCTTTTTGCGGAGCACATACGCGGCGGCTCTATTATGGTCAACGCCGGGAAGGGGATTGAAATCGGGACTTGGCGCAGGCCTTCGGCAATATTGCGCGATACAGTCGCGCAGGCGTCGTCGTGCGGTTCGATAATGGGGCCTAACATAGCTTTCGAAGTGGCGCTTGGAAATTATGCGGAGGCGGTGGTCGCGCTTGATTCCCATTTGGATTCAGTGGAGGTTTCGAAAACGTTTTCCACTCCGAATTTCAAGGTTCGCCCGACCGACGATGTCGTAGGCGTGGAGATAGGGGCGGCGTTAAAAAATATCGTCGCATTGGCGGCCGGTTTTTGCGACGGCATGGGGCTCGGCGCCAATACGAAAGCCATTGTCATGGCGCGCGGCTTTCAGGAGATTTACAGGGCCGCCGCAGCGCTCGGCGCTTGGAGCGACTCCTTCGTAAAGGAATCGGCGGTTTTGGGGGACGTGCTTACCACCTGCATGAGCCGCGATTCAAGAAACCGCAGGACTGGGGAGGAGCTTGGCAGGGGCTTGAGCGCCGAAGAGGCGAAGGCAAAGCTTAACGGCCGCGTCTGCGCCGGGCTTGAAACCATTCAAATTTGCAGAATGTTCGAGAATATGCACCATGTGAAACTTCCGATTATGACGGCCCTTTGCGACTTGTCGGAGGGCAAATTAAGCCGTTCGGAGTGCCTCGAACGCATGCTCGCCTCGTAGCGGATGTTTTTTATCGCCGCTAAAAATATTGCCGGCGGACGGCGGGTTATGGTGCCGAGATTCGGCCGGAATTAGATTGGAGGAGGCCTCTATTCGTCGTCGATAAAATCCAAATCGTCGTCGTCGAAGGGAGCCTTGTTTTCGTAGTCGTCCTGGTCGTCGTCGTCCCAGTGCATGGTGTCGTCTTCCTCTATGTTTTCCTCCTCTTCGGGAAGGTCGTCTATGTCGTAATTTTCCTCTTCATCCTTGTTTTCGGAATCTTCTTCGTCATCGAGAGAATAGCCTTCGGGGACGTATTCGAGAATGTCCATTACTTCGTGGAACACGTGTATGGCGCGTCCCTCCATGTAGTCGTTGGAATAGTTTTCGCGGATTTCCTCTTCGAGATCCTCTATTGCCACGTCCTTTTCAAAGTTAAAGGTGTCGTTGAGCATTTTGACCTGGAGCTTTGTGATATGGTCGAGAAACTCCGCGTAAGTGGAGCGTTCGTCGTCGAGTATGTCGGGCAGAAGAAAGAGCTGCTGTTCGTCGGCGTCGAATACGGAGTCGTCGCTGCGGACGATCTTTACGTCGTTTTTTGCGTCTTTAGAGTCTATCGCGAAAGTAATAAACGCCTTTTCGACGATAGAGTCGTCCAGTCCGTATTCGCGCAGGCCGTCGAGAGTTTCGAGAAGATGGGCGGCCTGTCTGGGATCGATTACGCTAAGGCCGTCTATATCCCAGTTTATTTTATCGTTAGTTTCGGTGACCCACCAGTTAAGGTCTTTTCCGAGTCTTATTTTGCAGCGGGTAAGTTTGGGGGAGGTTTTTGCCATATTCTATCGAATCTTTTGGCAGGCGAATATCTAAATTTAAACGCCCGATTCAAGCTTTTTTTACGGTATGCCGAGTTTTGTCGCATATCCGCAAATTTTCCGCAGCTTTTAACCGACGGTCATTTGCGCAAAATTAAGTTTGCCCGCAACCGGACGTTGCCGCAAACTATGCGTCGGCAGAAGGTAGATGCGCGCTTTCAGGCGGCAACTTCCAGTCGTCTGGTCCCTGCGGTGAAGGCAGCCCGACGCGCATGCAGCACGATTTGACTATCCGCAATGCGATGGTTTCAAGAAAGTCTCGGGGATATTTTTTCGCCCCCATTCTTGCCAATAAAATCTGTTCGCCGTAGAGGGTGTAGAATATTTGCGACCAATACAGGTGCCTCCACCAAAAAAGCTCCGTCGGCGTGAGGTCGGGCCTTATTTTTAACAGAATTGAGGAGATTTTTTCCGTTGAATTTATGCCGAGCTCCTGTACCATTTTGTTCGTCTGCTTGTTGCTGTCGATTAGCATCGATACGACGAGTCCGGTAAGGTGCGGAACCTTTCCCTTCGGCCCGTGAAAGACTCCTATTATTTTTTTTGTGGTTTCGTACAGGGCGTCCGAAAACGACTGCGGATCCGACCCGTCGACAGTGTCGAATGCGTCGGCAATCCTTTCGAGGTTGGCGTTGTCGAGAATATGGTACCGCAACGTCGCCCTAAACAAATTTTCTTTGTTGTCAAAATGGTATATCAGCGCGCTCGGCTGCACGCCGGCGATTTCCGCAATATCCCTTATTGTGGTTCCGGCATATCCGTTTTCGGCAAAGGCCTTTCCGGCCGCTTCAAGCAGGTGCCTCCGTTTTCTGGTGCCCTGTATGTTTACGCCTTTTCGCGCAGAATGGTTCTTTGTCATGGCATTTTTCCTATGTGATTATGCGGCGCGGTGTCGCCCGGCCGTTCAGAAAGTCTTTTTTACTTATTAAAGACAGCGGATTTCGAGTTTTGTGCCGTGTAAAGTTTTCTTTGGGCTTTCTTCTTGATTTTGACGCGCATATTTGCCATAGGTGCTTTTTCATTCAATATTATAAATTATGAAACTTTTTATAAAAACCCTACTGCTGGCTTCTGTGCCATTTTCCACGTTGCTTTCTCAACCCATAAATGAAAACGACAACGCGGCGCTCGAAAATAAGATGGAGTCGATGTGGAATTATGTGCGGGGCAATTTTTATTCGCCGGCTACGGGATTGTTTTACACGGTCGCGCCCGAAAAACTTCCCACTCCTTCGGATATATCAGAACTGAAGCCCTTGAAGAAAAACGGGGTTCCCAATTGGCATGGCGGCATGTCGGGAATGGAGGACAGTTCCATGTTCGGGGGGATAATACTTGCCGGCCTTTGCGACCGTTTCTTGGTTCTTGGCGACGACGCTTCCAGGGAGCGCGCGAAAGAGGCTTTCAGGGGATTAAAGACTGCGGCCACAGCACACGGAGATAAAGGGTTTGTGGCGCGCGGCGTTTCGCCTGCTGATGGCAAATCGATTTATCCCGGTTCATCTCGCGACCAGTTTACCCACAGCATTCACGGCATGTGGAGGTATTACAATTCTGGCATGTCTTCGGATGAGGAAAAGGGCGAGATTCGTTCAATACTTTCGGATATCGCCGATAAAATGGCGCGCGAGGTCAGGGCGGACGCCGTTCCTCCGTACAGTTTTAAATTTTATCGGGGAATGGCTGACGACCGCGGCGTGGGAAAGATGCTCGAAGTGTATCCGCACGAGGCAGCCCGCCTTTCCATGTTTTACGCAGCCGCCTATGACGTCACGAAAAATCAAAAATATTTTAACCTTTACAAAAAGCATTTGCCGTATGCGCTTTCCCGCACTGCCGAGTTGATGAAAATGACGGATAAACAGCTGCGTTCGCTCGTCCCGGCATATTCGATTCTCCAGATGCAGGCGTCTCTTGAGGTGTTGTATGCGCTGGAGAAAGACGGCGCGCTAAAAAAACGCATTGCCGAACTTATGGATTCGCTGTCGGAATATGTTGAGAAAAATCCCGTTTTCAATCTCGATAAAAAAGGCATGCGCGACTGTGCGGAAGTTATAAACGGTCAATTGTTGGCTCCCAATTACAAGCTTTCAAAAAAGCACGAGAACATTCTACGCCTTCGCATAGCAAAGGGCGGCGCTTGGGCCGGCGGCGTATACACTATGGTCGGCGCATATTGGCGCGCCCGCCTTAAAGGCTATCTTAAGCCCTGAACCGGCGCGCGTTAAGCCGCGGGTCCTGTGGGGGATATCGCGTTTTTTTATTTGGGCGGGCCTGGCGGCAATAAAATTTTTATGAACAAACGGATAGCCCTTGCAAACCGCTTGCGTCGTCGTCGGTTTTTTCGCGCGCCGCGTAAAAATTTATTGTCCGAAAAGCGGGAGGGAATAATTCGCAATGGGCGCAGTTTTATGCCGGGAATGGCGTTATCCGGCTTGATGGCGGCTTGAATATGTGCCCCTGTGTCGGAATACCGTATATCTATCAGTCGGCTCGGATTGTTAATATATTTTGCAACGAGTTAAAACAACGAAAGCCGATTCTTTCCGGAATCGGCTTTCGCTCTAAAAAGCAGAAGGTTGCAGCTATTCGGCAAATACGATGTCGGGATCGAGCGACAGCGTGATTCGATACTGCACGCCGGGGCGCATTACCAATGCCCTGTCGCGTGCATAGACCTGCAGGTAATGTATGTTTCCCCAGTAGGAGCGGTATTGCGGGTCTTCGGAAACGACTTCCGTGTCGAGCCAGTTTGCTTGGAAATCGTCCTTTTCGATGCCGACGCCGAGGCCTTTCTCGCCTATGGCGTACGACATCGGCACATGGTATTCGGTGTGCGGTGAACCTATCGCAACTACGAGCCTGAATTTGTCGAGTGTCGTTTGGTTGTGAACCGTATATATAAAGTCTCCCGTTATCTTGTTTCCGCTGAAGGACCACGACACTTTGCACGATCCTATCCCCTTGACAATATCGCCGTCCGCCGTTGTGAGCTCCGGCTGTTCGTAGCGGAAGAAAAAGGAGTTGCGCAGCCCGAGCCCGGTGGTGCAGCGCTTGCCGTAATATGACGGCGTTGTCACCTTGTCTCCGAATGTGAGTTCCGGAATCAGTACGGGAAGATACTTGTCGGCAGGCCAATCGAAGACTCCCGGCATATGCGGGAACGCCAGCGACGACGACGTATTTTTTTCCCCAGGCGCAATCAAAGGCAGATGCAGGTGCATGCCTGTGGAGGCGTTCGAATATACGAACAGCCCCTGTTCCTTTCTCGATGAGTTGTCGAAGATTACATATTTGCCGCCCGATCTCATTTCTGACGGCTTCGACTGCATTTGGCGTCCCACGGTCTTTGCAAGCCTGGACCATTGGCAAAGGTAGCGCGCGGCGTCAAAATTTGCCATGCGGGTTGTGCAACCCGGCGCGGCGGAACGTTCGGCGTCCCTTATTACGAGATAACCGTGTTCCTGGTCGAGATATGTCATGAAGAAAAATTGGAAAAGCCTGCGCAGGATATCCATGTATTCGGGCATCTTATCTTCCGCAATCCAGTTGTCGCGCATTGCCTGAAGAATCATTGATATGCAGTGCATTTGTCCGTATGCGCCGATGTTTCTCCCGAACGCCCAGCCGAGGCCGTCGGAACGCACGATGTCGGGGAGAAGCCTCAGGTATTTCTCGGCGAAAGTTCGCAGCGAAGGTATTTTTCTTTCGCGCAAATGCATGTTTGCATGCAGTTGAAGCGACTGCCTTATAAAAACGAATGATATTATTCCGTATATGTCGAAAACCCCGTCGAGCGAGTTTTGCGGTTTGTCGTCAAAGTAGCAGCCGGTGGAGGTCTGCTGTATCCTTTCGAGAAAGCGGTCGATCAGTTTTCCTGTTTCGTCTTTTTTGCTCAGTCCCATGCTGAAGCGCGCCACTGCCTTGGCGATGTTGAAAATCTGGAAATGGTCGTCGTAATCGGTGCGCGAAAGCAGGCGTTTGTCGAGATTTTTTTGAGTATCCTCAAGAAGTCTGTCCCAAACTGCATTTCTGTCTTTCGATGGGCCGAAGGAGAGGAGCCCGAGCGAGGAATACGCAAGCCCGTCTTCCGTATATTCCTTGTCATTTGTTTGTGCGGTGATGCAGCGCGCGCACAAATCGACGATATCCATGCCGTCGAGGTCTGTCAGGCCCGTGGCGCGGTGAAATTCGCCGAGAGCGAGCGCCGCATGCCCTGGTTCAAAATCGAGCGACGATTCGCTTTCGACGGGAGTTATGGAGCCGTCTTCGTTAATGGCTCCGATGTTTTTGCCCAAAATAGAACGGGCCATATCCATGCATTGCTCGGAAAAATTCAGCATCTAACGGAAAAATATGTTAATAAAAGTTAAAGATTCAAAATTGCCGCCGAAAAGCCAAAAGTCAAGCGATTAAAAAGAGTTCCGGAGAAAAAAACTTGAAAAAAGCTGAAATGGGCTTAAAAGCGTTGTCATAAAATAAAATCGCAAATCGCGGAAAGATTTCGGGGGTGTTCCGGAATTCGACTTATGGTTGTAGGTCATGCCCGCATGCCGGAGATGATACTTGGCTCCGAAAAAATGTATCGAACAAAACAATAAATGGCGAAGAATACGCTATTGCCGCTTAATTAACGCGGCACGTCAGCCCGCCCACTCCCAATAAGCGGGGTCTGGCGTCGACATTGGGAACAGGGATTGGCGGTATGTGTCCGGATCGCCAGTCGCCAATTGCGGACAATGCGTTCGGGTCGGATGTCGGAACCAAAACCCGGACAAAGACAAAACTCCGACTAAGCATGTAGAAAGTGTGCTCGAAGGCGATAAGGACAGGGGTTCGATTCCCCTCACCTCCACCATTTGGCAAAAAAAAGCGAACCGCGCTAAAGAAAGCGGTTCGCTTTTTTTTTGGTACTTAAGCGCTTGCGAATTACTTAGATGCAGATAGCGTTTAACGCTGGTTCCATCACCGCATTATTGCCTTCCTTGAAATCGCCAGTGGTTTCCTTAAAATTCCCATTTTTTGCAAGTCGACGTTAAACGTATTTTTTATTATGGTGTAAAAAATACAAATATTTTTAATTTTCTTTTCGCTTTAATACGCGCTTAAAAATATGCAATGTGTATGAGATTCTTATAATGGGCATTTTTATTTATTTTGTCCGTCGCAAGAACGCACGCTAAAATTTTCCAGCACCGTAAAATAAGGATTCTTTAAAAAAATAGGCATCTGGGATAATTCTATCATACAAAATATGAATAAAAAAAATATCAAAATTAAAAAATGCCTTGATAATATTTATCTATTACTTAAAAATATTAAGTATGAGTTTAAAAATTAAATTACCTTCCCATTGTCCATCTTGCGAATCGCAACTTCAGATAAGCGAATTGGTTTGTAAGGAATGTGGAACTAAAGTCAGCGGAAGATTTCCTATGCCGTATTTGCTGGCTTTGAGTTTTGATGAACAGAATTTTGTATTAGATTTTGTAAAGCAGAGCGGAAGTATGAAAGATATGTCGCATAAGCTTAACCTAAGTTATCCGACAATTCGCAATATGCTCGATTCGATAATTGAAAAAATAAACAAGCTTGAAAAGTCTGAAAAATGAACTCTGCCAAATTGCTGTTTAATCCATATACAAAATTGTCGGAAAAAGTTGCACTAATGATTGGATTTCTCGCAATATTTCCTACAAGTTTCCTATGTTCACATACAGGCGGCGTATTTATTGACATACTAAAGTTTTCAGGCGGGGCTCAAAATCTTTCAATGTGGAAAATTTTAAGCATCAATGCCGCCATCTACCTATCACTGGCTTTATTCTTCCTAATATTAGGAAAAATTTTTTCTAAATCCGAACCCAGGATTATAGATGTTTTCGCTTATGTTTTTTTCGCGTTAACACCGCTGTTTTTTGTAGTGCTTTGCTTTGTTCCTGAATCAAGCAGAGTTTTACTTTCTCCCCCGCAGGAAAACCTTATAGATTGGTGCAGCCGGCATTTCACAATTTTGGCACAAGTTCTTGTTGCGTTGTCTGTCGTATTTTTTGCATGGACTCTGATTTTGCTTTTTTACGCATTGAAAATATCCGCAAACTTACACGGAATACGGCTCTGGATAAGTTATTTTAGCGGTATAGCATTATCATGCATATTAATGCGACTATTTGTATTCAATGCAATATGTTCATATGGCGCGCCTGGTGAACCGTCCGGCTCTGTTTGTTGCAATCTGTCTTCTGGCGTGAATGTGTGCGGAATGTATGAGGGAAAACTCTTTTTCCCGGGACAGACTTTGCGTTTTAGGCTCTTCATCGACGGCGAAGAAAAATTAAAGCTCAGCGCCGCGAGTCCGGATCAAAGCAGCGCTTCTATCCCAATACGAGAGTTTACGCTTGAAGGAGCGGTTCTTTCTTTTTCCATTCCAAATTTAGACGTAATGTTTAAAGGAGGTTTTACTTCTGAAGACGGAATGCGCATTGAGGGAACATTTAGCCAATTCGGATATAAAATTCCGCTGACCCTTAACAAGCTGAAGGAATTTAGCTACCTCGCAGAATGCCAGTTAGATTGTGAAGCATCAAAAGAAAATATCGCGCGTTTGGCAAACCTGATGGAAAACAGCGCATTTATTAGCGAAATAGCCGTATCCATGGACAAACAAGCACTGCAAATGCTGTCGAAACACAATTTGGGAATTCCAATCGAAGACGCAATTAAGCAGTCTGTAAAATTAAAAATAGAAACTAAAAACGCGAAAAGTAAGCTTAAAATTTCATGCGCTCATAAATCTGTAATTATTGCAAAAACTCTTGCTTTGTATTCTGCATTAAAAATTCAGGATAAATTGTCCGTGGAAAATGCTGCAACAGATCTCAAGATAGAAATCCTGCCTGTGAGAAAGATAAGCAGAGATTTGCGCGAAATTTAAAAAAACTTCGATAGCCAAATAATCTGAATGATAAAGTTATGAAAAAAGTAATTCTAATCGCAACTGTGTGTTTGCCGCTTTCGATTTGTTTAGGAAACGAATTTACGGGATTGTGGAAAGGGATATTAGACCTCGGGAACCAAAAGTTGAATGTTGCTATAGATGTCAAGGAAAGCAAAAATGAACTGAGCGGATATTTCTATAGCATGGATCAGAGCAAGAACCCAATTGCCATCACATCCATCCAACAAAATGGGAAACGCCTTAAATTTGAAATAAAGCCTCTAAACATAGTTTTTAGCGGCAATTTAAAACAAGAAAAAATAGACGGCACATTTAGGCAAAACGGTATGACTTTGCCTTTGTCCTTGAAAAGGTCGAACGGGAATATTTTAAACGGTGCTCCCAAAATATCTTTGCCGGAAGATACTTTTAATGCCTTAAAAGGGAAGTGGAATGGGCTCCTTAAAGTAGGCGGCGCAAATCTTAGAATAGAGTTATATTTTGAAAAAGACAAAAACGGGGCACTTGAGGTATTTTTGGTGAGCCCGGACCAAGCTTCTGTAAAAATACCGGCAAGCTATTTGGAGGTGAAATCATCTGCCATAAATATGGCTTTCGATAGAATAGGAGTAAAAATAAAGGGAGAGATAAAAGCCGATAAAATAAGCGCAAAATTTCAACAAGGCGTATTTAATGACACAATTAATTTCTTGCGCGAAAATTAACAGTTGCTGTATTGCTCCATAAAAACGAATGCGCATTTTTGTTATTTTTAATGCGATTTGTTAAAATGAATAGAATGGTATGGATAATATGCACTAACAATTTTCCATTAAAAAATTGTCTCAAAATTTTTCGCAAGGCAGACATTTTTGCGTTTTGCATAAAAATAGGCGGATTAAAGCCCAAAAAACACCTTGGATTAAAGAAGTTAAAATTTTCAAAGGCCACCATTTTAAAGCCCGCCAAAAGTCAAGGTTGGCGTGCTTTTTGCCCGGGTAGTTAAGGGTTGGCGTGCTTTGCACCAGAGCTTGGATTTCAGTAAATTCTGAATTTGAAATAGCTTATATATGGTATTTTTTATTTATAGCTAATTAATTATTAAAGTTATGGATGTATTTTATCCTTTCGGATAATGTTGGCGCTTGCAACTTTGTCTCCCAAAGCACTAATTTAAGGCGGCTCTTTTGAGGTTCATAATATTGAAAACCCAATTTAGCCTTAGTTTATCTTGCATTTTTGGATTAGAATGGGGGCGATATGCTGATGCCGATAAAAATAACATTGCGACAAAAAATTATCCGCTCCTACAATTAATTTGAAAAGGCGATATCGCGAAGCATGTTTCGCGTCCCCTTGAAGCAGAAGAAGCAGGCAAAGCTTTTGCCGGACGTCAGATTGCTTGGAAAAGCTATCGTTTAAAAAAATTATGCGCAAAGAAACGGCGGAAGACAATCGTCGGGGCAGATGCCTGCCGCGCTAAAGCGTTTTATAAATAATTGGAATTGCTTGCCGCAGCTAAACTTTAAGAAGCAATTCCGCTAAGAATCGGTACGTTTTCTTTATTGTTCTCCTTCAATTTCTATTGAAAAATAATGCTTAATTCGCTTTTTTGGTACATTCATAAATCTTATAAGAAAACGGTGGTATCTTATCGCCGCGGTATGCGGCTTCCTTGTTAGAATGGTTGCAGACGATTTCTGTTCCGTCGGAAAGTTTTGTGCGGGTCGCGTTTGGCGCGATTTCCGTGTGCTCTTCGATGAATTCAAGTTGAAACCTTGATACCTTTTTAAACTCGTTGTATATATCTTTAATTTTTTTACCATACGCGTCGGCGGCTTTAATTTGTTCTTCGGGCGACATGTTATGCAGTCTTGGGGCAAATTCGCATCGTGGTCGGCCTATGTATTCAAAAAATTTAAGCGTTGTTTTCTTGTCTCTAGAACTTGGATACTGGCATTTATTCCATGGCGTATTGAGTACTATGCCGTTATAAACGATATTCCAAAAAGGCACGCGGTTATCCACTAATCCCGAGTTTGCACATATCATAGGTTCTGCGTAAACCCAAATACAACCGTCAACCACGTCAAAAGCATAGTCGATGCCGCCTTCCGAGTATATTCCCCCATGTTTTTCTTCGCTTTGGCGGCGATTTTTTTCGCGTATTCTACCCCTTCAGAAGGATTCATCGGGTGTTCTTTTGAAAAGCATTGGTATGGATAAATCGATTTAATAACGTCGATATAATGTAGGCCTCTAAAACCCAAATTGGCAACTTTTTTAAAATCTTTTTTTGTGAATTTTTTGTATCATTGCTTTAAGCAGACATCATACATTCTGCCGCCGCTATAGACTGTATGCGACCTAAATTTACCATCTTTTGTGATGGCAGGAAGATCATCGCTCCAGCAATCCGCTATTGAGTAGGCGTCTGTGCTGCAAGTATGGCAGGTCATTTGATAGCCCATAGCTTACCCCTTTTTTATAAGCTCCCTCAGGGCTTTTTCGCCACCAGTGCTTTCTTCAAGCGGGAAAAGTTGCGGATAGCGACCATCGTGACCCTTTTGATTCCAGCCTATAATGCAGATTTCTGCCTTCTCAACGCCATTCGATTTCAATGCGTCGAGCAGCATTCCCACCTCGTCAAAAGTGAGATATAATTTCATCTTTGGTTCAGTTTCCGGAGTTTGTTCTTCTACCGGCGTTTTGTGGGCTTCACGCCGATCATAATGCGAATTTCTGGGGCGCCAATACAGTAAGCCAATTCTGGGCGAGTTTTAATTTTCTCTTTGAGTGTTTTTAATCCGCCATGTTCAAGTTGTATTTTTCTATAGTATTTTGCGATTTCGGGATAATCGGCCGAGTCGGGAAATTTTACAAATTTTATAACGATATCTTCGTAGAGCGGATTTTTATCAAGATTGAATTGAATAGAGTTAACGTACTTGTCTTTGTCCTTATTGTAATCCACGCAGTATTCGAAAGCGAAGCGCATGCCTTTTACGAGCGCCAAATATGTGCCGCGAGGAGTTTTGGTCATGTGAATCGGCATAATATTTTTCCACTATCTGAGCGATAGCTGCTTTTCGCGCGGTAAGAATTTTGTCATTCCGCATAGGAGGATAAAAAGTAACCTTTATCTCCTGCATTTGCCTGTGCGAAATCGGGAAATATAGATATGGATTTTGCGTCGTCCCCAAAACAGTCCTTGGGTATTATTAATTCAAAGGAATTATTTTTATCGAGTTTAAAATCGTAATTGATAGTTTTTGATGTCCCGTCATTGTAGTCAACTTTAACACTTATGCGTTCTTGGGCAGGCAATGTGGCATGTATCATTGCGGCCAAAAATGTTAAGAATCTCATGATATGCATGGCAACAACCTTTTAAAAATGGCTGCTGAAGTCAATATAAATCGGGGAGTGTCGCCTATGCCAATTCTTTGATGGTTAATAGATTAAAGCTCTGAGATAATCCGATTGCGGTTGCCGAATTTATTGTTTGAACGGGTGGTGACGGCTTTTTTACAAATTTAAAATTCAATTTGATACGCATAAATATCAGATAATTTACCAAATTTTACCGCCGCCGTGCCAATGCATGAAATCAAAGCAGATTTAAGCTCACTTTGGCATGCGGACGTTTTTATCGTTAACCCGTTTTTTAGTTTTTATGCTTCAAAACACTGGATAACTCCGGTTTTAGAAGGCAACCGTAATCCTCAGGTCAACTCGGCGATTGACAGCCGGGCATCGCTTGCGGATTTCCGTCAACTTCGGCATTTAAGCCTGCATTTTGCAAATAGCCGCGGGCATTTCCGTTATATAAAGCGCATTTCAAATGCCGTTTTTTTAATTAAACCCTTCCGCCAAAGGTGATCCTGACGCAAACGCCCGATTTTAGGCCTTCCGAAAGGCGGCGCGAGGCTTGGCCGGCAATCGCGCGCCGGCTCGGGCGGCCAGACGGAGAGGGGGAGAAGGTTGATACCAAGCTGTGCAGGATTCTGCGGCGGTGAAAACGCATATTGCGGTACCTTCGCAATGTGCGGAGGAGCTTCAATGGAATTGCCCGGGATTGAATCCGAACGCGGACTTGGCGCGGCGCACACTTTGCCCGCGCACGGCATCGGCGAATGTATCAATCCTGAAATTTACTTTACAATCAGGCACACCTGGCAGCCGGGGCCGTGCACGCCCTCAACGAGAACGCCTTCAACGTCTGTTGTTTTTGATGGCGCGGCGACATAAATCGAATACGCGTTGTCCACGGTTTTTTCAAGCGCGTCGGCGATAGTTTGGACGATGTCTTCCTCCTTAAGCACGGCGATATGTATCCACGGGGCGATAGTTGAAAGCCTGTCGGACGTGTCTTTGTCCTTTAGGACTATCGCGCCGCTTTCGGCTATGGCCATGGAGGCCGCGCTTATTCCGAAATCATAGGCGTCGGGGTTGCCCCTGTCGAAATCCCTGTCCAGTTTAAAGAACTTTTCCAAGCCGAAGGTGTTTTCCAGCTTGGCGTCGGCAACGCCGCGGCTGCAACCCTTATCTTTTAGGAATTGCACGAGGGCATCGGCGCTTTCTATGACGTCGCCGTGGTTGGAGATAAAATTTCTCACGAAGGCGTCTTTCGGGGAGCCCGATATGGCGGGAGTGGATACCGTGTCGATTTTTGAATATTCCGGAAGATCCGTTTCGGGACGCGATTTTTCCGCCTGCCTAATTCTGTTTATGAAACTTGCCTTATCCATTTTTAGAGAACCATTTTCTGAAATTGCCGCCTTTAAATTTCGGTAGTGTGCGCGTCCTCAGCCATCTGCCCAGCGGGCCGAATTTTATTGCGCCCAGGGGGAGAAGATTGGCCAGCTTGTTCATCGGAATTATGGCGCGCCACAACTTCGGGGAAGATGCTATAACCGACCATGCCTTGAAATTTATGTCGTTGGCGACCTTCGCGTTTTCCGATTTTACTTTGTCGCGCATTTTCAGTATCAGGTCAGGCAGCGGAATTTTTGCAGGGCATACGTCTGCGCAGGCGCCGCACAAAGTGCACGCCTTCGGCAGGTCGGCGTATTCGGATATGTCCTTTGCCAGAAGCGGCGAAAGCACAATGCCGAGAGGCCCTGGATATACCGCGCGGTACGCGTGCCCGCCGACAAGCCTAAACACGGGGCAGCGGTTCATGCAGGCGCCGCACCGCATGCATTTTAGAATGTCGGCGAACTCGCTTCCGAGTATTTTGCTTCTGCCGTTGTCTAAAAATATCACGTACATTTCGGAGGGGCTGTTCTTCGATTTTCCCGGGCCGGCGACAAAATCGGTATAAACCGTGCTGTGCTGTCCGGTGGCGCTTCTTGCAAGCAAATTGAGAAACACCGCAAGCTCTTTTGCGGACGGTATTACCTTTTCGAATCCAGCTATTGCTATGTGGGTTTTAGCGCCCGCCATGGAGAATCTCGAATTTCCCTCGTTTGTGGCAAGAACTATCGCGCCTTCCTTTGCGAGGACATAGTTGGCCCCGCTTATCACAACGTCGGCGGCGAAATATTTTTTCCTGAGGTATTTTCGCGCGTTGAGTGTGATGTGGTTCGGGTTGTCGTCGTAATCGGCGATCTTATGTTTTTCAAACGACCTTGCTATATCGTCGCGCCTGCGGTGTATTGCCGGTTTTACTATGTGTGACGGTCTCTCTCCATCGATTTGAATTATCAGTTCCCCAAGATCGGTTTCGACCGCCTCGATTCCGTTTTTTTCAAGAAAAGCGTTCAGCTCGATTTCCTCGGTCGTCATAGATTTCACCTTAACGACATTCTTTGCGTTTTTTTCCTTGAGTATTTCGAGTATCAAATTTCGCGCCTCTTCTGCGTCTTCGGCGAAAAGCACCTTTATTCCGTTCGCCTCCAGTGAGGCCACCGCTTTTTCCAGATTTTTTGACGGCCTTATCGATTTGATTTTGTTGGCAAGCTCACGAAGACGCTCTGCCTTTCCGCTTTCCGGGTAGGCTTCGCCGAGTATTTTTTCGCGCGCGACGGTGCTTCCCACGCTCGCAAGCGTGACGGCGTTTTTGACCACGGGGTCAAGCGTTTCGCAGAATTTGTCGATTGGTTGTACGGCCATTATTGAATTCCTCCGTTTTTGATTGCCTGCCAGAAAACCTGGGCTGCATGCATGGCGGGATAGTCTATGCCGTTTTTGTCCGCGATGCCCTTTTGATGGAGCAGGCACGACGTGTCGGCCGCCACGACAATGTCCGGATTTGCCTCCGACACCGACCTCACTTTTGCCAGGCCGAGTTCGGACGATATTTGCGGAAACACGACAGAAAACGTTCCACCGAATCCGCAGCATGAATCTGAATTTTTAAACTCAACAATTTCCGTTCCGTCGATCGAGACAATGAGTTTTTTTAGAGCCGCCGGGGTATCGGTGCCCCTGCCGTGGCAGGAGTTGTGAATCGCTATTTTTGCGCAGAGATTACCGTCGATTTTTCTTACTCCGAGGACACTTACAAGATAGTCGCAAAACTCCCATACGCGTTTTGCGAACTCGTCAACTCTTTCGCGCGTGCGTTTGTCGCTGTCGCGAAAGGCGATCTTGGAGGAATGGAAAAGCATTGCGGCGCACGAGGCGCTCGGGACGACTATCGGATTGCTGTTTCCGGAAAACGCGTCCATGGTGCTCAGCAGCACTTTTCTTGCGCTTGCGAAATCTCCGCTGTTGAAGGCGGGTTGTCCGCAACACGTTTGGTTCGGGGGAAAATCGACTTTTGCGCCGTATTTTTTCAGCACGTTCACCGCGCATTCGGCTGCGTCGTCGAAGATTGAATCGCAAAGGCATGTGGCCATAAAATTGACGCGCCTGCCTTTTATTCTGTCTGGAGGTGGAGTAAACATTATTCGCTGTGTCCTTTTAGGTATTTTTTTGAAATTGCGTCCGCATAGTTCTGTTTTGTCGGGAATACGTATTTTGAAAGGAACAAGTCCAAGGGTGATTTGTCGGCGCCGAAACGCGATATTAAAAGAGAGCCTTCGTGCGTTTCGCGCAGATATGCGGCGTCGTTGTACGGTTCGGCCCCGCTTTTATTCCGAGTGAATAGAATCAATTTTTGCGCGCCGGCGTCCATCACTTTGCGGTATGTTTTGCCCCAAGAAAAGTATTCGCCGAGAATTTTTTTGCGTTCGCTTTCGGGCATGCCCCCGAATTGAGAGTTGAACCTGTTTTTGCTTTCCTCCGTCATGTAGGAGGCGTATTCGTCGAGCTTCCACGAGTAGAATATGTTTTGTGCCTTTCTGTAAAAAACCGCTTCAGGAAGCTTTTCCACCGCATCTACCCCGTCCGCCGATAAGAGAGCTCCGTTTTTAAAGCATAAAATCGGAAGCGATTTCCCGGCAAGATTGCGGCAGGTATCTGCGTCTTTCTGGGTGAGAGCTGGAAACCCGTCCGCGCTTTTCGGTGAATGGAAGTCGGAGGTGGCCGCAAGCGGAAGCAGGGGGTCGGAAAAGGACGGATTCCAAAGAATCTTTCCGCCGGATTTTTCAAACACCATGATGTTCATGCCGCTGCGCAGTCTGGAACCTTTCGGCATGTCGAATATCAGCAAAAAGAAATCTCCCGCCCGCGCGACCAGCGATTTTTCCACCGCATCTTCCGTCAACTTCGACGCATTGAGATATTTAACGGCTCTGGACGCGTTTTTGCCGCCGGCCAACTTTTCGGAAACGGATTCTTCCGGGGAGTTTAGAAGTGCCTTCGCCGCGCACTTCACATCGCTGTCGGATTCCGCCTTCGCAAGCATTATCCAAGCCTGGCAATATTGCCTTCCGCGCGCGGAGTCCGATTTGCCCTCCGGCACGTCTTCAAGCGCGAGCCCCATATATGCGGGCGTTGCCTGGCCCGCGAAGATTGCGGCCGCATGTGCGGTAAAAAAGAGGCATGCCGCCGTTATTGTTGAGAAATTCTTTTTCATCTGCCTTTATTTAGTGGTGGTATCCGGTTTTTGCCGATATCGATTTTGCCCTGTATATTTGCTCGAGAAGTATGGCCCTCGCGAATTCGTGCGTGAACGTCATCTCGGACATCGACATAAGTATGTCGGCGCGCGTTTTTACCGCTTCGGAAAGTCCGAATGCGCTTCCGACAACAAACGCGCTTCCTCCGTACATTTCGTCGTCTTCGATTTTTTTTGAGAATTCCTCCGAAGTAAAGGATTTTCCCTCTTGGCTCATAACGTACACCCTGCCTCGAAAATTTTTTAAGGCCTCCAAAATCCTTTCACCCTCCCGGGGAATTGTCGAGTCTTTTAATTCCACGATTTCTATTCCCCCGTACCGCTTCAGGCGCGCGGAAAAATCGGCGCATATTTCTGCGAGCGCCGCATTCTTTATTTTGCCGACTGCCACGAGCTTAAGCATGGCCGTTCATTTCGCTTTTTTGGGCTGGGTACCGTAGATCGAAACACCCCCTTTTGAAAGGTACTTTTGGGCCGACCTTATGGCGCGCGCGGCGGAAAGAGTCGGATTTTCGTCGTCGTTTTCGAAGACGAAACCTTCGCCCAACTGCTCGTAGAGCCCGGACTTCTTTAAAACGCGCATGATTGGCGCTCGGACTTCGCACAGCATCAGTACGCGCCCGGAATCCCTAAGGCGGCGGTTGAGTTCCTCGAGGTCGAGAACGCTTGTCGCGTCGAAGTTTATGGCGTTCCGCAGCTTCAGTATGAGAACTTTCAGGTGCGGCTCGGCGGCTATCCTTCTGATTTGGTTTTGTATAGCGTCGGAGGCCCCGAAAAACATGTTTCCCTCGACGTGCATTATCGAGACTTCCGCATCCGACCGGGCTTTTTTTTCGTCGATTTTTTCAAGTTCGCCGTCGTCGCTTATTGAATATTCCACAACTTCCGGCTCGCTCGCCTTTCTGAGGAAGAATAAGATGGACACCGCAACCCCCGTAAATATGGCGTCGTCGAGGGTCGCGAATACTCCGACCAGAAAGGTGCACATAAACACTATGGCGTCCGACCACGTGCTTTTGAGCGCAATTTTAATTACGGACGGCTTTATCAGCGTGACGCTAGTGTACACAACAATCAGGGCGAGCGTTGCCTTGGGCACATATTCTATTGCTGTTCCGAAAATCAGCACTGCAATGACCGTAAATATTGCGGTAAAGAGGTTGAAGAGCGTCGTTTTTGCGTTGCTGTTGACGGCGAGAGTGGAGCGGGTGAGAGATCCGGACGCAAGTGTGCTCGACGTCAGGGCGCACGCGGCGTTCGCTGCTCCGAGGGCGAATATTTCCTGGTTTGTGTCGAGCCTGTCGGCGCGCTGCGATGCCAGGCTTTTGCCTATGGAAAAGGCCTCGATTGTAGCCAGCAGCGCAATCGCCAGGGCGAAGGAAGCGGATTCCTTCAAGCCTATCGCCTGAAAATCGGGGGCCGAGAAGTCCCACGAACCGACCTTTACGGCGGTAAGCCTGTCTATTTCCACTCCAAAATACTCCACAAGCACATAGCATACGACAGCCACCAATATCAGCGTTATTCCTTCGGCCGGCAGCCTTTTGGCGAATTTTTTCAGGGGCAGAAATATGGCGAGGGTCGTTGCCGCTATCAGGACCGACTCAACCTGCGTGTCGCCTAAAGAGAGAAGAGTTGCGCGTATGGTGTCAACAAGGGTTATTGGGTCGTAGCCTTCGGGATAAGAAAAACCGAGCAGGTTGCGCATCTGGTTGGCTACTATGAGAAGTGCTGAACTTGTAATATGGCCTATTATAACCGTTCTTGATATGTAGGATATGAAAAACGTGAGCTTGAATATGCTCATGGCCATCATAAATATGCCAACCATTAGGAGTATATTCGGCAGAGCCTCCACGCGGGCGGCTTCCGTCACGAATCCTCCCGCGGCGAATGAGCTCAACAACATTACTGCCGTTGCGTTGCTCGGACCAAACGTTATATATACAGACTTGCAGAATAAAAGCCCGATTATTGAGGCGACAATTCCGCTGAAAATGCCGAACGATATCGGCAGACCGGCCACAAGCGCGTAGGCCATATTTACCGGAAACGATAGTACAGCAACGTTAAAGCCGGCGCGGATATCGTCCGAGAGCTTCGACGGCGAATAATCCTTCAGCTGGGGAATAATCGGCGTCAGGGATATCGGCTTCCAATTTTCGTACTGTTTGTTGAATGAAAAGTTCAAAAGGTTTAAAACGGTTCTGCGCGGATATACATAATCCAACGTTCGCGGTCGAGTCAAGTTTTATAGCGCTTGCATGTGCGCCCCGAATTTTAAGAGGGGCAGATTATTGCTTGCGAAAAATTTTCCGACGCTTAAGAATGCCGCCGTATTTTTTCATATGGACGTTTTTTACGAAAAATTTTTGCGGCCGGCACTGTTTGCGCAGAATCCGGAGTTGGCTCACGATATGGCTCTGCAGGCCATGCATGTGGTATCGGTGGTTCCCCCGCTCAGGGCGGCGATGGAGTACTTGAATCTTGTAAAGACCCAGAAGCCTGTAAAGCTCTTCGGCTTGGAGTTTCCCAACCGCGTGGGGCTTGCAGCAGGCTTTGATAAGGACGCATATGTTTGGCGCGCCGCCGCCGCGTTCGGTTTTGGGCACATCGAGATAGGCACGGTTTCGAAGCTTAAGCAGGCAGGCAATCCCAAGCCGCGTATTTTCCGCTATCCGGAATACGAGGCTGTCGTAAATTCGTGCGGTTTCCCGAACGACGGCGCCGAGGAAATATCGAAGCGTCTTTCGTCGGTTTTGGATAAGAACCGATCGATTACAAAAAAATGCCCGCTTGGCATAAACATTGGGAAATCGAAAATAACGCCCATAGAAGAGGCCGCAGAGGATTATCTTTTCAGCTTTAATGCTCTTGCGGACTGGGCCGACTTTTTTGTCATAAACGTAAGCAGTCCGAATACGCCCGAGCTTCGCAAATTGCAGGGCAAGGAATATTTGCCGAACCTTCTCGGAGCCGTCAATTCGGCAAATATCGACAGGGCAAAAAAGCTCGGTGTCCCGAAGATTCCGGTAATTTTAAAAATAGCGCCCGATTTGCAGTTTTCGGAAATAGATTCCATACTGTCGGTTCTGTTGGAGTTGAATCTCGACGGCATTTGCGCTACAAATACTACGGTATCGCGTCCGCCGGAATGTTCCGATATGGAGAAAATCGGAGGCTTAAGCGGGGCCCCTCTTTTTAAGAAATCGCTTGAGGTTGTTAAATACATATCCAAGGCGACTGACGGAAAGCTTCCCATTATAGGGGTTGGCGGCATTACGGACGCCGAGAAAGCAGGAGAAATGATGAACGCTGGTGCGAGTCTTGTTCAAATATATACGGGCATGGTGTACCGCGGCCCGTTTTTTGCGCGCTCCCTCGCAAATTCCCTGCTGTGGCGAGACTGCGACTGGGTTTAAGGCCGCTTGTCAAACGCGCTGATTATAGAGGTTAAAGGCTGTGAAATAGCGCCAAAATGGCGGCGTTTTTGCAAATTATATGGATTAGTCTCAAAAGCTATGGAATAAGGGTTTTTTATATTTTAACTTCTATTCCACAATTGTCATCGTACTGAAAGCTTAAAAGTTTCTATATTCATACGCGCCTTTGGATTATCTTTAACTTTACATGGAAGTTTTACGATATTCCATTGTTTTAGTAATTTTCTCATTCGGATTGCAGGCGTAATCCGCCCGTTTGCAGTTACTGTAATTCATTGTATCAGTTGACATTTCAAGATATACCGCGGCTTTATTGTTCATCGTCTTTATCATCGCTTTTACTATCTTATATCTTATTTGCATCGTTGCATTATTTGCGCGTTTTTATTTAACAATTTGCATAATCCGTTCCTTAGTTTTGCATGCATGAGATTGCATGAGCCTATATTAAAAAAAACAAACTGTTCCCATTCTCGGCATTTAAACCTATCCGCAAAGGATATTTATCCTACTACTACATTTTACATATCTTCCCGTGCATATCTGAAAGGCACATCTATGCGTCACGTTCCAACCTAATAATGAAATAATTCATCAGCAATCGTCTCCGCGTTCGAGAAATAATGTCATATAATGCCATATATTACTATGCCCGATGCTTGGTCCATACACGGTCGCATTTGCGTTTCCGCGCTTTCTTGCAGCGCATAAAAGCGTATAACATTTTAATGCGCCTAAAACTCATGTTGCGTTAAATCCGCTATGATGGTTGAAAACTTGCGCCGTTTTTGTATCGGAGGGGGCATACAGATTGAAAATTCTTTAGGCTTATGTTATTCTGCGGTAAGATGCCTGCTTTGCTTTTCCTACTGTTGCTTGTGTACGTTCTTTAATAAATACTTTTCTTTGTGTTATAATTTTGGGCAATAGTGTTGTTGATTGCATATTGTCAATTTTGTTTTTTTGAAGAGCCCGTAATGGAGCTCATAAGAAAAAAGGAATTATATTCTTAAGTATTTTTACGAATGCCCGTTGCAACTGACGAATTTGTTGAGTTTATAGCCTTTAAACGGTGCGCTGTTCGGTTATATGCCAAATACTGTACCGATGCCGGCCGCAATAAATTAACTCCGGCAATCCGCAAGCAATGAAGGATGGCATAAACTTTGTATAGTTTAGGCTGCCGTTTTGGATAAGTTGCAAATTGCCCCCATGTTAACGCTATGCTAACAAAACAAATATGGGATATTCTACGGCTTTTCTTTTTACCCACTTTTTTATGCCATACAGCATTTGACGAAAAACGCTTTTTCAGTTTTTAGACTGCTTAATTCGGCGTGTTTTTGTTTTGTAATCCGTGTTAGTACTGGTTTTTATCCTCCAAAAAAAATCTTTCGAAGCGTTATTGGTTTAATTGCGCGTTTTATAGCGGTTTCGAAAAAATGTTGACGGTTTGCAGGTTTTTATTAAACGTTTCTTTCTTAATTTTCTTTCGGTGATTGTCGGCATGTCGGCTTTCTCCGGTCTTTAAATAGTAAAAATCTCTCACGCATATGGCAAGTCCCACAGATATAAGAAAAGGCAGGGTAATAATGTACAACGGAACGCCGCACGCCGTTATGAGCATGCTGCATCGCACACAGGGAAGGCAGGCGGGCTTTGTTCAAACTGTGCTTAGAAACCTTTCTACCAACGCTTCCACGGCGGTGAAATTTCGCTCGACCGATTCGGTAGAATTTTGCCACACGACAAACAAGCAGCTCGAATTTTCGTATGTAGACGGAGACCAGTACCATTTTATAGATCCTGAAACCTACGAGGACACCGTTTTGATGGAGTCCACGTTGGGCGATGACAAAAAGTGGCTTACTGAAGGCTCGCTATATTTGATATTGTTTGTTGACGGCGCGCCAGTATCACTCGAACTGCCAAACAACGTGGAAATCGCCGTTGCCGAGGCGGCTGAGGGGCTGAGAGGCGATACGTCCTCCGCTCCGACAAAGGCAGTGACGCTTTCCAACGGCGTAGTGATTCAGGTTCCACTTTTTATTAAGCAAGGCGACGTAATAAAAGTTCGTACAGAAGACAACACCTATATAAGCAGGGTGTAATTTTCGTCCGGTTTGATGCGACATGGAAAGCTTTGTTCCACACGGCGCCAGCGTTACGATAAAAGCCTCCGATTTGCGCGGCATATTGGAATATGTGCCGCTGTATAGGGGGCAGACGTTTGTTGTTGCGATAGACGGAAGCGTTGTGGCATGCGATAATTTCGCAAATGTCATAACCGATATCGCCGTGTTGAGAAGCCTCGGCATAAACGTGGCTGTGGTCCACGGTATCGGCAAGCAGCTGAAGGACGTCGGGGCGGAAAAAAACATAGAGTTGAGCGACATATACGGAAACAATCCTGTTGACGACAGAACGCTTTCGATAGCTCGCGAAGTTTCCGCGACGGTTTTGCAGACGATAATAGACGCCTTCGCCACAAAAAACATCAGGTGCGTTTCTACAAATGCAGTACGTGCAACCGAGGTAGGCATACTTTCGGGGGTTGACTATCTCAACGCCGGGCGCATAGAAAAAATAGACTTTAAGACGCTTGAAAACCTTTTGTCGCTGGGAATGATACCGGTGATGACTCCCATGGCGGTCAATCGGGAAGGAAGGGTTTTCAGAATAAACTCCGACCTTCTCGCCGCGGACGTGGCCGTCGGGCTGGGGGCCACAAAGCTTATTTTCCTTACCGCCACGCGTGGCCTTATGGTCGGGGACGAGAAAGCCGTGGCCGTTCCCCTTGAGGACGCAAAGTCGCTTATGGAAAGCAGACGCGAGCTTATAGACCCGCGCGTATTTTCCAAGGTAAAATGCGCCGTAAGGGCGCTCGAATCAACAAAGACACAGCGTGCACACATACTTGATGGCGGTGAGTTCGCGTGCCTTCTTACGGAACTGTTTGAAAAGGTGGGTTGCGGAACGATGATTTATTCCGACGAATACCAGAAAATCAGAAAGGCACTTCCGGAAGACGCTCCCATTATTTATACTTTGTCGAAAAATTCCGCGCGGGAACAAAATCTGGTTTATCGAAGCCGTGAGGAGATAGAGTCAAAAATAGACACATATTTCGTTTACGAGATGGACGGAAGCATAATTGCGTTCGTTAGCTTGCTCGATATTTCGGACGGCGCGGCGGAACTTGCGAGCCTCCATGTCCAGCCGTTTTACCAGGGGCACGATGTCGGCACGCGCATGGTTGATTTCGTAGTGCGCGAGGCTGGAAGGGCGGGGTACAAAAAACTTTTTGCTCTCAGCACAAAAAGCGCTCCGTTTTTTGCGGAGGTATGCAAATTTACGGAAGTTTCCCCGTCGAGCCTACCTAAAAAGCGGTTTGAGAAATACGAGGCTTCTGGAAGGCACTCGAAGGTTTTTGTCAGGGAATTGCGGTAAATGCCCGGAAAATGCTTTAGGCGGTTTTTTGCCTATTTAAGCCCTGCAATTTCCGAAAGCGGAACTTTGGGGGATTCGCGCATCATTTGTAGAAGCTCTTGCGGCCTGAACGCCCTTGCCATTGCCTCCGAAGGGGATACTACGTTGCGTTCAACCAGATTCAGCATGGAGTCCTCCATGGTACACATTCCGATTTGCCTGTTTGTCTGAATGACATTCAAAATTTGTGTGACTTTTTGCTCTCTTATCAGATTCCTCACGGCGGGCGTCATCGTCAATAGTTCGAATGCGGCTATAAGGCCGCCGGATTTTTTTGCAAGCAGAACTTGCGAGAGAATTCCTATAAGGTTGTCGGAAATCATCAGCCTGATCTGCGGCTGTTCGGCGGCGGGGAACTGGCCTATAAGCCTGTCGATGGTGGAGACTGCCGTGCGCGTATGGAGTGTGGCAAAAACAAGATGTCCGGTTTCGGAGAGTTCTATGGCGGTTCGCGTCGTTTCAAGGTCGCGCATTTCGCCGAGCATTATAACGTCCGGATTCTCGCGCACCGACGACCTAAGCGCGCTGTAAAAACTTTGCGAGTCCCTTCCGACCTCCCTTTGCGATACGAGCGATTTTTCGCTTTTTATAAGATATTCTACTGGATCCTCTATCGTGAGGATATGGAGGTTTCTCGAAGCGTTTATAATGTCGATTATCGCCGCCAGCGTTGACGTCTTTCCTGAACCGCTCGCACCGGTTACGATAAAAAGCCCGCTTTTTCTCTTGCATATGTCGGCTATGGGAGACGGCATGCCTATTTCGGCGGCCGTGAGCCTCTTGTTGGGAACTATTCTAAGCGCGATTTGCATGCCGGATTCGCACATGTAAATGTTTGCCCTAACTCTCGCCTGCGATACGCTCGAAAACGACAAGTCTATTTCACGGAGGTTGCGCAGGCTTTCCTCAAATTTGCTTTTTTGGTGTTCCGGCACTTTGGCAAGAATTTGTTCCGCAGCGGTTTTAGGCGGCAAATGCGGAAGCCCCTTCGCCTCGACAAGCTTGTTGTCTATTCTGAAACGCGGTTCGAGCCCTTCGCACAGATGTATGTCGGTTGCCCTTTCCCTTATTGCGGTTTCGACGATTGTGTCGATTTCGTTCATATCTTTTGAACTCTGAATATTAGATGTGAAGGCTTGCCTTTGGATTTTTTCCCGAGGCGCTTTAGAACTTTAAACGCGAATTTTCCGTCCGAAGTTTCGGCGGGCATTTCAAATTCCGCGGGAGCCTCCAATATTAATAGCGAATCTTGGCCGGATACTTGCGCAAAAAGGTTTAGGATTTTGGAAAGGGCTTCCGCGTTCGATAACATTTCATAAGGGGGATCGGCGAAAATAATGTCAAAATTTTGGCGTCTTTGGGTATCGAAGGCGTTTAGGCAGTTTGTCCGCAGAATGTTGAATGAGGCGGTTGCGCCGTTTGAGGCAAGCACTTTTTCAACGCGTGAGGCGTTGCGCTCCAAACATTTGATGGCGAGCCTCTCGTTTTCGACAAAGGTTATTTTTGATGCTCCGCGGCTTGCGGCCTCGAGGCCGTAAGATCCCGTGCCGGCGAACACGTCGAGTACGTTGGCTCCGCAAACGGAGTCTCCGAGGGAGGAAAAGACTGCCTGCCTCGATGCGTCGGTTGCGGGGCGCGTCGAATTTCCCTTCGGAGCCTCAAGAGAGATTCCTCTTGCAATGCCGGACGTAATTCTCATATTGGCGTAAGTATGATGCGAGTTTCGGTTTTGTCAATTTTTCTGCTCGTTTTAGGATCCGCCGCCGCACTGGACGCGCAGGTTGCGGAGCAAAAAAAGGACGTCGGTAAGAGGGACGTTGTGTCTCTCCGCGTTGAAAACGATATTTATTTTTCCGACCGCTACTATACGAACGGCCTCAAGCTTTCGTACACCGGGTTCGGAGACGATTTTTGGACAAGCGGAGTTCAATTTGCTGCTTTGAATCTTTTTGTCCCCGACGTGCGACAGGCATACCAGACGGTTTCGATAGGGCAAAAGATGTGCGTGTCGAGCGATATAAACATTCCCAACCCTCCTTTGGACGACCGCCCGTATGCCGGCTGGCTCTATGCGGCTTTCGGGGCGCATTTGGCGTCGGAAAACAGGCTTGATTCACTTACGGTAAATCTCGGAGTTGTTGGGCCGCTTTCCCTTGCAGAGGACGCCCAGAAGTTTTTCCACAGCATAATCGACGCCGACTGGCCGAGGGGGTGGCACAACCAAATAGAAAACGAGCCCGGTATAATCGTGGCGTATGAACATTCTGAAAGATTGTGGAGGGCCGCAATTACGGACAACTTTTCCGCAGATGTTATAGGCTCTCTCGGCGCCGAACTTGGAAACGTGATGACGCAGGGCAGGGCGCGCGCTTTCGTAAGGTTCGGTTTTAACATGCCGTATTCGTTCATGCCCAACAGGATAGACGCTTCTGACGGGAACGACGTCGAATGGCGTCCGTCCGATTCTTCGCCTGATTGGCACTGCTTCATGTATGGCGGCGGCGCGGCGCGGTTTGTCGGCTATGACATCACTCTCGACGGAAATACCTACAGGGACAGTAGAAGCGTGGTTCCGAAATGGCTCGTGGGAGAGGTAATGGCGGGAATTTCGGCGCGCTACGATATCGTGCAGGCGGATTTGAATTGGACTTTGCGTTCGGCCGAATACAATACGCAGCGCTATCCCGTCCACATGTTCTGGACTCTTGCTATAAAGGTGTTTTTCTGAACGCCGCCCCGTCAGTTTAGCGAGGGGGCGCTTTTTGGTGGGACAAGCCCTGAGAATTCGGGACATTCGCGCAATACGACGCGCCTCCACATGTCCGCAGCCGGGGAGTCGAATATGATGTTTACGTCGGCGTTCGATACCACCCACGTGCCTTCGCCTATTTCCCCCTTAAGCTGGTTGGCGGCCCAGCCCGCATAGCCGGCGTATGCGGCCAATTTAGCGTCCGCGTTTTTTTCAAAAATTTCGATGGCTTTTTTGGGGGAAATGCCGAATGAAAAGGCGCCTTCGTCCTTTCCGTTATCGTAGCAGATTGCCAAGCTTACGTTTTCCCTCGACATGGGGCCGCCGTCGAAAACCTCTACGTTTTCAAGTTTGGTTCCAATAAAGGTGCCGTCGATTTCACCGAGCGTTTTCCCTGTCGGCTTGTTGACTATAACCCCGAAGGATCCGTCCTCGCCGTCCTCGACGACAAGCACGACCGACTCCTCAAAAAACGGGCCGTCGAACGAAGGCGACGCCGCCAGAAAATTCCACGAATAGTCGCTGTAGCAGTTTCTCATTCAGAGTTTTTTTATCGATACGCCGGATTCGGCGAAAAGTTTCAGGGCGATGTCGTCGTTGTTGTAGTCGTGCAGGTAGCGCACCGACTTTATCCCGGCCGATATCATGATTTTTGCGCAGTTGACACATGGGAAATGGGTTATGTATGCCGTCGCCCCGCTGAGAGATACGCCGCGCCTTGCCGCGTCGGATATGGCGTTTTGTTCGGCGTGAACAGTGGCTATTTCGTGCCCGTCGCGCACGCACGACGCATGAGGGGCGCCGGGAAGAAACCCGTTGTATCCCGCGGCGATAATCCTGTTTTTATGCTCCCCGCCGCTTACCATGACGCACCCGACATTCAAGCGGCTGCATGTCGAGCGGGACGATATAAGTATCGCGGTGCAGATGAAATATTCGTCCCACGAGGGGCGCTTTCCGTTCCAGGATTTCACGAGGGAATCGATTTGGCCCACAATGTTTTTTATGTTTAAATCCGTCATATGAACACGCACGAAAACAATACTGAAAAAAAGTGCATAATTGTGCCGAGCAGCACGAAAATATGCCATATGGCATGCGAGTACATCCAGCTTTTTTTCATGTAAAAGAGGACGCCTCCGGTGTAAAAAAGGCCTCCGAGGCACAGAAAGACTATGCCTGTCGCTGGAACTATGGAAAACAGCTTTCCCGATATGAAAACTACGAGCCACCCCATCATCAGGTACAAGCCTATCGACCACCATTTCGTTCCCGAACCCGACGTAAAAAGCTTAAGCGCCGTTCCCAATATGGCGAGCGTCCATATAATCCCGAACACAATCCATGCCGTGGCGGGTGAGGGCATGCGGAGGCTCACCAAAAGAAAGGGGGTGTACGTTCCGGCTATCAGGTAGTATATTGCTATGTGGTCGAATTTTTTAAGTATTTTCTTCGCGCGCTCGAACGGCACGGCGTGGTAAAACGACGACGCCGTATATACCGCCATCATCGACACCCCGAAAATCGCGCACGAAACTATAGACCATGTGTCGGCGTAAACGGCCGCCAAGGTCACGAGGACCGCAAGCGCGGCGACGCTGAAAAGTATTCCGACGCCGTGCGTGGCCGAGTTCCAAACCTCTTCGGACGCCGTATATGCTGGTCTGTTTGAACCCATAGGCGAGATGAAAATAAAAAGGCGCGGCGGGGGCAAACTTTTTTTTGATTTTTTAAGCGGGGCTTGACACGTATTGTATAATGCGCCGCGTCATGCTTGGCGCCGCGCTTTTGTCCGCGGTTCCGGCTGGTGGGCGTCTGGCGAGGCAAGTCTCCGCCCGGCGTCCACGGGAAAGTTCTTTTCAAGTTCTGCCTTCAGCCTTTTTAGCGCGGAGACGTCGGATGCGGCGACGAGTTTTTCTATGTGCGCCCTTATCTCGCGCCCGATCGCCGTGGGCTCACCCTCCGGCTTGGAGTTCGAAAAAAGCGGCATAAATCCGCCATTGTCCGATTCTCCGGAAAGATAAGAGGCGTCAACCGATAGAAATTCGGCTATTTTTTCGACGGTCTGGTATTTTCTGGGCATTCTGCCCCTCCGCCATGTGCTCGCGGTGCTCACGGCGCATCCCGCTATCTCAGCGATGTCGTTCAGCCTGACGTTGCGGTTGCTCATGAGGGTTCTAAACCTTTCCGCAAACAGCGGATTGCTATATAATTTTACATTTTTTTTCATAAAAGTAGAATTTTTCTATTTTTTTATTGACATTATTTATCTTTTTTTAATAATAGAGCGCCTTTAAAATGAACTAAAATAATCTGAATCTCAATAAAATAATTGCATATGGTAAATAATATTACAAAATATATACCCGGCAGAAAGGGGGAGTCGATATGAAAAGCGGCCACCCCATAGATCCGATGGAACATTTTGCGTCGCTCATGCCGGAGGGGCAGGAATGGTTCAGCCCCAAGGAGGCGGGCAATATCATAGGGCGCTCCGACCAATTCATAAGGGACAGTTTTTACACCGGAAAGATAATGGGGCACACCTCTAACGGCATAGCCCCGAAGGGGGAGGAGAAGAAATCTTATTTGAGGGTGCACAGGGACGCGATAATAATGTATTTGCTTGAGTCGGCAAACTATACTCCGGAGTCGTTTATGGAAGGTTTGGAGTCGATACTTTCAAAAAGGTCCGATTACCAGCTGATGCGCCTCGAAAAGTTGATACACGACAGGCTGTATTCAAAAAAGAGGGGGTATCTTAAATAGAACGTCAGCCCCGGCGTTTCTGCGCGTCCGCGCGCGGCAATGGGGCGATATTCAGGCGTTTTCCACACGGGAATCTCTATGCGGCGGCTGACTTTCATTCCGGCAAAACCTTGACAAGAAAGTTTTATTCGGTTTATTGGGGCGGCATAGCATGTTAATAATTTTAGAGGGAGTTTTTTATGTTTACGGGCATTGTTGAGGCCGTCGGGAAAGTGGAGTCGTTCGAGGAGCGTTCGGACGCTTGGTTTTTGCGTTTGGATACGCCCGCGTTCGTGTCGGATTCGCTTAAAATCGGCGATTCCCTCGCATGCAACGGTTGCTGCCTCACTCTCGTTGAAAAGATGGGGAATACGGCGGGTTTTGAGCTTCTTGACGAAACCGTAAGGCTGACCAGTTTTGAGGGTTTGCGGAAGGGTGGGCTTGTGAATCTCGAACGCCCGCTTGCCGCCGACGCCAGGCTGGGCGGCCATTTCGTGAGCGGACACGTTGACGCGCGCAGTTCTGTCGTCGAATTCTGCAGGAAGGGGAAAAATCATTATTTGCGCGTTTCTGTTCCGCCGGAGTTTTCAAAGTATGTTGTTTATAAGGGCAGCATTGCCATAGACGGAATATCGCTTACAATAGCGGAAGCGCACAGCGATTCTCTTGCCGTATGGCTTATTCCGCACACTTTGGAGGTCACGAACTTGGGGGAGTGCGCTGCCGGAAAATTGGTTAATTTGGAGTTCGACATTCTGGCGAAATATGTTGAGAAAATCGCATTGGGAAACCGTGAAACGTCTCCGTACCAGCCGGCGTAAGTTCGGCAAGATTACGCCTAAGCGCGCGTGCCAGGCGTTGGCAATATTGTTGCTGTGGCTGCTGTGGTCGCTTTTTTCTCCTGAGATAGTTCCCGAAGGCGGACTTCCCGATTCCGGCGGGGCAATCGTCGAGTACGGCGGAGCCGGCGCGGGCGGAAACGCGCCTTCGATTCCGGGAAGGGTACGCGTGTGCAGTTGGAACGTGCGCAATTATTCGGTGGCTGGAAGGCATGTGGCTGGAAGATATGTGCAGGCTCCCAAACCGGAGATTGAAAAAGCCGAACTTAGAAAGGGCCTGTTGTCCATAAACGCGGACGTCGTGCTTATTCAGGAAATGGGCGACATGGAATTTCTGAAAGAGTTGCGGGCGGATTTGGCAAGGGAGAAGCTTTTTTATCCGTATATAGCCGTGACGCGCTACGATTCGCCTTCCCGCTTGGCTATAATGTCGAGGATAAAACCGGTGGGTTTTGTGGATTGCTGCGACATAAAGTTTAAGTTTAGGGGAGACAACCGCATGTCTCCGAGGGGCACTCTCGGCGCCCGTTTTAAAACGTCCGGCGTGGAATGGTGCGCGTTTACCGTGCATCTTAAAAGCGCGCACGGCGCACGCAAGTCTGACGAAAATTTCACGCCTTTTAGGTTTGCCGAACTGAGGGCGATAGCGTCCAGAATAGCCGGCGAGACGGCCGGTTGCGGCAATATTTTAATTGCCGGAGATTTCAACCAGGAACCTTCCTCCGCACTTATCAGAAATTTGGAGACACTTCGCGTAGACATCGTTAACCAGTCGGATTCGCGCGGGAACGGCGATACATACTATTGGAACAGGAAAAACAAATTTTTCAAATACGACTACTTCCTTATATCGGAGCAGGCTATGCGTTTTGTATCGGAATTTGCGAAAGTATGGGGGACATGGGGAAATGCGAGCGACCATAGACCCGTATTTGTGGATTTGAATTTTTCCTCTCCAGAGTAGGCTGACGTGTGGCGCTCAGTTAACAGGGAGAAAAGCGCGCGGCATTGAAGCGCGCATTTGGTTGTTAGTTTAGGTTTAGGAAATCAATAGTTTTCGGCCATTTTCAGTCGGCGGCTTTGCATGGAATAGATTGAACTTGCAAGAATGAGCGTCATAAACGCGGTCGCCATATAAACGGCAGTGGCAAAGATTTTTGCAAAATAAAATGGAACTATTTGGTCGGGCATGCACTTTTCTGGAATGAGGCAAGTCTCTGCAAAATATGTAAAGATTGAAGACAGCCAAAATATCCCCCAGATGAATATGATGGAAAAATGGTACACTTTGAAATTCTTTTCCCCTAGGGCAGCCTCCATAATGTCGGATATTATTTTATAGGGCGCTATCATGTTGAATATCGGTACAAAAAACGAGCAAACGACCGATATCGATGAATGGGCATAGTCTTTTGAAAGCATTCCCGATATCGACGATACCGCGTCGAGCCATTTGTATCCGAAATATGCCGAGAATACAAAAATCACAAATAATATGAAAGATATCAGATTGTCGAGCATGGCGTTTTCGGCGCAAACAAGCGCGATTTGCAGTTTTTCCGTCGGCGAATCTATTGCGATATACGCCGAATAGGCATCGAGCGTTTCAAACAGGAAGAAAATTTTGTATCCGAAGCAAAAAGTGAGGACGAAGAGGAGCGCCCTGAAAATGTAGGTTAATTTGTCGAGTTGAAGCAAATGTTGGTTTGTTCTTTTTTTCAGATAGTTTTTGCCGATAGCCGACTCTTCCAGCGGAAGCCATTTTTTTTGGGTAGGCGACCACACCTGCGTGCGCTTGCCTATTTTTCCGGAGGAAAAAAGATTTAACAGGGTCGCATCCGAAATGGGGCCGATTTGTTTGTTGTTTTTAGAATAATACCACATTGGCTCGACGGTTATAGTATAAAATATTAGAGTTTTTATTACAGCTTTCTGCCAAGTCAACAACAAATGCGAACGCGTCCGCGCGCCGTATGCCGGGTTTATTTGCCGATGCAGAATTTTGAAAATATGCGGTCGAGAACATCCTCGTTGTCGGTTTTGCCGAGGATTTCCCCGAGCGAATTGAGAGCTTCGCGCAAGTCGGAGGCCACAAGCTCTCCGGCGGCTCCTGAGGCGACTTTTTTGCGCGCCTCCCTTACGGAAACCAAAGCGCGTTCAAGCGCGGCAGCATGTCGGGCGCCCACAAGGACGTCGTCTGCCGACGCCCTTATGTGAAACTTTTCAATAAGCTTTATGATTGATTCGCGCAGCGCGTCAATTCCGAAACCTTTGCGGCAGGAAACTTCCACGGTTTCAAACCGGGAAGACAAGTTTTGGAATTCCGAGGGCTTTGCATCTTTAAGGTCGCATTTGTTCAATGCTATTATCGTATTTTGTGGAGAGAATGTGCCTGCGGCTTCCGCCGGGAGGTCCGGCATCGGGGAGGCCGCGTCGAGAACGAGCAGCCGTATATCGCAAAGCTTCAGCTTTTCGACGGCCAGCTTGATGCCTTTTGCCTCTATTTCCGAGCGCGGTTCCCGCAGGCCCGCGGTATCGGTGAGGTTTAGCGAATATTTTCCGATAAGCACGGTTTCTGTTATGAAATCGCGCGTCGTTCCGGCCGTTTCGCTGACGATTGCGCGCTCGTCGCCGACGAGGGAGTTTAAAAGCGACGATTTCCCCGCGTTGGGAGAACCGGTTATTACGGCGTTTATGCCCCGATGCACAAGGTGAGAATATTTTGCGGTTTCAAGCAGGCTTTCTATTTGTTTGGAGAGTGAGTCTGCCGATTCTATAAGCGAGCGTTCATCCTCCGGTGGAAGATCGTCTTCGGGGAAGTCTATGTAGGCTTCCGCCATGGCGAGCATGTCCATGAGCGAATCGGACAGTTTTGTTATCCGCCTGCCGAGTTCTCCAGCCAGCTGCTTTTGCGCGGCTTCGAGGGCGCGCGCGCTTCTGGCGCCGATAACCAAAGCCACGGCTTCTGCCTGGGATAGGTCGAGCTTGTCGTTCATAAACGCCCTTCTGGTAAATTCTCCGGGCTGCGCGGCCCTCGCGCCGCGCGCAATGAGGTCGTCGAGAATTTTGCGGACTATGAACGGGTTTCCGTGGCACGATATTTCCAGCATGTCCTCCCCGGTGTACGAGGACGGGGCGGCGAAAAACGCGTATATGGTTTCGTCGAGGAAGTTGCCGCACAGGTCCCTGTAAATTCCAAAATTAGCGCTTCGCGGGGCTATTGTCTGTTTGCCGAAAATTTCGCGCGCAATGCGCCGGCAGTCGCCGCCGCTAAGGCGCACCAAAGCCACGGCCGATTCCCCCGAGGGTGTGGATAGTGCTGCAATCGTGTCGCTCATTTTTTTTCCGTTAGTTTTTTGAGTGCTATTATGGCGGCGGCGGACAGACAGAATGCGATGCCCCCCGCTGATAGCGAGTCTATTTGAGCCTTGAATTTTGTGGCTCCGGTATTGGCCTTAAAGTCTATTTTTTGTGCCCGCTGCCATTCTGTCATTTCCGCGCTGTTGAGCGAGTATGCCGCGGCGTAAACAGACGCCCCTATGGCAGAGGACGTCAGTAGCAAAAGAAATTTCTGTTTGCGTGAATATTTTTTCATTTTGTGAAGCCGCGGGCTTTAAGCGCTTTTTTGAGCTTTTCCGCGTCGAGTTTGGCCCCGGAAGATATCTTGTTCTTTTCAAACCACCCAGAATTCATTTCAAGGCAGTAAAGAATGTCGGAGCGTGCCGACACCACGGAGTCGAGGTTTTGCGGATAAAGTTTTTTTACTTCTGTAAGCACTCCATTCTTGTCGAAAAAAGCAAGGTCGAGGGGAATATATGTATTTTTCATCCAGAATGAAGCTTTCGACGGGGTTTGATAGACGAACATCATGCCGTCGTTTTCCCCGAGACTGTCCCTAAACATGAGGCCGCGCATTTTTTCGACGTCTTTTACAGCCATTTGTGCGCGAAACGCAATTCCGTCCACCGACATGTCAAAGTATGTGTCGAAGCCGGCTGGCGTTTGTCCGTCCTTTTGCGCGCAGGCCGAAAGCGCTGCTAACGCCGCGCAAGCAAGAAAGCTTTTTATAAAATTCGCCATACCTTTTAATCTGTACATTTGCCTTGTTGGCGCAATAATAAAAAGAATGAAAAGGGAAATCGTTTTGAGGGGATCCTGCCGATCGAACGCCGATATGATGTATTTTACGGGCGTGCCGATTCATGATCCGTTTTACGCGTTCACTCTCGGGGGTAAAAAATGCGCGCTTATCGGGGCGCTGGAATACGGCAGATTGTCGAAATGCGGGCATTTGGACATAGTTTTCGATTCTTCCGAGCTTTCCAAGCGCATGTTTCCCGGCAGGCGCGCCGACGACACCGACATACTTGCCGGGCTTCTAAAGGGAAGGGGAGTTGCGGCGGTCGCGGTGCCGCCGGATTTTCCTTCGTTGCATCTCGAGAAGCTCAGGCGCCGCGGTTTTGACGTCGCCGTTTCCGATTCTCCGCTGCTCGCCGAGCGCGCCGTAAAAAGCGCGCGCGAGCTTGCGGAAATAAAAAAGGCCAACGGAGTCGCGGCGGCGGGATTCGCCCGCATCGAGGAGATTTTGAGGAGGTCGAAGGCGGTCGGGAAAAAACTCGTGTGGCGCGGCGCGCCCCTGACGAGCGAAATTCTCAGGTTCGAGGTTGAATGTGCCGCTTTGTCCCTCGGCGCGGACGCCGCCGACACGATAGTCGCCTGCGGCGACCAGGCATGCGATCCCCACGAAGTTGGGCGGGGGGCCGTGGTGGCCGGTTCGCTTATCGTTGCCGACATATTCCCGAGGCTGAGGTCAAGCGGGTATTTTGGCGACATGACGCGCACGTTTTTAAAAGGCGAACCCAGCCGCGCGCAGGAGAGGCTTGTCGGAACGGTTTTGGCTGCGCAAAAATTGGCTTTGTCTAAAATTCGCGACGGCGCAGACGGCGCTTCAATCCATTCTGCGGTGGAGTCGTTTTTTGAGGCCAACGGCTATTTTACGGAAAACGGCAGCGACGGGTGGAGCGGTTTTTTCCATTCGACCGGCCACGGCGTCGGACTTGAAATACACGAAAGCGTGTCCATAAGCCCCAGAAAATGCATATTGAGAGCCGGAAACGTCGTGACCGTGGAACCGGGTCTTTATTACCGCGGCGTCGGCGGGTGCCGGATTGAGGACACTGTTGCGGTTCAAAAGAACCGAGCGCGCAAACTTTCTTCGTATCCGTACGATTGGGTTATAAAATAGTTGCCAAGCTCGGGTTTCTTTGCGATATTGCGGAGTCATGTTAAGGAGTCTTTTTATATTGTTGTGCGCATATTTTTGCACGCACGCGTTCGGTGTTTCATTTGATGATGTGTTCAGAGAACGCGCGAAGTGCGCGGTTGCGGTAAAGTACACCCTTGAGCTTGAGGAGGACAGAAGGCAGATTTTAACCATGGGAATGGTTGCCGACGGCGACGGTTTGGTAGTTGTTCCCTCCAATGAAATTCCCCTAAGGGTAAGGCACGACGAGCTGAAAGATTTTAAGATTTTTATTTTCGGCGGCGATGTGGACGGATATCCGGCGGAATATTTGGGCGCGGACGGCGTTTCGGGTGTCCATTTCTTAAAAATCAAAGGCGGACTGCCCAAAGAGATGGTTCCGTTCACGAAGTTTCACCGCGCAAAGGCTTCGCTCGGCCAGGAGGTTTGGGGGGTCGGAATACAGAGAGAGGAGTTTCTGTTCGAGCCTTTTTATATGAAATCCACGGTTTCCGACATAGGGCGCCGCCCGATTTTAAGGTGCGAAACAATGTCTCCGGTTGCGGCGGTTGGAACGGCGGTTTTCGACACTTCTGGAAATTTTGTGGGCTGGGGTGGCTCGCAGGCCGCCAATATGCGTCTTCTGTACGCCAATAAGATTAACGGAATGCCCGTAAACCTTGTTTCGCCGCTTTCTACCGACACTTTTATGTTTCCTGAGGAGCTTGACGAAATATTGAAGTATGTTCCTGCAAAACCGTGCGGGGACAAACATGGTTGGATAGGCATAGTCAACACGAAGGTTTTAAAGCGCGACGTGGCCAAAATGATGGGCATCGGCAAGAAGAGCGCGTTTTTGGTGAGCGACATAGCTAAAGATTCGCCAGCAGCTCAGGCAGGGTTGTCCAAGGGCGACATTATTGTAGGAATAAACGGAAAAGCCGTAGAGATGAGTTTCGACAATTACGCCATCTATAATTTCTGGCTGAAGTACGCGCGCGCAAAAAAAGGCGACAAAATAACACTTTCGGTGATAAGGGGAAGCGGCGCTCCCAAAGATTTCGAGGTTTCAGTCGCCGAAAACCCCAAAACACAAAGGGAGTCTAAAACGAAATATTTTAAGCGGCTCGGATTTTCTGTCCGCGAGTACATCTTCGACGACGCCATAGCCAGAAAGGCGATCGACAAGAAGATAGACGCACCCATTGTAAAATACGTCAAGCCGAACAGTCCGGCGGCTTCCGCAATGCCGAGCAGGCTTTCGGTCGGAGATTTAATTAAAGAGATAAACTCACAGCCTGTGTCGTCATATGAACAGGCTGTGGGCGAGCTTTCAAAAATCGCGTCTGACGAAAAGGCGAAGGAACTCGTCATTTTGGCCGAGGACTTGAAGGAGACTAAGGTCATACGCATAAAGCTCGACTGATGAATACGGGCGGAACATTTGTTGTGTTTGCGTTTTCGGCGTGCGCTGCGTTTGCTGCGGCGGCGTTCGGTGACACCGTCCCAAATATGAAATTCGGAAACCTCGACGCCGCGCTTGCGGAAGCGGCGCGCATAGAGGCGGGAACGGCACGCAAAAAGGCCCTTTGGAACGACGAGAAGAGCCGCCTCGAAACCCTCGAGAAGTCGTACAGGGCGCTTGTCGAGTCAAGGCGCGCGAAGATTGCTGAGGCGGAGCGTGGGGCAGCAGCAATGCTCGAAACTTGCGAGGTTGTCGTAAAAAAAATCCAGCGCGACGAATCTTCGCTTGAAAGGGCATCCGCGTTTCTCGACTTAAAGTATATGCAGCTGCTTTCGGACAAGAGGGCGGTCGCTGTGCTCGAGTCTGCGGGTGCGCCCGTAAAAAAATTCGAGGCAAAAACCCTTCCCGAAAAGGTAAGGGCCCTTGCGGAAATGCTCGCGCGCCTGCGCGAAGCGGATGAAGCTGTAAGGCGTTCAGGAACGTCGGTTTCAACCGGATTATTCGTTCGTGCCGAGGGCGGTGAATCCGGGGGTATAGCCGTCCTAAAAGTGGAAAGGGTGAAAGAAAATGTCCGTTGAAATTCGCGCTTGTTTTGCGGCTGCCGTTGTGTTGCTTGGCGCGCAGTGCGTTTTTGCGTCGCCTTCTGCGGATTGGGCCAAGAGCGAGCTTGAACGCGCTCGGGCGGCGGACGCCGAGGCGGTTTCCCGCATTGAAACTGAGCGTTCGGCAGCCGAAAAAAGGATAGCAGATCTTGCCAAAGAGGCCGCCGAACTTGAATTGCGCCTGTCGAACGCCCGCAAATCTGTGCGCGACGCTTCAGCGCTTTCGGAGAAGTCGGATTTTTACGATTCCATGGGCGGCGCGGTTGCCGCCGACCTGAGGCGTTTCTTCAATGCGGAGCTTCCCGCGCAATCCGCTTCGCTGGCCGATGCCGCG
>CALXLM010000018.1 GCA_944389195.1 uncultured Opitutales bacterium
TAAAGATAGAGTGATATTGCCGTAAGGTAAAATTGTGAGGGCTGTGTCGAGAAACCAGAAATTAAATAAGGTCTGCCAAAAGCGCCGTGATAACGGAGAGAGCTTTCGCGTGAAGATGAAGCTAATAGAACCGAAACTTGGCTTGCGTCTATAAAAGCATAAAAAATTTATATGTTAAATATTCTATTCTGATGAGGCATCTTTCAGTAACTTCTACTGACATTGGTATTGGCTAGAGGTGTTTGCGGAATGATTGGAGGAAATATTAAAATAGGGTGTTTTTCTAAACTCAAAAATCCTTTTCAGCAACTTTTGGCAGCGACACGATTTATCGGCTTTACTTTTGCGAAGTCGGCTTTCCCGTTGATATGTACATTTTATTATTTTTTCTACACATGAAAAACAGAAGGCCGGCAACGTACCCCCACGTTGCCGGCCAGTTTGTTTTCTACTTTATTTATTTACCCCATCTCCCGTAGGAGAAATCGTAATCCTTATATCTTGACGCTTAGTTTTTTGATTTTGTTTCAATTGTCAAGATATTTTTTTTAAAAAATCGAGTTTTTTTAAGGCGACTTTGCTTTACAAAGGTTGCATCGCTTTTATTCTTCGTTTTCGTATGTTCAGAAACGGCATATTATTCGTCTTTCTTGCGTTTTTTATTGCGTACCCTGCCGGCGCGCACGCCGCCGATATTTTTGCATATCCGGTTCCGCTTTCCGACTATCCCGAAAGCGGGGGTTTATGGAATACACTTTGCGTCAGGGCGAGGGAAATACCGTTTAATTTGTACGCAACGGGGGTGTTCTTTTTGGCGATACTGCACACTTTCTGCCATAGGCGCTTTCTGGAGATTTCGGAGAGGCTTAAACTTGGGCAGAGAATCGAGATAGGCCGCAGCGAACAGCACGGTGAATTTAGCGATGAGGCACAAAAACGCCCAGTCGCGTTTTGGGCGGAATTTTTCCATCTTATGGGGGAAGTGGAGGCTATTTTTGCACTTTGGCTGATTCCTCTGTTCGGGGGGTTTTGGTTCGTTTACGGTTGGAGGGATTTTACGGCGTATCTCGACAAGCTTACTTTTGTGGACGAAAAATTCGTGGAGCCGGTGTTCGTGGTTGTTGTCATGTGCATGGCGGCTACCCGCCCGATAATTCAGCTGTCGGGTGACATAATTAATCTTTTTGCGAAAATTGGTGGCGGGCGCGTGTTTGCATGGTGGTTCGCAATATTGTCGATTGGGCCGCTTTTAGGCTCGTTCGTGACGGAACCCGCCGCGATAACAATTTGCGCCGCGCTCTTGTCGGAAAAGTTTTTCGTGCACGAGCCCACGTTAAAATTCAAATATGCCACTATTGGGATATTGCTTGTTGCGGTGTCGGCGGGCGGAACCCTTACGCATTTTAGCGCTCCTCCCGTACTGATGGTGGCGGGGCAGTGGGGCTGGGGCATGCCTTTTATGTTCTCGCATTTTGGCTGGAAGGCTGTTGCCGGGATAGTCGCAAGCGTTGCGTTGTACGGCTTTTTATTCCGCCGCGGATTTTCGGAGCTTCAGAAGCGCGCCGACGCCCGCTCGGCGCGCGGGTATGCAAATCCGCGCGTTCCGTGGAAGGTTGTGGCCGTGCACGTCGGTTTTCTTATTTTCACGGTGCACAGCCTTCACCATCCGGCTCTGTTTATATTCGCCTTTTTGCTGTTTCTGGCGTTTGTCGAGGCGACGAGGCAGCATCAGTATGAGATGCGCCTGAAAACGCCGCTGCTTGTGGGATTGTTTTTGGCCGCGCTCGTCACGCACGGGAGCCTGCAGGGTTGGTGGATAGAGCCGGTCTTGAAGAGCTTGGGCAAAGACGAAATGTTTTTTGGGGCGCTTGCGCTCACGGCGTTTAACGACAACGCCGCCATAACGTATCTGGCTTCGCTCGTGCCGGACTTTTCGTACACGATGAAATATATGGTTGTGGCGGGGGCCGTCGCCGGAGGCGGACTTACGATTATTGCGAATGCTCCCAATCCTGCTGGCGTTGCCATGCTAAAAAAATATTTTTCCGGGGGGGTGTCTCCTGTAGGCCTGTTTTACGGCGCGCTGGTTCCGACGGCGATAGTGTCCGCCGCATTTTACTTTTTTTAAAAGTTTAAAACCCATATGGAAAAGTTCGACGTTGTTGTATTGGGAGCCGGCCCCGCCGGATATTCGGCGGCCGTAAGGCTTGCTGAATCCGGATTGAAAGTCGTCTGCGTTTGCGGAGGCGAACCCGGGGGAACCTGCCTCAATTGCGGATGCATTCCCACAAAGTCCCTTTTAAAATCGGCTGGCAGGGCGGCGCTTTCCCCTTCCCCAGGCAATGAGTCGGCCAAGCTTTCGTTCGGCGATGCAGTCGCGCGCGCGGAATCGGCAAAGCTCAAGTTGCGCGCGGGCGTGGAGTTTATGTTGAAAAAAACGGGCGTTTTGCTTGTGAGGGGATTCGGCAGGATAATATCGAAAAATATTGTCGAGGTGTCGTCGGAATCCGGCGTTGCGGAGATTTGGGCTGAAAAAATTTTATTGGCTGTCGGCTGCGCGCCCAAAATACCTTCTTCAGTGGCATGCGACGGCGAAATAATCGTCTCTGCCTCAGGCGCTCTAAAATTTTCGTCTCCGCCCGAGAGCGCGGTCGTTGTCGGAGCCGGTGCCATCGGATGCGAGTTCGCGCAGATATGGAGTTCGTTTGGGTCGAAAGTCGTCCTCGTAGAGTTCGAAAACCGAATTCTGCCGCGCGAAGACGCCGAGTGCGCCGACGTTTTGCGCCGACGATTAAGGCGCTCAGGCATAAAGATAATGGTTTCCACAAAGGTGCTTTCGGCTTCCGTCGGGCCGTCCGGAGCGGTGGAGTGCATTGTGGATTCCGAAGGGAGGCAGGAGCGTTTGAAGGCTGAGCGCCTTCTCGTGTGCGCCGGGGTCAGGCCCGATTTGGAGGCGGTGCTTTCTCCGGGTTTTTCATTGGATACAACCCCGCAGGGCTTTGTGTCCGTAGATAAAAACTACCGCACCAGCGTCGGCAACATATACGCTGCGGGAGACGTAATCGGGCCTCCCGCCCTTGCGCATGCGGCCGAACGCGAGGGGATTCTTGCGGCGGATTCGATTATGCGCGGAACTTGCGAAGAGTTCGGGCAATGCTGCTCGTGCGTGTACACGACCCCCGAGATAGCCTCGGTGGGAATGTCTGAAAGCGAGGCGAGGGCGCTTTTCGGAGACGCCGTGCGCGTGCTGAAAAAACCCTTTGCCGCCTTGGGAAGGGCTGTGGCCGACGGGTGCACTGAAGGATTTGCAAAAATTTTGTACAACGCCTCCGACGGCCGCGTCTTGGGCGCGCATATTGCAGGAGAGCGCGCCGGCGACATAATCTCAGTTTGCGCGCTTGCGCTCAAAAAGAAAGCCACCGTTTCCGATTTGCGCTCGGTTGTCTTTCCGCATCCGTCGTATTCGGAAATTTTGAGGTAGGCGGTAGGCGCGAGACGAAGGGTCAATCCTTTACTATCTCCGAAATATCCATGATGTACAGTTGGCGTCCCCCGTTGTGCGAGGAATCCACTATGACTTTTTTGCCGTCGGGCGTCGACCGCGGGTGGGTGTCGCACCTGTATTCGCTTCCAAGTTTTTTGGACATGTACAATTTTGCAATGTCTATGCGCTTGCCCGTTTTTACATTGTACAAATAGACTGTTTGCATGCGGGTTTTCTTGTCCGGATATGTGTCGTTGAGAATCCAATCGGGGTTTTTAAGGTATGTGCAGTGCCCGTTTAGGTTCATTATGCCCTTGCCTATTTGCCTTATATTTTCTTTCGGCGAGTCTTCGATAAGGAAAAATCCGCTGCCGTAGGCCGGGATTTTAGTCCATGCGAGGACGTTTTTGCTTTCGTTGTCCCATATGAAGTGGGAGGTGTAGTTGTAGGGGTCTATGATGCGCAAGTCCGATCCGTCGGCGGCCGCGGTAAACATTCTCGTTCCGAATCCACCCACGTACCTGTATTTTTTGCTTCTCTCTTTGTCGGGAAAACGCCAGCGGTGGAGAAATATGAAGCGCTTGCCGTCGGGCGAAACAAGGAGGTGGTTGAACCAATGCTTCGCGTCGGTAAATTCGGCGTCGTACGGATTTTTTATGGCCACGGCGTCGGCGAGCGACACCAACAGCTCGGCTTTTCCGGTTTTGAGATCGACTTTCCAAATGCCCGATTCTTTAGGCGCTTTTTGGTCGGCGTATTTGTCGGCGATTCCCTTGTATCCGTAGCCCGGGCGCATGTCGTTCACGCGCGCATAGTCAACCGTTATTGCCCACTTGCCGTCGGGTGAAAGCGCATATATCGGGTGCTCCAGCGTGCGCATCTGGCGTGTTTCGACATTCATTATGCGCGACACGAATTTTCCGCCCTCGCGGTCGTTCCATATTACCTCGTTTTTGCTGTTCGGGATAAACTGCAGCTGGCAGCCCTGTTGCCAGCCCCACGCGTCCGATTTGCCGAGATGAATCCACTTGCAGTTGTCACGGGTGTCAACCATGCCAATTTCTATCGAATCTTTTTCGGTGGGTGTTCTGTCCTCGAAGTCGGTGCGCATTGCGAGGACGTATCTGCCGGAGGGGTCGGTTTCGAGCTTGTCGTAATATGCGAACCAGTGGTATCCGGGAGTGCTTGTAATCTGTTTGTAGGGGACGTAAAACTCAAAGCGCGGATTTTGTGGATTGTCGCTTTTGGGAGATTCAAAGGCAATTTTATTGCCGCTTCCCATACATGAAGATAAAATAAAAGGTGATAGAAAATAAAAAATATGTGTAAATTTTAATATTATTTTTTTCATAGTTAAATTTTATATGTTTCAATTTGGGTTGTAAAGTTTTTTTGGCGGTCGGATATTTTGTTGACGCGGTTGCGGCGCTGGATAGCCTGAAGGCAATGTTTAGACCTTTGGCAATCTTTCTACTTTGCGCGGCGCTTGTTTCGCGCGCGGAAATTGTTTCCGTTTGGCTTACGCATTCCTCGGAGACGCCGTCGGACGTGGTTTTAAATTGGACGACTTCAAAACCGGTTCCGTCGGAGGTTTTTTTCCGCTCATCGGACGTCGCCGAAACCCGCGCAGGCGATTCGCGCGAAAAAAACCTGCACAGCGTAAAGATTCCCGTTTCGCCTGTCGGCAGGGAAATATTCTACAAAATATGCGACTCTTCCGGAGGGGAGTTTTCGTCAAAGATAAACGCCTACCCTGTTGAAGGCGAGTTCAGGGCGGTGTTTATCGGAAATTTGGGATACGCAAAGAACGTCGATTTTTCGGCGATAGCCGCCGACAGGCCGCATATTATATTTACGTGCGGCGACAATATTCCGGCGCTGCATTCGGGCGGCGTTTGGGGCGGATCGTTAAAGCCTTTTGAAGGCGCCATAAAAAAATTTCCGGTTTCACTTCTGGCGTCCACCCCGATAATGCCGGTTCTTGGAAATCACGACAGGGAAATCCGCCCGCGCGGGACAAAATACCCTAAAGAGCCCGTGTACGACGTTTCAGCATCCGCCTACGGCGAGTTTTTCAAACTTCCGCAGCCGTTCAAATTTTGGAAGTTTTCGGTTCCTGAGTTCAATGCCACTTTTGCGGCTTTGGATTTATGCCATACTGGCGATTTTGGAACAACATGGCAGGCGTGCTCGCCGTTTTCCTCCGACAGCGCGCAGTATGCGCGCTTTGCGGAAATTGCGGGGGGCGCGAGGGAAAAGCTTTTGTTTGCCATTATGAACGAGCGCTCCCAAAACATGCGCGACTTTTCCGGAGGGATCTGGCGGCGCCTTTTTTCAAAGGCTACGGTTGTCGTGAGCGGGTTCGGATATTATCTCGAGCGCGCCCACGACGAAGTGCCGTACTACAATACGTCGCTTTGCGCCGGGGACAAATATCCCGACAGGAATTCCAAATTTTTCAGCGCAGAAAGCGGATATCTTCTGGTTTCTATAAGAAAGGGCGGGGGTGTCCGCTGCCGCCTCAAGTCCGTCAAGGGAGTTGTGCTGGACGACTGCGAGGCGGCAGGTTCGGGAAAGTGATTCTTTAGGGGATATTTTAGTTGCCAATGGCATAATAAAGTAAACGACGAGGCGGCAGGTTCGGAAAGTGATTTTTCAGAATAGGCTGGGAAAGCGCCTTTTGCTTTCCGTTCGTTCCCGAATTTTCTTTGATTTTTGGAAAGAAAGCTGGTTTTATTGGCGCATGTTGAGGATCATATTACTGTTTGCGGCCGCTGTGGTGGCTGCGTCTCCGGCGCAAGCCGAGATTAAAACGCCGCGCGCCATTTCGGACGGCATGGTTTTGCAGCGCGAAAAACCCGTAAAAATTTGGGGTTGGTCGGAGCCTAACGCCGAAGTGGAAGTGAGGTTCGGAGGAAAAATCAAAAGGAGCCGCGCAGACGGGAGCGGTGCTTGGAACGTCATTTTCGAGCCGATGGAGGCTTCCGGCACGCCGCGTGAGATGGAGTTTTTTGAGAACGGAAGGCTTTCGAAAAAAATATCCGACATTCTCGTCGGCGAGGTTTGGGTTTTGGGCGGGCAAAGCAACATGTCGTGGCCGCTCCTTCCAACCGAGGGCGGCGAGGCAGCAGCCGCGCGGGCGGACTATCCGTCGGTGCGCTGTTTCAGGCAGGGAAGGCAGTTTCTTCCGGACGTCTATCTCGATAAAAAATTCGGAATGTTCGAAAAGAGCTCTCTTTGTTCTCTCGCGTTGTCGCGCACGCCGCAAAAAGATTCGCCCGAAGGTTCGTCTTGGGAGAAGGCGTCTCCGGAGTCGGTGCCGCTGTGGAGCGCGATAGGATTTTATTTCGCCGAAAGGCTGGCGGCGGATTTAAAAGTTCCCGTTGGATTGCTGTTCACTTCCCTCGGAGGCTCTCCGATGATAGCATGGATGCCGGAATCGGCGGCCGCGGGAAATCCGTACCTTAAAAAGAGGGCGGAAAGTTTTTCCAAGGCCATGAAAGAGTGGGATTCAGGGGGCTACGAAATGGCGGCAAAAAAGCACCTTAAAAAAATCTCCGACCGCAAAGAGGCCATTGCAAAGGCCAAACTTGCCGGCAAAAAGATTCGCCAGGAAGCGTATAGGTACTATCTGCCCCCGTCTAAGGATTCTCCCTACGCGCATTCGTCCACTCCGTTTTACAACTTCAACGCGAAAGTCGCCCCGCTGTCGGGCTATGCGGTTCGCGGAATTCTATGGTATCAGGGCGAATCGGACGCAAACGGTCCGGCGGCGGAAAATTTTGAGGGGCAGCTCGAAACGCTTATAGCGGCATGGAGAAAATGCTTCGGCGATTCCTCACTGCCTTTTATTCAGGCGCAGCTTTCTTCGTATGGAAGGGGAAAAAATTGGCCGCGTGTCCGGGACGCCCAGCTCGGCGTATCCCAAAGGAAGCAAAACGTTTACACCGTCTGCACAATTGACGTAGGCGACAAAAACGACGTTCACCCGCGCAATAAGTCCGCCGTGGCAGAAAGAATGGAGAAAATAGCACTTTCAGAGGTTTACGGCGACGCTTCTGTCTATCCGTTTTCACCCGTTTTCAAATGTGCCAAGTTATCGGGCGGCAGGGCAGAAGTGGTTTTGGAAACGTTCGGCAGAAAGGTCGAAATGTCAGGGAATGCAGGCGGATTCGAAATCCTTTCCGGCGAAAAATGGACACCTGCAAAAGCCGTGCTTGAAGGATCAACGATAGTGTTTGAATCCGATGGCGGGCGCGTTATAGACGGCGTGCGGTATTTGTGGAGCGCGTTCCCGCAGAATGACGCATGCATACGCAATATCGACGGCTTGCCACTGTTTCCGTTTTCGTTTATAAGGGAAAAGTAGCCTGTTGGCTATAATTTAAACTATCCGGGCAAAAAAACAAAAAAACGCGCCATAAAAATCCCCTGCGGCTACGCTGTGGTTTAAATCTGCCGGGAGAAATCAGAGACCTGTTTTTGTCGCGCGCTTTCAGGCGGAGATTTTATTTGCATGCGGAGTTTCGGCCGCTTTTGGAGCATGTTTTAAAATAAAAAATCCGGGTGAAGTTTTAACACCCGGATTTTTTGATTTTTGCAAGCAGCCTGCGGGCCTATTCCCCCATGGTTTTCTTTATATATTCCGCCTCTTTTTTGCTGTAGGGTACTCCGCTTTCGAAGAAAACGTCGTGGAACCATATTTTAAGCATGTCTGGAGTGGGATTTTCCATTTTGTTGAACTTCCATGAATATATGGTTTGGGTCTTCCCGCTTACAAGCCCCCAGCAATATGCGGCAACTTTTTCTTTTTTCATCATGCCGAGTTCAGGGTCGAAGCGGCTGCCGGGGCGCGCCATAAATTCGGTGCAGAACAGCGGGCGGTTATATCGGCGAAGCTTGGATATTATGGTTTTCAGATGTTTTTTGCCGCCGTAGCAGTGGAACGATATTATGTCGGATTCGCTGCGCTGCAGCGCGTTAAACACTTTGCCTACGGTGCTGGTTTCAGAGGAGTACTCGCCTGACGTTATGGGTTGGGACGGATTTGCGGAGCGCGCCCATTCGAATGTTTTTTTCAAAAGCTCCTTTGTGCCGTAAAACGCGGCGGCGTCGCCTTTTTCGTTTCCGTCTATCACAGTGAAACCTATGTTTCCAGGTTCATTGTACACGTCCCAGCCCAAAACGCGCGGGTCGTCGCGGTAGCGCGACACGACGGCTTTTACATATTCCTCAAGCTTTCCCCATTTCGACTTGTCCTTGACTATCGACAGCGACGGGGACTTTACCCAGCCGGAGTTGTGCCTGCAAAGCTTGGGTTCGGGCTGTTTGCCGTATGCCGATTCAGGATTCCAGCAGCTGTCGAAAATTACGAATAGGGTTTTTATTCCGCGTCTGTCGGCTATTTCCAGGTATTTGTCTACGTTCTTGAAAAACCTTTCGCCTTCGTTGGCCCACACGACGTCGCTGAGAAACACCCTCATGCTGTTGAAGCCGATGGCCGCCGCCCAGCCGAGTTCCCTGTCTATCGTCTCTGGGCTGAAGGTGTCAGAACTCCACATTTCTATTTGGTTTATGGCGTTTGACGGAATGAAGTTTGCGCCGGCATAAAACGGTTGTGAGGCGTACCATGAATTCGCCTTTTCCTCAGACCATTTTTCTCTCGCCGATAGAGCTGTGACGGTCAGAACCGCAATGATTGCAAATATTGTTCTATTCATGTACTTATCCTATTCCTATTTAGAGTTGAAAAATTTAAGGAAGAAGAGAATTTGGTAGTCGACGGCGTTGTTCCAGTATTCGTGCGTGTGCGACCCGGGGCGCGTAATGTATTCGTGCGGAATCCTCATGTATAGCATCTTTTTATGCAGCTCTTCGTTGACGTTGTAGAAGAAGTCGGAGGTGCCGCAGTCTATGATTATTTTAGGGGCGGTTCTCGGATTTATTTTGTGGAGCTGGTTGATAACGGTGTGGTCGTCCCATGTTTTGCTGTTCTGGCAATAGTCTCCAAGAGACTCCTTCATTTTCCAGTTTTCCGGAAACGGGCGTATGTCCACCCCGCCGCTCATAGAGCCGCACGCCCCGAACACATCGGGGTGCCTTATGCCGAGCCAAAGCGCGCCGTGCCCGCCCATGCTGAAACCGGTAATTGCTCTGCCTTTTGGCGACTTTACCGTCCGGAATTTTGCGTCTATTTGTTCTACGAGCTCTTTTGACACATACGTTTCGTACTTAAATTCGGGCTTTTTTGGCGCGTCCCAATACCAGCTTGTGGATCCGTCAGGGCATACGAATATAACGTCGCACTGCGACGCCACTTTTTGAAGCGATGGCTTCGTTCGCTGTATCCACCCAAGATGGTTGTTGCCGAATCCGTGAAGGAGATATATCACAGGATACGATTTTTCGCTTTCCGACGCATAGGAGTCAGGAAGGACCACGGTGGCGGGAATCTCCTTGTTCATTGACGCGCTTGCTGTGTTTATAACGCTCACGCTTTCGTCGCCGGCGCGCAGCAGGCACGCCGAAGACAGTATGAGTATGCCGGTGAATAATAACGCTTTTGCCGTTTTCATTTTATTTGTTTTGTTTGTTGATTTTTCCGTCAAAGAATCTCTTGAAGAAAAGCATGTGGTATTCTATGGCGTTGTTCCAATAGTCGTGTGTGTGGCCGCCGGGACGGAACGTGAAGTCGTGCGGTATTTTCAATTTCATTAGCTTTTCCGCAAGTGCCTTGTTGACATCAAAGAGAAAATCGTCGAATCCGCAGTCGATAAAAAGATAGGGAGAACCGGGATTCATCTTTTCTACCAAATGGAATGCTGAGTTGTTTTTGCGCAATTCCTGTGTCGAGGCTTCGTCTCCGAAAATTTTATCGAGAAGCAGCGTGTTTTTGTGTTTTAGAAGATTTACGGCTCCGCTTGTCGATCCTGCCGCGCCGAATATTTCGGGATTCCTTATGGCAAGAATAAGAGCGCCGTGCCCTCCCATGCTCGCCCCCGTTATTCCGCGCTTGCTTTTGTCGCGCTCAACGCGGAATTTTTTCTCTATTTGCGGCACAAGTTCCTTTGTTATATATGTTTCGTATTGCGAGTTCTTGTCTATGGGGCTGTCAATATACCATGTGTTGCCGACTTCTGGGCACACCACCACAATGTCGTATTTCGACGCCAAAGACTGCAGGTCGGGCTTTATTTTCGGCCACGATTTTCTGCTTCCCGTGTATCCGTGCAGCATGTACAAGACCGGATATTTTCTCGATCCTTCGGTAAAATACGAATCAGGAAGAACCACAAGAGCCGGAATGGTCTTGTTCATTGATTCGCTTTTTATCTGGGTGTCGAAAACCTTTTCGATGCAATCTGATGCGCACGCGCATACCGCAGTTGCGGCGAAGATAAATATTGAAATAATACGGCAACCTTTCATAGAAACGATGATAATAAAAGAAATAGGTCGCATGTAGCAAATAAAAAACGTCTTTCGGAGTTTTTTAAGCGGCGGAAAAATTCGGATTTTACTCTGATATGAGGCACATAACCCCTGAGAATATTCTGCTCGTAGGTTCGGGAATGCTTCTTGCAAGCGTTTTTGCCGGGAAAATGAGTTCGCGGTTCGGGATACCTTCTCTGCTGTTGTTTCTGGGCGTCGGAATGATTATGGGAAGCGACGGCGTAGGATACCATTTTGACAACGCCTATACGACCCAATTCGTCGGTATAATGGCGCTTAGCGTCATACTTTTTTCCGGGGGCGCAGACACGAGGTTTTCGGAGGTAAGGCCCGTGCTTCGCGAGGGGATTGTCTTAGCGACGCTCGGGGTCGTTTTAACGGCACTGCTAACGGGGGCGTTCATTTGGCGTGTGAGCGGTTTTTTCGGGTTCGACCTCGGTTTTGCGGAATCGCTTTTGTTGGCTTCGGTGATGTCGTCCACCGATTCGGCGTCTGTTTTTGCGCTGCTGCGCTCAAAGGGGCTTTCGCTGCGCGAAAATTTAAGGGCCACACTCGAGCTTGAAAGCGGAAGCAACGACCCCATGGCATACATACTGACCGTGGTGCTTATACAGTATATACAGGGTGGAGTATCTTTAGATTCGGCGTTTTTGATGTTTTTTGCGCAGATAGTATTGGGGGCGGCCCTTGGGGTGTTTTTCGGATATGTCGTCGTGTGGCTGGCAAACAGGGCGGCTTTCGACAATGCGTCGCTATATTCGGTTTTAATTGTCGCGTGCGTATTATTCATATTTTCGGCGACAGACAGATTGGGCGGAAACGGTTATTTGGCGGTATATGTGTCGGGTCTGCTTTTCGGGAACTCCAAAGTGGCGCATCTGAGAAACACAAAGAGGTTCTTTTCAGCCTTTGCATGGCTATGGCAGATAATTATGTTTCTTACGCTTGGACTTCTCGTCAATCCGAGCGAGCTTCTACCAGTGTCGGTTTTTGCGCTGCTTATAGGCGTATTTCTGATATTATTAGGCCGCCCATTGAGCGTGCTGCTGTGCTTGGCACCGTTTAAGACCTATTCGGCTCGCGGAAAGCTGTATATATCGTGGGTCGGACTGCGCGGCGCGGTGCCGATTATTTTCGCAACATATCCGCTTGTTGCCGGAGTGACGGAAGCACGGCTTATGTTCAACGTCGTATTTTTTATAACCATATTGTCGCTGGCGGTCCAGGGTATGACGGTCGCTAAAATGGCTTTCTGGCTTAAGGTTTGCGGAAAAGGCGAAAACGCAAAGTCGAATTTGGATTTTGAGCTTCCCGACGAAATGAAATCGGTGATATCCGAAATAGATGTGACAGAGACTCTGCTTTCGGGCGGGGATACGTTGGCGTCGCTTTCGCTTCCCCCAAAGACTTTGGTCATCATGGTCGGGCGCGGCGGGGGATATTTTATACCGGGCGGCGCCTCGAAGCTTTGCAAAGGCGACAAGCTGTTTGTTATAAGCCACGATGAAAGCAATCTGAAATCGGTATGCGAAAAATTGAACGTGCCATATTATACGATGGGCGAAAACAGTTGATGCGCCATGCCGGCAGAGGATAGCATGAAGGCGGAGTTCAAGCGTCTCCGGCAGATTGGGACGCGCCGGTTTTTGTGCTTGTTTTGCAGCCCGAAATGTTTATTTTACAACAGAATTTATTCTATATATAACAATGAAGAGGCTTAAATATTGTTTAATTTTTGTTTTTTTTGCGGTTTTGCCGCCTGCGCTATTTGGGGGAGAAAAGATTTTTTCGTACCGGTCGTTTTGGCCAGAGTTTGAAGCCATGAAGCGTTTTGCCGCCGCGGGGGTTGACACTGTGGCGTTTCTGCCTGGGAATACCCACAATTCGCTTGGGGAGCGGTACAGCAAGTATCCGAACGTGTGGAAATGGTACGGAGAATACGATTTCGGCGTTCTGGACAAACAGTTCGACGACATCATAGCGGTAAATCCAAATGCGAATTTCGTTTGTATTGTTGATTTGAATACTCCATTGTGGCTTTCACGGCAGTTGTCGTGCAGGGGGTTCTCGATGGAATGCGACAGCTTTACGCAGCTTTCAAACGTGGTTGCAAATCCGGTCTGGCGCCGCGAAGTTTCCGCCTATTTAAAGGCTTTTCTATCGCATACTGAGAAAAAATACGGAAAAAAAATAAAGGCTTATCTGCTCGCGTGCGGACAAACCGACGAATGGATGGATTACAGCAGGTTTTCGGCGGCTCGCTTCAAGACTGCCGCTTGGAAGAAATGGCTTGCGGAACGGGGCAAGCGGATTGTCCCGGTTCCGGTTTTGGAGAGAATTGATTCGGCGTCGTTCGAGAATTTTATAAGGGATCCCCAAACGGAAGGCGATATAATAGACTATGTGACGTTTTCGAGCGACATTATCGCCGACACTATTGAGGAATTCGCGTCTATTACGCGCAGGTCTATTTCCACAGACAAACAGATAGGAATGTTTTTCGGATATATACTTCAGCTTACCGGCGGCCGCATGGTGTCGTGCGGGCATTTAAGCTACGAGCGCATATTTTCGTCGCCCAACATCGATTTTTTTGTGAGCCCCGGCAGCTATTATGACCGCAAAATGGGGCAGGGCAGCGGATTCATGTGCCCCAACGGCTCCCGCCTCAGAAGCGGCAAAGGGTGGCTGCACGAAATGGACCATTTTACCCCCACATCGCGCTATCCCCATCCGACCGTTGCGGGACAGAACTCCTGCTGGAAAAACCAGGCAGAAATTGACGCTGGGCTTAAGCGCGAATTCGCGCTCACCATGGTGAACGGAACGTCGCTTTGGTGTTTCGACATGTGGGGCGGATTTTTTGATTCGCCCGAAAGCATGGCAGTAATAGAAAAAAGCAAAAAACTTTGGGATAAATACGCGAAAAATCCCGCGCCGAGCATGGCAGAAGTCGCGCTGGTAGTCGATCCGCAGAGCGCCGTTTATGTAAATGACAACAATCCGAAATGCTCAAAGCTTTTTGTGGAAATGCGCACAAAGCTAAATGCGCTCGGCGCGCCTTTTGAGGTTTATTCATTCAACGACATAGGGAAGGTCGATATGAGTCGGATCAAGCTTTTCATCTTTCCGGCAATGTTTCATTTGACTCCTGAACGCATGGAAATTTTAAACAAACACGTCTTTACGTCGGGAAAAACCTCGGTGTTCATGTATGCCGCGGGCATATCCGACGGAAAGACTCTCGACGTTTCTCGCGTGGAAAAGCTTACCGGGTTTCCCTATAAAACTAAGGGCATAAACGAAAAGAAATTTGCCGGGCACAACAGGGTGTATATATTCGACTACGATGTTGCGACTCCGGCAGTTCTCAGAAAGCTCGCCGAAAAGTCCGGAGTAAAGCTTTACACCGATTTTGAAACGCCCGTGTATGCAAACGAAAGGCTTGTAGCCGTACACACCGCAGAGGGTGGAAAGAAAACAATATCGTTGCCAAAAAAATATTCGAAGGTTGTAGAGCTTTACACGGGCAGAGTTGTAGCGGAAAATTCGGACGGATTCGTTTACGAGTTTTCGACCCCGGATACCGCGCTTTTTGAGCTTTTTGAATAGCCGGCAAATTGCAAAAACGCCCATTAGGCGCGCTCCGGCCGGAATTTTTTGTTTTGACGAGGGGGGGGCGATGGCGCCGCTTTTTATTGCGGGCGCTTTTTGCAAGCGGCGTTTTCCATCGGGGATTGTGGTTGTTTTTTGCCTTTTGCGGCGGCTCAGCGCCGGTCCGCCCTCCGACAAATTGGAGAATGGTGGTTTGGGCGTTTTAAGCAGTTATTCGTTCGTCGGTTTTTAACGCCGCAATGACCCTTTGCATGGACAATATTCTGTGCTTTAATCCGTTTTCGTATTCGTCGGGAGAGAATGCGGCCGTGCGCGAAGGATTATCGTCGTTGTTTAGCGAGCATCTGCAGATTTCGCATATCGAGGTTTCTCCGTTGACGTCGAAAGCGACGGCTTTTATATCGCTTCCGCAAATGTGTCACCGTTGTCCGATTGACAGGGTTTTAACTTTTCTTACCATAAAATGCAGTTGTTTTTTCTTTGTATATTTTATTATATTATGAAAAGCTTCAATATTTCAATAAAAAATATAAATAATTTTTCTATGAATTAACCATAATTATTATGCGTTTTGTTTGCGGCCTGCGATTCGAATGTGTTTGACAAAACCCTCATTGCAAATCAAAATAATTCAACACAAACATTAAAAAGGTCAATATGGCGAATAAAGTTTATCTTGCGGTTGATTTGGGGGCGGGCAGCGGGCGTTTGATGGCCGCCGTTTTTGATTCGAAAAAAATAAGGCTCGAGGAGGTGTCGCGTTGGGCGAGCGAGCCGGTAAAAACTGGCAACTCCTTTCATTGGGATGCGGAGGCAATATTCGGCGAGATTGTGTCCGCGATAAAAAAGGCGAGGGCAATTTACGGGGCTTCGATAGTTTCGGTGGGCATAGACACATGGGGGGTGGACTACGGGTTGCTTGACGCCTCCGACAAACTTTTGAACATGCCGTACATTTATAGGGACTCGCGTACCGACGGAATGATGGACAGAGTGTTTTCAAAAGTTCCGAAAAGGGACATCTATTTTCAGACCGGCATACAGTTCATGTTTTTTAACACGCTGTTTCAGATAATGGCCGAGCTTGAAAAGGGTGGAAATATAGACAAGGCAAGGACATTTTTAATGATGCCCGATTTGTTTGCGTTCATGCTTACTGGCGTAAAAGCCAACGAGAGGACGAACGCTTCTACGACGCAAATGTACAATCCCTTCAAGCGCGAATGGTCGAAGGAAATAATAGGTGGCATAGGTGCACCGCAGGGGATTTTCGGGAGCGGATTCGCCGAGTGCGGAGATGCAATAGGCGGTTTGCGCGCTGAGCTGCGCGGAGAATTGGGCGATATGAAAGTTGTTGCCGTGGCCAGCCATGACACTGCTTCGGCGGTTGCGGCGGCCCCTGCGCGCACGGGTTTGACGGCGTATATCAACAGCGGAACATGGTCTCTGCCGGGGGTGGAATTAAGCGCTCCGGTCGCAACCGACGCATCTTTTAAGGAGAATTTTACAAACGAAGTCGGGGCGGAAAACACGATACGCTTCCTCAAAAACGTCACCGGAATGTGGCTTGTGCAAAAATCCAAAGAGTCGTGGAGGTCGAAAGGCTGCGACAAATCGTATGCGGAGCTCGAAAAGGCCGCGGCAGAAAGCGAACCTATGCGCACGCTGATAAATCCGGACGCCCCGGATTTCGTCATGCCGCAGGACATGCCGGGCGCCATCGCCGAGTTTGCCCGTAAAAACTCCCTGCCGGTGCCAGACACCCACGGCCGCATTTTTAGGGCCATACAGGAAAGCATCGCCCTCAAATACGCCTGTGTTTTCGATACTATCGAAAAACTCTGCGGCGTTGTCGTATCCGAGATAAACGTGATGGGAGGAGGCTCAAAAGACTCTATGTTGAACCAGTTTACGGCCGATGCGACGGGGCGCACGGTGCTTGCCGGCCCTACGGAGTCGACCGCCCTCGGAAATGTCGCCATGCAGATGAAGGCGGACGGTATCGTCGGGAATCTCGCCGAGGCGCGCGCTATTATATCGGCAAGCTGCGAGCCGAAAGTTTACGAACCCTCACGGGAGGCCGCCCCAAAATGGGCGGACGCGCTCGGAAAATTTCGGGAAATGTACGCGTAGTTTTCCGCCGCTTTCTTTAAAGGCGATTTTTTAGCACCGTTTGTTTCGGAAGGACGGGGTTGGAGCGGGTGCGCGGGCTTTGCGGCTTGTGGCAAATTTGGAATATAAAATATGCCCTAAGTTTTTATTTAAACTTCAAGCTCCGGCATGGCATCTGGAAATTTTGCCGTGCAGGGGTGTACTTTATCGATCCTGGCTCGGTTTGTTTCGGTTGAAAGCCTCCGTTTTTTCTAAATCTTTAGAGATACTGCGGACGGAGGAAGGTCAGCCTTTGATGGTTGTGCACCCTAAATTTCGGGGAGTTGCGCAAACGAACGCCGTTTTACGCTTTCCAATCCGCCGTTCAAAGGAAACCCCTATTTGACTTGCTTTTTGTTTTGAAAACAATCGGCGCCGTAAAATTAAAATTTTCGCCGCATTGCAATGCATTGTGTCGCCGTAAAATTAAAATGTTTGGAAGCCGGTTCATGGGAAAAGGGGGGCGTACCGGCGCAGAGCCGTTTTAGGTGCCGTCCGCCTGTTTTGCCCGTAATTGCGGCGTAAAAATTGCAAAATCCGCCGATGCGCCGATTAAAATTACGGTGTACCAATTCCCCCATTGCGGATTTAATCTTTCGAGCCTTCGGCAGAGGATTTCTGCGGTCATAATATAAAAACGCCCTTTGCGTGTCCGCATCAATGCGGCATGCGCAAGGGCGTCATTCGGATTCACAGAATGGAAAGCGGGCTTTAAAATATTCGGCTTCTCGTTCGCAATCGGGATTTTTAAGCGGATTTTTTGCGCCTATTTTCTATGAAGGCGCCGTTTTGCCGCGAAAGCCAACACGATAAAGCCCAATATCGACGCCCATTCTGCGGGTTCCGGGACGGCATTCAGCCAGTATCCCTGGGTTCCGTCGGAATAATTGCCTTCCACGAATTTCAACATATCTTCGGTATATACGGTTCCGTCGGACGACTTTGCGGTAATTTCTAACGAATTTAAATTGTTTGTGGTTACGAAAAATACCATGTTGTTGGAAAAGTTTTCAATGTTTAATTCGTAGGTTCCGTTTACCCCGTTAAAGGATTCAAAGAACAGGGTATTTTGCGGATTGTCCGACAGGCGTATGGTGAGGTCTCCGGTTCCGCTGTAATATAATTGCTTAAATTTATTTGCGGCGTTTAATTCAAGCGTGTTTCCGCTTCCGACAATGAGCAGGTTGGAGTTGGTTGTACTTCCATACGTAGATATCCTTTTAAATGCGTTTTCCTTGTTGAGCACGAGCGTTGATCCATTAGATATGAAAACTCTGCCTTCGTAGATTTCATCGGAGGAATCTATGACAACATCCGTAAGCTCTATTTTGCCGCTGTCTTCGCTTACATTGAATGTTCCGCCTCCTGTTATGTCAAGCGCCCCATTAATATAGATTGTTCCTCCTCCGCTTATGTAAGAATTTCCCGAAATCTTTATGCGCGCATTTGTTCCGGGAGTCAAATTTTTGGATATCACACTTCCTCCGCTTATATCTATGTTATATAGTGTAATCTCGGAGGTATAGGTATATTCAAGCGTTCCATTTACAGCAAACGCTGTGTTTTTTTCAATTGTGGTTTTTGACAGCTTGAAAGTTGCTCCGCTTGCTATCGATGCTGACGAACCGTTATAGAATGCAAAATTTCCGGCATTAGAGGCGTCTAAAACACTATTCTCGCCGATTGACAATATCGCTCCTGATCCGAAATAAGTGTTAGTGACGGAATGGTTTACAGTGATTCCTCCGTTTATGGCATATCCGCCCCCGGCATTGCTTGCAAATGTAAGCATTTCACCGGTTATGTTTGCGTTAGTGCCTATGATTAGATTGGACTTTTCAGTCGAGGGTCTATTGACTGAGAATCTTACTGACGTTCCGACGTTTATGTCGGCGAACGTGGATTCGCCGCCTTTTGAATTCTTTATTGTCAGCGTTCCGAGGTTCCAGCCGATAGTATTTCCGCTGTTATTCAGCGCCGTGACGTTGCCGTCTGAATCGGAATTAATGTCTATTGTCAGGTCGCCGGTAAAACTCCACTTTAAACCTTCCGGGGGGGGGGTGTTAGTCGCGGCGTCAAGAGAGGTAATTGTGCTGCCGTTTCCCTTGAACATTGTGCCGTCGTAAGCTGTAGATTCCGGGCTTTCAAGAATTACGTTATAGTCTCCGGAGGGGATTGCCACGCGCGTCAAATAGTCTCCGCCTCCGCCAACAACAGTTATACTTTCGGTTGAAAAGGCGCTTGTAGCCAAAATTGCCGATGATATAAAATAAAGCGGGATATAAGTGAATTTATATTTCATAAGGCGTAAATAATTTTGTTAAAAATTTAATAAAAATCCGCTTCTTTCTTTACAAGAAAATTATGCCTTTTTTTGTTAAACGGTTTAATTTTTATATCAGTATAATTATCAATATATTGCAAATTAAAATTACTCAAAAAAAACAAAAGACCGCAAAAGTATCCTTGCGGTCTTGCAATATATTAAAAAAGTTATTTTTAAAACGGTTTATTTTCTTAAACGGCGTTTCCCAAATGCAAGAATCAATGCCGCCAAACCGAATATCGCCGCCCATTCGGCAGGTTCGGGAACGGCGGTCAGCAGGAATCCGTCTGAAGTGGTAATCCAATTAAGATTGGTAAGCGGATTTCCCGCAGAGTCCACGAATTTAAACGTATGGGTTTTTTCAGATGAGGTGGTCGTCAACAGGAGCGACGACGTTTCCGAATCCCATGAGTCCTCATTCCAAATGCTCGAAGAGTTTGAGAACAGTATGCCACCATCGGTAAGACCATTATCAATATAAATAGTAGCCGCTTTATCATTCCATAATGTCGATTGAGTCGCAGATGTTACTGTGATAATTGCGCCGTCTGTAATGTTGAAATAAGCTCTTGTGCCAGTTCTCAAGTCTAATCCCAATGTCTGGTTTTTCGATGTATTAAGCGTGAACGAGCTATTATTACCGCCGTCGCTAATTCCTACCACGGGTACTGTGGAACCATCGGTGTACAGGGCGTTTTCCTTGCTTAAATTCAGTGTTAGTTTGCCTTGGTTGGCAAAGGCCTTTTTTATGGATACGTTGCCGGCAGATTCTTCAATGTTTATGGCAAGCGTAGAGGAAGCGTTGTTTAGGGATATCGAATTGCTGTTCGGTATGGATATGTTGCCTCCGTCCTTTATTGTTATGGAGTTTGTGCCTCCCTGCGCCACAATAGCGTACCAAGCCGACCCGTTTATAACCGACAATGCGCCGTTGGATTCGTTGGTGCCGGTAATGGAGAGCGTTTTAGAGGAGTCGTTCAAGGTTATGTTTCCGCCGTACAGCCATATAGATTTATAGGTGAGGGTGGATCCGAAATCGGATATGTCTCCGGTTCCGGAAACCTTGTACGTTTGTATGGTTCTGGCAGCGTCGGTATATGTGGCCTCCTGTATCGTAAGTTGTGCTAATGCACTCGGTATAAATATAAGATACGATACTACGGATAGAATAATATTTGTAGGGGTTTTTATTTTCATGGTGGTCGTTGGTCGTTTAAATTAACTAAAAAAACTAACGTTTTTACTGTTAAGCAATTTATATAAGGCTTTATAAAGATGTCAATATTTTATTAATAATATAAACATAAAAAAACACGGCCTTATTCCAGCCGTGTTTACAAAAATTGATTTTAAAGTTTTGACGCGTAATTTTTGCGCCCGCCTATTCTTCAAAACCTATCGAACTTTTGAGAATATTTTGCGAACCCCCGCGGATTGCCTGGGCGATATTGAACGTTCTCGAGGTTTCGCCGTAAATAGTCAAAAGTCCCTGGCCCGTGTTTTCGTCGCGTAGTGACTGGTACCATTCTACGTGGGCGTCGGTAAAGGCGATGTGGCCGCCTTCGCGCTTGAATACGCCTTCGTTTGCGTCCCATTCGCCGTTGGGTTTTAGCCCGCGGGACCATACAAGGGGAGTTCCGGACGGGGCGTTCGGGTCTGTGCGGTTTGCAACCGCCCAGCTTATCGGGAAACTTTTAAATTCGGGGTCGATTTGAGTCGTCGAGCCCTTGCGGTCTATGACAAACTTCGGCATGGCCGCCCCCGACGAAATTTTTTCTATTACGGGAAGGTCGAAGTCGAGAATCCAGATCTTCGGGTCGTTGAAGTCGTCGACGCCGCGCGCCAGGGCCGCCGCCCAGTCGTAAATCGTCTGCCCGGTGACGATGCGCGTTTTTGTGCCCGTCTTAACGTACGAGAGCCACGTCTTTGCGATGTTGCTTGCGCTGTTCATCGACTTTACCTTGCTGCCCGCGCCCATTGCCTGGCTGAGCGCCGGATAAATCAAACTGGCCAGAACGCCGATGATGGCGATAACGATAAGCAGTTCGACGAGTGTGAATCCTTTGGATTTATTTATTTTTTTCATAGTATAAGTTTGTTGTAATATAATAAAGCAGATAAATGCCTGAGCAATTTTTTACCATATAATTTGCCGTCGCCGTTTTTTTGCAAGCCTTTTTTCCGGATAATGGGCGGCTGCCACGGCCGGCATTCGCGGGAAGAAAAAAATCTCGCACGGCGAGCGAAAAGTCTTGAACTGTTTCGCATAAAAATAGAGTGTTTGCAAAACGTTTTTTTTTGGCGCATGTCAAACGACGACGACATATTGGAAGCGCAAAGCGAGCGCGGATACACCCTTTACGACCTCGTCGTAATGTCGGAGGCCGACGAGCTCGATAAAATAGATACGCAGACGCTTCTCGAGACGAGCCCGCACACGCTTTCGGTGTTTCTCGAACGCCTCGACGTGGACACTCAGCGCCAGATTCTGCGGAGGCTGAATCCCGAGCAGGTTTCGGAGGTCGTATCGGAAATGGATTCCGACATGTCGGCGGAGCTCGTTTCCGAGATGCGCGAGCACCGCGCGGTTTCCGTCCTCAACGAGATGGAGCCCGACGACGCCGCGGACATCGTGCGCGAACTCGAACAGGAGGACCGCGACAGGCTCCTGAAGGGCATGCAGCGCTCGCAGCCGGAATCGGCGGAAAACGTGCGCGAGCTTCTCGAATATCCGGCCGACACCGCGGGTGCGATAATGAATCCGCATGTGGCCACGCTCGGTGCCGACATGACCGTCGACGACGCCATTAGCGCCGTGCGCAAAATGCGCGATGAATACGAGAACATCTATTATTTGTACGTCGTGGGCGTCGACGACGTCCTCGAGGGCGTAGTGTCGATGCGCGGCCTTCTTTTGGCGCCGAAGGGCGCAAAGGTAAAGGATATCATGGGAGTGAATTTGATAGGGCTTCTCGCTCCCACAATGGACAAGGAGGTCGTGGCCCACATCATGGCCGACACCGACTACCATACCCTGCCGGTCGTCGGAAAAAACGGCGAGCTTTTGGGCATAATAACGCACGACGACGTCATAGACATCATGCGCGAGGAGGGTACTGAGGACTTGCAAAAACTCGCCGGCGCCGGCGCCGACGAAGGCTTGTTCGACCCGATAAAAACGAGCATAAGGCAGCGTTCTCCGTGGCTTTTGGTGAACCTTATGACGGCGTTTATCGCTTCCGGCGTGGTGAGCGTTTTCGACGGGTATATCGCAATCCTGCCGATATTGGCGGTCTTTATGCCGATTATAGCTGGGATAGGCGGAAATACGGGCGCGCAGACTCTCGCTGTCACGGTTCGTTCGATAGCCTTGGGTGAGGTCGGAATGTTTGACATGCGTCGCGTGTGCATGCGCGAGACGTTGAAGGGCTTTTTAAACGGACTGTTTATCGGCTTGCTCGGCGGAATTCTTGCGGCAATAACGACTTTCCGTATTGATTTCGCCGCGATAGTCTGGGTCGCCATGGTGATAAACATGTCGCTCGGCGGGTTTATGGGCAGTTTCATACCGTTTACGCTCAAACGTTTCGATTTCGACCCCGCTTCGGGTTCGTCGATATTTACTACGGGAATGACGGATTCGGGGGGGTTTCTTATATTTTTGGGGCTTGGTTCGATTTTTCTGATGTAATTGGCGCGCTCTGCATTGCGGCCATTGTTTCCATGCGCGTATTTCGGCAGGCTTTTGAGGGGCGTTTGCCGTGTTTGCCTATTTTAGCTTGACAGGACTTTCGGGTTGTATTTTATTTTTGGCAGAAAAACCGGCTTGTTTGGCGTCTTAAAGGGTCGGGTGTTGTTTTTTTATCGTTAACAAATATATGGAGGGAAAAATGCAAAGACGGGATTTTGTGAAATCTTCCGCTATAATCGGCATGGCGGCCGCCATGCCGCGCTTCGGTTTTGCGGAGGCCAAAGGGAGCGACAGAATCAAAGTGGGGCTTGTCGGCTGCGGCGGCCGCGGAAGGGGCGCGCTGTGCAATATGATTTCTGCGGATCCAAATGTTGAGATAACGGCTCTTGCGGATCTTTTTCCGGAAAAGCCCGCGCAGGCGCTTGCGGCGGTTGAAAAACACGTAAAAAAGCTCGGCTTAAACGCGGGCGAGATAATTGACTCATCGAAAGTGAAGCGGTTCAGCGGGGTTGGCTGTCTCGGCGAGCTTTTGGAGTCGGGCGTCGACGTGGTTGTCGATGCGTGCTCCCCGGCGTTTCGCGCGCCTAACTTCGAAAAGATTGTCGCAGCGGGCAAGCATGCGTTTCTTGAAAAGCCGGTTTGCATAGACGCCACCCAGGCGCGCAAAATGCTCGAGCTTTCCAAGAAAGCGGACGAAAAGGGCATGTGCGTTGTCTGCGGAACCCAGCGCCGCTACGACGCCGGGTACCAGGAAATGATAAAGCGCGTCCAGGACGGCGGCATAGGCGAAATAGTTTCGGCGCAGTGCTATTGGAACGACGGTGATTATGTCGGCAGAAACCAGCTCAGAAATACGGAGCTTATGTGGGATACCATGGAGTACCAGATACGCAACTGGTTCTCTTTTATATGGGCTTCGGGCGACCACATCGTGGAGCAGCACGTGCACAATCTCGACGCGGTAATGTGGGCTTTGGGCGACAACCGGTTCCCTGTCGAGGTTCGGGCATGGGGCGGAAGAAGCACAGATCTGCCCACTCCCACCTACGGCGACCGCTTCAGCCATTTTGCGGTGGATTTCGACATGGGCAACGGGCTCCGTTTGCAAAGCTATTGCCATCAGGATCCGAAAACGGCAAGGGAGCAGGGCGAGCGCCTCATCGGGACGAAGGGTGTCATGTATTCGAGCCTCGGCGGCAAAGTCGGTTTTCAAGACCTTAAGGGAAACACCGTTTGGGAGGCTTCAAAACCTGAGATCCCGGGTCTTGTGGCCGAGCACAAGTTCCTTCTTGACGCCATAAGAAACGGAAAGCAAGTAAACAAGATAAACCAGCTTGTAAACTCGACGCTTCTGGCCATAGCGGGGCGTTTAAGCGCTTATTCCGGAAAGAAATTCAAGTTCGATTGGGTCTTGGCAAAATCGAAGGAAAATCTCTGTCCTGAAAAAATAGAATTTGCAAAGAAAATGCCTTGGAACGGCGTTCCTGTTCCTGGAAAATTTCAATTAATATAATGTAAGGAGAAAAAATTATGGAAAGACGCGATTTTGTAAAAACATCCGCGATAATCGGCGCGGCGTCGGCTTTGCCGCGCTTCAGTTTCGCCCAGGTAAAGGGGAGCGACAGGATTAAGGTGGGGCTTATAGGCTGCGGCGGCCGCGGCACGGGCGCCACATGCAACATGATAGAGGCCGATCAGAACGTTAAGATTGTGGCCATGGCAGATCTTTTCGCAGACAAGATTCCCGGTTCCAAAAAGAAAATACAGGACTTTTTGAATAAGAACTTCCCCGAAAAGGCCAAGGATATTTTTGACTCTGACAAAGTGAAAACATTTACCGGATGGGACTGTTGCGACGCCCTCTTAAAAGAGGACGTGGATTTAGTCATAGAGGCGACTCCTCCAGTGTTCCGCACGCCGCATTTTGCAAAAATAGTCGAAGCCGGCAAGCATGCGTTCCTCGAAAAGCCGGCGTGCGTCGACATAACGCAGGCCAGGGAAATAATGGATCTTTCAAAGAAAGCCACCCAAAAGGGCATGTGCATCGTTACGGGCAACCAGCGCCGCTATTCGGGAACGTATCAGGACGCAATAAAGCGCGTCCAGGACGGCGAGATAGGAGACATTCTTTCGGCGCAATGCTACTGGAACGGCGCGTATTACGTAGGCGGCTATAAAGGTTTCGAAAATCTCGGGTTCGACTCCACCGAATACCAAATTCGCAAATGGGGGGCGTTTATATGGACTTCCGGAGACCAGATTGTCGAACAGCACGTGCATAATCTCGACGTGATAATGTGGGCATTGGGCGACAAACGTTTCCCGGTGGAGGTTCGCGCATGGGGCGGCAGGAGCGCCGACGCGGAGCTTCCGTCGCCGCAATACGGCGACAGATTTTCACACTGTGTGGTGGATTATGACTTTGGAGATGGTTTGAGGCTTATGAGCTCTTGCAGCCAGGAGCGCAAAACTTCCGGGGAGGTCGGCGAGCGCATTATCGGCACGAAGGGCATTTTTACGACTTCGGGCGGGTGCAGGTTTGTCGACGCCAAGGGGAAGGTTCTGTACATGAACAAGGAAAACTTTCCCAACGCGTATGTGGCCGAGCACAAGTTCCTTCTCGACGCAATACGCGCAGGGCGCCGCGTGAACAAGCTCGACGAACTCATAGGCTCCAACCTGATAGCCATAGCGGGGCGCATGAGCGCCTTCTCGGGCAAAAAGTTTAAATACGGGTGGATGCTTGCAAAATCCAAAGAGTCGCTTGCCCCCAAGGAGTGGAAGTTTGAAAAGCGTGCGGTAAGCGTTCCGGTTCCGGGGGAATACGAGCTTGTTTAATTTCGGAATTGTTTGATAAGCAAGTTGTGCCGGCCGTGTTGCCGAATGGCGGGGTTCCCCGCATATTTCGGGCGACCGGCGCACACGAGAGGGGGCAAGATATCCCCTCCATGCAAACGCGGGGTTCTTCGCATATTTCGGGCGGCCGGCGCACAGGCGTTTCCGGCGTTTCGCGGCGCCGGTTTTTTTTGCCCGCCCGCAAAACAAAGCGTTTTTGCCGCATTTTTTGACGCGCGGGGGCGCAATTTTTCCGCGCGCCTTCAAGGTGCCCTCCGCGCGCCGTGCACGCGAGCAAGGCTTTTTGCCAGTGTTTTAATCAGCGGGAGGAGTTTTTTAGCCGCGCTGCCTTAAGGCCCCAAGTTGACACTAAGGCCGCGTGTGAAATCCGCAAGGTTTATGCGGTGCATGGACCGTCCGACGCCCGTGCTTTTCGATAAAGCCCGAAGGCCTGCGGGCGAAATTCGTAAAGTTTGTGAGGGGCGGCACATTCGGGCTGAAATGCAGTTTGCAGATCCCGCCCGAGGCGCTTTGCAAACGGCGTTTCCGGGGGGGGATAGGCGCCGCAAAATGCGCTCCGCTTTACGGATGCGGAATATGTCGGGTTATATTTTGCGTTCGGCCATGTGGCGCTTGTATGCGGAAAGCGTGTTTCGCATGAGCATAGCCACGGTCATCGGGCCTACGCCTCCCGGTACGGGGGTGATTTTAGAACACTTTGGGGAAACGCTTTTAAAATCGACATCTCCCACAAGTCTGTATCCCGATTTCGTTTCGCTTGACGGTATTCTGTTGATGCCGACGTCGATTACGCATGCTCCCTCTTTAACCATGTCGGCTGAAACCGTATTGGGCCTGCCCACGGCCGCTATCAGAATATCGGCTTGGGAGCAAATTTCGGCGAGATTTTCGCTTTTTGAGTGGCAGACGGTGACGGTTGCGTCGGAGCCTTTTTTTGAAAGCAGCAAAGCCATGGGCTTGCCGACTATCAGGCTGCGCCCGATTATAACCGCTTTTTTACCCGCGGTCTTTACGCCTGATCTTTTAAGAAGCTCTGCGATTCCCGCCGGAGTGCATGCCACAAATGCTTGCGGGTCTTCCTGGCACAAGAGTCCGAGATTGGCGTTGCTGAAGCCGTCGACGTCCTTGTCGGCGCGCACGCGGTTGAAGGTGCGGCGTTCGTTCAGCTGCTTGGGAAGCGGGGCCTGAACCAATATGGCGTCTACGGTTTCGTCTCCGTTTAATTTGTCTATGAGCGCGTCAAGCTCGTTTTGTTCCGTGGTCTCCGGGAGGACGTGCAGGCGGCTTTCGATGCCGATTTCGGCTGCAACTTTCCCCTTTTTTTTAACGTAGGAAACCGAGGCTGGATCTTCTCCCACCCTTATGAATGCCACGCACGGCGGCCTGCCGAAATTCAATTTTGAAAGTTCGTCCTTGAGTTCTTGGTGTATGCTTTTTGCGGTGGCGTTGCCGTCTATGATTTCGCTCATATATTTTGTATTATCGTTTTATTCTGATAGATTCCGCGCGCAATATGGGGTCTCCGTCGTCTTTCAGAAGCGTTCCCCTTATTTCCACAAGCTTGTCGCGGTACGAGTTGATTTGTGGCATTACGATTTTCGTCGTGTCCACATACGCGATAAAGCCGTCGTTTATGTCGTAGATTGCGAATTTATAGGGGGCGCGGAAATGGAATGGTGCGTAGGTGGCCCCGGTGTATTTTAGTATGCCCGTCACGTCGCGCGGGGAGGGATAGTCTGTGGTGTCCGAATTGCATCCCGCCATGGGGCTAAGGGCGGCGGCCGCGAATGTTGCAAGGGCGAGAATTTTTACTTTCATGCCGGCGAGATTAGTTTCGCGCGTTTAAATTGCAAGTCGATATGAAGGCGTTGGCGTAATTTTTTCGAGAGGCTCTTTTGCTGGGAAAGTCCGCGCTTTCAATATGCGTGCGGAAAATCCGTTTTATGGGAAAATAGCTTCTTTATTTCTTGAAAGGACAACCATGGGGATTAATATGGTATCCATGTTAAGAAAATTGCTGTTTGTTTGCGCGTGTTTGGCGCTTGCGCCTTTTTTGCGCGCGGGAGGATATGAAATCGCGGGCGTTGTGGACGTTTCCACGAACGATACAACGCTTCTAATATCGTACACCGACAAGAAGATTCCCCACTTCGAGTATTACGGCAAAAAGCTTAATTCTCCCGGGGATTTTATCGGCAAAGGCGGCATGACGCCCCCGGAGATGGGCGAGGAAAACCCATTGTATTCCGGGCGCGGGGGCAAGAATTTTCTCGAGCCGGCGCTTGCGGTGGTGCATTCCGACGGCGACTTGAACACGGAGCTTCTCTTTGAGGGCGCCGAAAAGTCGGTTTCAAAAGACGGAAACGTCCAAACCACGGTGGTAAAGCTCAAGGATACAAAGCACGATTTCTTCGTGAATTTGATTTTTACGGCATACATGAAGGAGAACGTCATATCCGAGCGCGCCGTGATAGTCAACGGGCAAAAAGGGGCGGTAGAGTTGCAGAAATTCGCGTCGTCGTACATCTCGCTTAGGGGGCGCGAGTATTATCTCACCCACATAAACGGCGCATGGGCAAACGAGGCAAACGTGTCGGAAGACAGGCTCACGAGGGGAATGACCACCATACAGTCGAGAAAGCTCGTGCGGACGACGCTTTCGGAGAATCCGTCGTTCATGCTGTCGTTAAACGCTCCGCTTTCCGAGAAGTCCGGGGAGGTTGTCGCCGGCGCCCTCGTGTGGAACGGAAACTATAAATTGGACTTTGAATTCGACGAGTTTTCGAATTTGAATATTATATCCGGCATCATGCCCGTAAATTACGCCTTAGGTGCCGGCGAGAAGTTTGAGACTCCGGAGTTTGTGTTTACCTATTCCTCCGAAGGCGCCGGAAAGGCTACGCGCAACATGCACGATTGGGCGCGCAATTACGGGGTGTATGCTGGCAACAAGCAGCGCCCGATTTTGCTGAACTGTTGGGAGGGCGTTCACTTCGACATAAAGGAGGACGTCATGTTTGAAATAATCGACGATGCCGCCGATATTGGCGCAGAGATGTTCGTTATGGACGACGGCTGGTTCGGAACAAAGTTCCCGCGTAACGACGAGTTTGCGGGTTTGGGCGACTGGGCGGTAAACCCCAGGAAGCTCCCGCGCGGCATAGCTCCGCTTGCCGAGCATGCCGCCTCCAAAGGCATGAGATTCGGAATATGGATAGAGCCCGAAATGGTCAATCCCAAGAGCGAGCTCGCCCAGGCGCACCCCGATTGGATAGTGGGCGCAAAGGGGCGCGAAAAGCCGCTTATCAGAAACCAGTGGCTTTTAGATCTGTCTAATCCGGAGGTTCAGGATTTCGTATTCGGGGTGTTCGATTCGATTTTGAAAAGCTCCGACAAAATATCCTACATAAAGTGGGACGCAAACAGGCATTTGGAGCAGGTCGGGTCCGCTTATCTTCCCGCCGACAGGCAGGAGCGCTTTTATATAGACTATGTGCGCGGCCTTAACGAGGTTTACAGGCGCATTCGGGAAAAATATCCGGACATTATAATCCAGGCGTGCTCCAGCGGCGGTGGAAGAGTCGATTACGCGTCATTAAAATATGCCGACGAGGCGTGGGGCAGCGATAATACGAGCGCGCTCAGCCGCATTTTTATACAGTACGGCGAATCCTTGATATATCCCGTCAAAGCGATAGGCGCGCATGTGGCAAGGAGTCCGAGAAGAAACGTGGCTACATCTATGAAGTTCCGTTCCGATGTGGCCATGATGGGGCGTTTCGGCATAGAGATGCGTCCGAAAAACCTTACGAAAGAGGAGCGCGAGGACCTCAAGCGCGCCGTGTCAACGTATAAGTCCATACGCGACGTCGTGTGCGACGGCGACATGTACAGGCTCGTTTCCCCCTTTAAGGACCCGAATTACGCCGCAACAATGTTTGTTTCAAAAGACAAGCGCCGCGCGGTGGCGTTCATTTTCTGCGTAAACGAGAACGAAAATACCGACAGGCCGTACTTCAAGCTTGACGGTTTGGATCCGAACAAAAAATACAAGGTCTCCGAAATAAACGCCGACAGGCCGATATGCATGCAAAACGGCAAAACGCTTTCGGGCGAATATCTGATGAACAGGGGCGTAGGGCCGCGTTTTATGTACGGTTTGTCGAGTTGCGTAGTCGAGCTTACAGCGGTGGAATAGCCGGGCGCATTCCGGATCCATTCTGTGTCGAGATGCGGCCGGCGGCATGACAGGCGCCGCCGCGTCTCGGTTTATAAATACGGAATTTTTCTTTTATGTGACGCGGAACAGTTTGTTGCCGCATTTTCCTTTGCGAAAAAGCTTTCCAAGCCTTGGCCGTTGCGGAGTTTTTGCGGGTTCAAAGGCTCTTTAAATGCGCAAGACCGATTCAGTCGGGAAGTGCAGAATGCGCTTGCCCTCGAACCGCTCGTCCCCGAAAAAATCGCGCAGATCCAGTTCGGCGTCGGGGGCTATGTTTTTTGAGGCGAGCTCCGGTTCAAGCTCGCCGCCTTTAAAATATATGACGCCGTTTTTAAGGTTTCCCTTTTTCCCGCGCTTCAAACGCTTTTTTACAAATCCAAAAAACATGGGCAACGCGCAAACGGAGCGCCCCGTGGCGTAGTCGAAAAAATCGCGGCGCTCCTCTATCCTTGCGTGCCGCGCGCGGGCGTTCGGCAGCTTAAGCTCTTTTATCATTGACTCTACCATGGCAGCTTTTTTCCCCACGCCGTCGAACATTTCCACATAGGCGTTCGGATATAGTATCGCCATAACGATTCCGGGAAGCCCGCCGCCCGTGCCGACGTCCGCTATGCGCGCGCCGCCGCAAGGCTTGAAAAATTCGCCTATGGCCGCGCAAAAGGCGATGTGCCGGTATTCCAAATCTTCGGTGTCCTTTCTCGAAAGAAGGTTTACCTTTTTGTTCGCTTCTCGCAGGAGCGTTCCGAATTCAAGAAGTTTTTCAGCTTTGTCGGGCGCGAGCGATGGTATCTTTGAGAATGGCTGTTCCATCAAAAAACTTCGCAGTCTTTAAAGAAGCGTTTTATTTCAGCGGCGGCGTTTTCAACCGAGTCTGAAGCGTGCGCGATGTTTTCGCGCGTATTGTCTCCGAAGTCTCCGCGTATTGTCCCGGCGCAGGCTTCGCGGGAGTTTGTGGGGCCGAGCAGGCGCCTTACCTTCGCGACGGCGTCGTCTCCTTCAAATATCGCAAGCAGCACCGGCCGGCGCTGCATGAATTCCACCAGCGGGGGGTAATACGGCTGGCCTGCAATGTGGGAGTAGTGCTCCCTGAGAATTGGCTCCCCGAGTTTTGTCATCTTGCAGGCGACGATCTCCAGGCCTGCCTTGAAAAATCTCGACAGCACCTCGGGAATAATGCGTTTTTCCATGCAGTCGGGCTTCAATATTATAAGGGTTCTTTCTTTCATGGCTTTGATAATTTGTTTTTTTATAATCGGGCTTCAATAAAAAAATGGCTAATTTTCAGCCGCCTTTTCAAAGCCGGAGTTAATTGCTTGATTTTTCGGAAAAAGTAAAAAACAATTGGGCGCATGAACAAATGCAGAAAAGCCTTTTCAATCATTGAAGTCGTTTTGGTCCTCGTGATACTCGGCCTTGTGGCGGCGGTGTTCGTTCCGGCCACGGTAAAGATACGCAACATGGCTCGCGAGGATGCCATTTCTGCAAACATATTGAAAGTCATACGGGCAGGGCAGCGGTACAATACGGACAAGTCCGTAAAAACCGTCGATTATAAAACGCTTGTCGATTCAAAATACCTGGAGCCCGTCTTGCCGATAGCGGGGGAATCGTACGATAAAATCGTCATAGATTCCGGCGGAGGGAAAATCTCCCTTAAAAACTCTCTTGGTGAAGACATAGAGAGGGAATATTGACGGGAGCGGCGCCGAGTCATGGCTGCTTGCCCGCTTGCGCGCGTCAGGCACGGGCGGCGGAATATTTTTCCGGAAGCGGGATTTGCTTTTCGTTCATGAATTCGAGAAAGTCGCCCTGAAGCGGAGCCCGGAATGCGATGTTTTCAAACACCTTTGAAAAATCCACTTCGTACGCGTGGAGGGCTTGGCGTCTCATTGGCAGGATTTTTGCCATTTCGGGCGTGAATCCTTTTTCGACGAAATCAAGATATAGTGTTTCGTCGGGGCCGTATATTTTGTCCGCCACCACGCAGTGTCCCATCCATTGGGCGTGCGCGCGTATTTGGTGCTTGCGCCCGGTGATTATTTTCACTTCCGATAGCGTATATTCTCCCCCCTTTCGGGAATACGATACGGGTGTGAAAATCGAAACGGCCGACTTCGCGGAGGGCTTCTGTACCGCGCAGCAGGTTTTTATGGATACGGGCGACTTCTTGTCGTCCGATAGGGGCTGTGATATTGTGGTGCAGCCTTCGAGTCTTCCCTCTAAAATGGCAAGGTACGTTTTTGAAACTTTGCCGCCACCGTCGAGGGCTTTTTGCGCCGCGCTTGCGGTGGCATGGTTTTTGGCGAGCGTGACCACGCCGCTTGTTTCCCTGTCGAGCCTGCTTACAAGGTGCAGCGTGTCTGCCCCGAGATATTCCCTTGCTGCCCCCACAAGGCTCGAAAACGGCCCGTTTTTGGACGGGTGGCAAACTAGCCAGCCAGGCTTGTTTACCGCCAAGAAATTTTCGTCCTCGTATATTATCCACGAGGGGAACTCCTCCGGATTTACAAGGCCCGCCTTTGGCCCGAATTCGGAGCCTTGCAAATCGTTTTCATGGTTGCCGCAGCCCATATCAACTCCCGCGCTTTTGCCCCGATGTTATGGCGACGAATCCGAACGCCATGGGCAGCGTTTTGACGTTTTTCAAGCCGGCTTCGGCGAACATTTTTTCCACTTCGCAGCATTCGGGATATGACAGCGTCGTTTCGGAAAGATATTTGTAGTCCGACTTTCTCCCACCGCACGCCGCCGCCGCGCACGGCACGAATCCCGACATGAAAAACCTTTGAATATGCGCAAGCATTCCCTTTGCCCTGGATACCTCGAGCATGCACAGCGCCGCGTTCGGCTTCAGCACTCTCGCTATTTCGCGCAGGCACTCGCTTCTTCTTCGAAAATTTCTGAAGCCGAAAGATATCGCCGCGCCGTCAAAAACGGAGTCGCCAAACGGCAGCCTTTCGCAGTCGGCCTCGATAAATTCCACATTCCGTCCGGGAAGCTTTTTTGCGAATTTTGCGCGCGCAATATCGAGCATCGGAACGCAAAAGTCCACGCATTTTATTGACGCGTTCGGATACATTCGGGCAATCGCCAAGGCTGAGTCTCCGCTTCCGCATGCGATATCGGCAACGAGAGTTTCTCCGTTTCCGAGCTTCATCTGAGACGCGAGCCTCTTTCTCCAGATTGCGTCCATACCGAAAGTCATGGCGCGGTTGATCAGGTCGTAATGCGCGGCGGTGTGCGCGAACATCGCCTTTACGGAGTTCTCGTCGCGCTTCGACGGATCCGCAGAGGGCGGGCAGCTATTCATTTTTCGTCCCTTTAAACGAATTTACGACCATGTCTGACAAATATTTATCGGGCGATTTTACGCATTCGGAGCTTATTTTGAAGCTCGTTTCGCCGGTGTTTCTGGATACGATTGCCAGCCCGTGGTGGAAGTCTTTGAAAATGCCCTCGCACACGGCGGATACGGATTTGTCGCGGTCGACAGCCTCGGCTATAAGCTCGCGTTTTGCGTCTTCGTCGAAGACGAGTTCGTATCCGGTTTTTGTTTTGAAGGAATCGGCGAATTTCGATATGTCCGAGAGCATGGAATCCCTTATGAGATCCCCGTTATCGACAAGAAGTTCCTTGAGCGTCTCTTTCGGGTTTTCAACCGTTCTCGTATTGAGTTCAAAGTTTTTTATTCCCGACGACGGAAGCTCGAATTTATAATCCCGCAGGGTGCGCTCCAGAACCGTCATCAGCCCCCTTGCTCCGGTCTTTTCCATGTACGCCAGATTGGATATGGCTTTCACCGCTTCGGGAGTGATGCTGAAATCTATGCCGTATCCACTGAAATCCTCCCTGTACTGCTTTAGTATGGAGCCTTCCGACGATACGAGAATTTCGGCGATATCGTCGGGTTTTAGCGCCTCGCAGGCAACTCGCACGGGAAGCCTTCCTATAAATTCGGCCTCGAAGCCGTATTTTATAAAATCGCTCGTTTCGGCGAATTTGAGGTAGTCAGAGTTGTCGGAGTCTTTTGCGTAATCGGCGTCGGAGGAGAAGCCTATGGTTCCCTTGTTCATTCTTTTGGCTATGTCCTCTCCGAGCTTGTCGAACGCCCCGCTTACTATAAACAGAATATGCCGCGTGTTGATTGTGCGTTTCGGCTTTTTGCCGCTTCTTGCGCTCATGGCCATTTGCATCTGCCCCATCATGTCCTGAGGGCTCACCACGCTGACATTCGATTCCTCCATGAGCTTTAGAAGGTTTATTTGCACCCCGCGGCCCGATACGTCCCTGCCTCCGAAATCGCCCCTTCCGGCTATCTTGTCTATTTCGTCGATGTAAATTATGCCGTATTGTGCGACGTCCACGTTGCCGTTTGCGGTTTTGACTAAATCGCGGACGAGGTCCTCGACGTCGGCGCCCACGTATCCGGTTTCCGAAAATTTTGTCGCGTCTGCCTTGACGAAGGGAACCCCGATAAGCTTTGCTATTGTGCGCATCAGGTAGGTCTTGCCGACCCCCGTCGGGCCGAGGATAAGTATGTTTTGCTTGCCGTATTCGAGATCCTTTATGCCGGGATTTTCAATGCACCTGCGCACATGGTTGTAGTGGTCGCAAATGGCCACCGACAATACCTTTTTTGCCTCGTCCTGCTTTATGACATAGCGGTTGAGGTAGTCGCGTATTTCGCGGGGCTTCATTGAGAATTCCCGTATGCGCTTGAGAATTTCTTCCGATTCGTCCTCATGCGGCGGCGTCCCCGCGGCCTGTTCGTGCGCAGACATGAACGGATTTCCGCCGAACTCCACCTTGACCGGCTTGCCCCCGAAAAGCCCCTCGAGCTGTTTTTTCAGTTCGTCCAAAGGGTTTTCGTTTTTAGGTTTTTCCTCTTTTTCCGGTTTGTCGTTGTCCATAAATAAAAGTAAAAATCGGGCGCTGGGTTTCCGCGGCGCGTTTATTTTTTCAGCATATCTGCGATGTTTCGGGCGAGTTCGGAGAATATCCCGCGCGCTGCCTCCGAAGGAGTGTCCGTGTGCAAAGTTTTGTCTATCGGCACGCGCGCCGCCACAGGAACGTTAAGGCGCGCCGCAGCCCCGTCGGCAAAACCCTCTCCAAAAATGTACTCTTTGGAACCGTCGGGCATCTGAAAATAAGCCATGTTTTCCACGACGCCCAATATTTTTACCCCGCATTTTTCAAATACGGCCGCCCCGCGCGCGGCGGTTGTCGCCGCCAGATTGTTCGGGGTTGTCACAACCAGCGCGCCGTCGAGGGGTATCGTTTGGACGACGCTTAAAACGGCGTCCCCCGTGCCGGGCGGCAGGTCTATGACCATTGCGTCCAAATTACCCCACACCATTTCTTCGGCAAACTGCTTTATTGCGCTGGTGACCATGGGGCCGCGCCACAATAGAGGCTGGTCGTCTTCGACGAGCATTCCCATGGACATCACCTTTATGCCGTCTATGGTGGGGGGGACTATTTTTTCGTCTGGAGTGACGTCCGGGAACACCTTTTCACCGAGCAGAATAGATGCGCTCGGGCCGTGTATGTCGCAGTCCATAAGCCCTACGCGCGCTTCGCCTTTTGGCGGAAACATTTCCGCAAACGCCCTCACAAGGTTTACCGCTATCGTGCTCTTGCCCACACCGCCTTTCCCCGAGGCGACCGCAATTTTGATTCCAACGTTCGAAAGGGTTTTCGATTTCGGAACGGGCGCGGCGCTTTTGGACGGATCCTCCGATAGCAGTACGACCTCAAATTTGCAATTCGGATATGTCGATTCGAGAAGTTTTGTGGATTCCAGCGCGATTTTTTTCGCCGGTTCG
>CALXLM010000019.1 GCA_944389195.1 uncultured Opitutales bacterium
TAAAGATAGAGTGATATTGCCGTAAGGTAAAATTGTGAGGGCTGTGTCGAGAAACCAGAAATTAAATAAGGTCTGCCAAAAGCGCCGTGATAACGGAGAGAGCTTTCGCGTGAAGATGAAGCTAATACAGCGGCGTGCCTACGGATACAGTTTTAAAACTGCCGACTTAAAGATATCCGTCGAACGCAGAGGAATACTATAAAAAATCGCATTCCAAAATTCCTATCTTACAACGTTTGGTGTTGATTCTTTAAATTGCGGTCGCAAAAAGCGCTTTAAAACTAACTTGCCTTACTTTTTAACACTTTTGAAATATTCCGCTTAGTGCGTTTCTTTTATATTAAGGTTTATTTGATAGACAGTTTTCATCACGCTCAACTCGATGGGCGTAAATCCGTTTGAAGACTTTATTGGATAAATAGGATTGCCATATACATATCCGTTGTCCGCCATGCAATCCGCCTTGTGCAAACATTGTAGAAATTTTTTTGTGCGTATAACGCATATATTCAAACTCGCACAAAAAAGCCCGAACGTAAAGCTCGGGCCCGGTTTTGTTCGCAACCCTCTGGCGTCCCCACGGGGATTCGAACCCCGGTTCTTGGAATGAAAATCCAATGTCCTAGACCGGGCTAGACGATAGGGACTCTCCAAAGAATTTTGAAAGGTTTCTACAGTATGGGAGGCTCTTTGGCTTGCAAGCTTTTTTTGAAAAATTTTTCCCCACCGAAAGGCATTAATCGGTCGGGATATTCCCACCTCGTATGGCCGAAATGGAAAATTGTTTTCAAAGCCGCCGGCCGCTATGCCACGCGTTCGACAACTATCGGAGGCGGCGTGGGGCGTCTCGGCGCAAGGCGGTAGGCATTTCTAAAGTAATCCATAGCCGCGTCGAGATTGGTTTCGTCGTTGTATTGAATCATCAGCAACGGTTCTCCCTGCTTTACCTGCGTTCCGACTTTCTTTATTTCAGTGACTCCTACATATGGGTCTATTTTGCCACTTTTTGTGGTGGACAAAATTTGTACACCGCGCGCGATTTGCCCGGCGTTTATATTGTGGACATAGCCTCTTTTGGGAGCCGGAAGCTTGCGCGTGTGTTTCGGCATCGGATATTTTTTAGGATCTTCCAGCCACGGTGCGGCTCCGCCTTGGGCCTTTATCATTTCGAGAAGTTTTTTGTATGCCGAACCGTCCTCTACAACCCTCTCGACAGACTGTTTTGCAGAAAGAGTCGAACCGGCGACTCCGGCAAGGCGCAAGATTTCCATTCCGAGTTTCAGCACGAGATCTTTCATGTCTTCGCTTCCTCCGCCGCGGAGGAAATCGAGAGCCTCCATAATTTCAAGCCCCATTCCGACGCAGTTCCCGAGCGGCTGGTTCATGTCGGTGACAAGCGCAACACACCTGTGTTTCATGACCCTCGCCACGCGCGTTATCGTCCGCGCGAGCTGTTTTGCCTGTTCGATGTCCCTTAAAAACGAGCCGTTCCCCCATTTGACATCGACGACAAGCCCGTCCGAGCCCACGGCGAATTTCTTGCTCAGCACGCTCGCTGTTATAAGCGGCAAGCTGGGGATTGTTGCGGTGGCATGGCGCATTTTGAATATCTTGGCGTCAACCGGGGCAATTGAGTCGTCGTGTTCGCATATTGCGCATCCGACCGTCGAAAGCTGCTTGTGAAATTCGTTAAGGGAGAGCTTTGTTTTGAAGCCAGGAATAGACGACAGTTTATTGTGCACCGTCAGGACAAAATCCTCGTCCGCGCTCGACATTCCCGGAACGACCACGCCGCATGCGGCCCCTATCGCCGAAAGTATGATCGAAGTTTTGTCGCCCACCCCGCCCGTTGAGTATTTTGCGACTTTCGGTTTTGAAATATCGGAGAGTTCGATAGTTTCTCCGGTGAGTATCATCTCGTCCGCAAAAACCGCCGTTTCCTGGGCGGCCATGTCTTTGAAAAATATTGCCATGATTAATGCCGCCATTTGAAAATCCGGCATTTCGTCGTCGAGAATGGAGTCGACTATATTGCGCACTTCGTCTTCCGTAAATTCGTGCCCGTCGCGTTTTTTCTCGATAAGATACGCGTACGATGGTTTAAGAGGTGCTTTGCCTGTAGTTCTCTTTATAGCCATGTTGTTTCTCCTTAAAATGCAATTTTACTCCCTCTCGCACAGACAGGGATGCGCGCAGGACACAATTCCTGCAGATTCTTACAGTGCATATATTAGGGAAAATGTCGAGCTTTTTTTCCGCTTGCTTTGTGCGCCGTTTAAAAATTAGGACTTTCTAACTTCTTCCGGGCGGTTTTTTGTGTCAGCGGTTCCATTTTGTCGGAGGCTGACGCTTTCGTCACTATTTCTTTCGGAAACCTTTTTCCCAATCCGGGCTTTGAGATATTGTTTTTTAGCTTGCAAGACCGATTCACAATGCAAAACTTGCAATAATGGCTGCAAAGTTAAATTCAAAATCCGACGACACTTTCGAATCGTCGCTAAAAGAGCTTGAGGATATTTTAGCCCAGTTGGAAAATCCGCAAATTCCGCTTTCCGATCTTGTCGAAAAATACGAGAGGGCGAAGAAATGTCTCGCTTTTTGCCGCCAAAAACTCGACGACGCCGAGTTGTCTATAAAAAAACTTTCGAAGGATTCCTCCGAAGACTTTAACATAGAACAGGAATAGACCGGATTGCACGGCTAAAACCATAATGCGAACTCTTTGATAAGATGTCATTGTTAAGCAAAATCTCATCACCGGCGGATTTAAAGAATATGTCTCCCGATTTGCTTCCGGAATTAGCCCAGGAAATAAGGCAGGAGATCATAGACGTCACTTCCCAAAAAGGAGGTCACGTCAGCCCGAATCTCGGGATAGTGGAGCTTTCCCTGGCGTTGCACCGCGTATTCGACACCCCGAAAGACAAAATACTTTTCGACGTATCGCACCAATGCTATACGCACAAGCTCCTGACCGGAAGAAACAACGATAAATTCAAGAATTTGCGGCAATCCGGGGGAATAAGCGGGTTTTGCAACCGTTTCGAGTCGGAACACGACGCGTTCGGCGCGGGGCATGCCGGCACAGCGGCTTCGGCGGCTCTCGGTTTCGCGGCTGCGCGCGACAGGCTCGGCGGCGACGAGAATGTGATAGCGGTGCTTGGCGACGCCGCCCTTACAAACGGCGTGACTTTTGAAGCTTTCAACAACATTGCCTCAACTACAAAAAAAATGATTGTCGTTTTGAACGACAACGAAATGTCGATTGCCAAAAACGTCGGGGCGATAGCGCAGTATTTAAACGAAGTCATTACGAATCCGGCATGCAACAGGCTGTATTCCGACATGAATTCGTTTCTCAAAAAACTTCCGTTCGGCGAAACCGTCATAAAAATGACCGAAAATACCGCCCGCGACGCAAAGGGGTGGTTCGTGCCGTCTCCGTTTTTCGAATATTTCGGGCTCATGTATCTCGGACCCATCGACGGCCACGACATTCCGCTTTTGGAGAGGTATTTAAACTATTGCAAGCGCGCCACCCGCCCCATACTTCTCCATATAATAACCAAAAAAGGGAAAGGTTTGGACGCCGCGGTGAGAAATCCCGAAAAATTCCACGGCGCCACTCCCTATAACGTCGTGACCGGCGAGTCCCTAAACACCGACAAGTCAGTTCCGAACTATCAGGACGCAATGGGAACGAACCTTCTAAAGTTCGCCCGAAACAATGAAAAAATCGTCGGCATCACGGCGGCAATGGCATCGGGGACTGGGCTTTCCTTCCTGAAGAAAGAGCTGCCGGGGCAGTTTTTCGACGTTGGAATAGCCGAAGAGCACGCCGCGGTTTTCGCCGCCGGCATGGCCTGCCGGGGATTTACGCCGGTGGTGGCGATATATTCCACGTTTATGCAGAGGGCGTACGATTGCGCAATGCACGATGTCTGCCTGCAAAAGCTTCCGGTGACATTTTGCCTGGACCGCGCCGGTTTGAGCCCGAACGACGGGGCAACCCACCACGGGCTGTTTGACATTTCTTATTTGCGCCCGCTTCCGAACGCCGTCGTCATGCAGCCGAAGGACGAGGACGAGCTGGCCGACATGCTCTGGACTTCTATCAATTCCGGAATGCCTTCGTTTATACGTTATCCGCGGGGCAAGGGCGTAGGCGTAAAAATCAAAGATGAACCCGCGCGCCTTGAAATCGGAAAGGCGGAAATATTGTCGGAGTCCGACGGAAAAGTGTGCGTATGGGCTCTCGGAAATATGGTGGGCGAGGCCGTCGCGGCGGCGAAATCCATTTTCGAGGAATGCGGCGTTAAAATAGGGGTGGTCAACGCGCGCTATGTCAAACCTCTCGATGTCGGGCTTCTGCTTAAGTGCGCGGCCGAGAACGCTACAATTGTGACGCTGGAAGACCATGTTGCTGCCGGCGGTTTCGGCTCGGCGGTTGCCGAATGCCTGTGCGCTTCAGGCGCAAAATGTTCTCTCGACATTATCGGTTGGCCCGACAAGTTCATTCCCCACGGAACCGACGTGAAGGCGATTCGCACGCAGTTCAATCTCAATACGGAACAGATAACTTCACGCATAAAGGCGCATTTGGCCTGACGTTTATTAGAGCGGAAAAATCTTTTTTCGCGTTTTTGAAAATATCAGTAGATGTTTTTATACGGGGTTTATTCTTCGGAGAAGCGTTGCGCGTTCGGCACGTTGCCGAAATTGCCTGCGAGTCGAAGTGCAGTACAATATGGTACCGCCGTAGGGCGGCAAAGATAAAAAAACGCCCTGTATATGGGCGTTTAGAACGCTATTTCGCCATTGACCGATGTGCGGAGCGCCATTTTTCTCGATGATTCATAATCCAATCTATAAGCGCCCTGTCATAGCCGATGTCGTGTCCGGCTTTTTCGGATTCGAGCCATTTATGCTTTAGAATTTCTTCGCGTTCGGCCAGAAATTCCCTATAAACGCTCGACTTTCGGAGCGAAGAATCGTCCGGAATTGCCGATTTTAACCTTGTTCGTTTAACCATACAGTTTATATAAGCAAATTTTCCTCTTTTTATATCGGAAAGTATGCCATTGATGAAATATAACTTCAAGTAAAATTTATTTCCGGTTGCAGTGCGGCGCGGCGAATATATCGGCGGTGTTTCCCAGCAGCGGAAGTTTTGGCGGCGCGGCGCAGGGGGGGCGCGAAAATACAAAAGAGACATGAATGGATTTAATAATCGGACATACATTGCGTAATAATATGTTTGTCCGTCTGTATGTTTACGTTTTGTCCCCTATTTTTGCCGTATGTAAACCCGCATGAATCCGAAATCAGCGTCGGTTTACGCAAATAAGACTTGGCGCGGATTTAACAGGGGCAAAGCGCGATATAAAAAGGTTAACAAATTAAACTAAATACAGCCGGCATGACAATGGGGCTATTCTAAAAGGTTGGTTCGGAAGATAGGTCTGCAAGCGGGGGGAGGAGAGCCGCGGCAAAAGCGGTGTTTTTACGAAAACGCGAAGGCAAAATTTTGGCTGATTCTGCTTAAACAGGGGCGAAGGAAGGTTTGCTGTGGACGGTCGAACCTTAACATGTTTACAGTGCATAAGTCGGAAAAATATCTTGCTGCGAGTGGTGGCGGAATTTGTGGCAACGCTGTAAAATCCAGTTTCCGAAACATAGGCGCCGCATCGGCACTCTTTGTTTTTATTTGAAACGCCGGTCGTTTTATATATTTGTGCGCTTGCGGCGGAATCCGTTTTGCGGGCGGTTCAGGAGGCGTCTTGCACCATAAAATTCCGTTTTAAATGAAATACGCGGGTGCGGACGCAAATTTTATTTTTATAGGGCACTTTGCTTTTTGAAGAATGTCTGGATTTCATTTTTAACTCCTTTGCCGTATATGTTTTTACGCGGTATTGGCGTTGTTTCTCATGGCGGTTTACATAAGCAAAAGGGGGCATTTTTTTACAAAACCCCAAAACCATTTTTCGGATTGCGGGCCTTTTCTTAAAGTGGCAGGGGCGGGGGGACTCGAACCCTCGACCAACGGTTTAGAAAACCGCTGCTCTATCCGCTGAGCTACGCCCCCATTTACGGAACGACGTCGCGCGCCGCCGCACGCGCGCATTTTCGGAACATTTATGCCGTCCGCGTCGGCGCTTGCAAGAAAAAATTTAATCAACATTTTTATGGACAGCGTTGCGCGTTTTAAATAAGGTGACACTGGATTTCTTTTGGGCGCGCTTGCGCCTTTCTCAATCTTAAAAAAAATATCATGGCAAAACAAAAAACATCCACAACGCTTATAAACAAAGACGATAAAGCGCTCGAAACGGCACTCGGAATGGTGAACAAGCAGTTTGGCGAAGGTTCGCTTATCAGGCTTGGAGAGGCTTTTAAAATGAACGTAGAAACCATCAGTACGGGATCTGTAGCGATAGACCTCGCGCTTGGTGTCGGAGGGCTTCCGCGCGGAAGAATAGTGGAGATATATGGCCCCGAGTCGTCCGGCAAGACGACATTGTGCCTGTCTCTCATAGCGGAGGCGCAGCGCAAGGGCGGGAACGCGGTGTTTATAGACGTCGAGCACGCGCTCGATCCGAAATATGCGAAAGTCGTAGGGGTGGATCTTGAAAACCTCATGGTTTCGCAGCCCGAGTGCGGCGAGGACGCGCTCAACATAGCCGAAACCCTCATTCGCTCCGGCGCTATAGACGTGGTTGTGATAGACTCCGTTGCCGCTCTCGTTTCCCGCCAGGAGCTCGACGGCCAGATGGGAGATACAACCGTGGGCCTGCAGGCCAGAATGATGAGCCAGGCCATGCGCCGCTTGACGGCCGCAATAAGCAAAACGAAATGCATATGCGTATTTACGAACCAAATCCGCGAGAAGATAGGGGTAATGTTCGGCAATCCCGAAACGACTCCCGGCGGCAGGGCGCTTAAATTTTTCGCTTCGGTCCGCATAGACATACGCAGAATAGGGCAGATAAAGGACACTTCCGGAAAAGTCGTAGGCAACCGCACGAAAATAAAGGTCGTAAAAAACAAGGTTGCTCCGCCTTTCACCGAATGCGAGTTCGACATCATGTACGACGAAGGAATATCGATGACCGGAAGCCTTATAGATCTCGGCATAGAGCAGAAGATTCTCGAGAAGAAGGGCGCGTGGATTTCGTACGGTGGAGAGCTGATAGGGCAGGGGCGCGAAGCCGCAAAGGCGTATCTTATGCAGCACCCGGAGGTCTGCCAGAAAATCCGCGCCGCAATCGAGGGCGGCACGACGGTTGTCGGGGGCATGAGCCTCGGCGAGGACGACGGGGACGCCTGACGTCTTGCTCTTTCGGCTGCGGAAGGAGATTTGACATGCCGGTAAAAAAATGGAAGTATGTTGCGGCTGTCGCCGTTGCGGTTGCTTTTTGTTTTTGCCGGCTTTTATCCGTACGCTTCGCGGAGGGGGGGCGGCTGCCAGGCCGCTAAACGTCGCCTCTTTCAACATGCTTTACTATGCCGACAATTCCCTTTGGCTGAAACGCCGCGCGATAATTCCGGCTCTTATTAAATTTCACGAATTCGACGTTTGCGCCTCGCAGGAGTGCGCCGTGACGCAGGCCGAATGGATTCTTTCGCAACTCGGCGGCGGTTGGGGCGCGGTGTTTAACGAGCCGAAAATCCTCAAAAATGGGAAGTCGTGGGCGATGAACGTGGTCATATTTTACAATAAGGCCCGTTTGCGTCTTTTGGACAGCGGAACGTTTTGGTTCGGCCCGGATCCGTATCCGCCAGAAACGCGCACTTTCGGCTGGTGCGAGGGCGGAGAAAGGCAGAACAGGTTTTGCGCGTGGGCAAAGTTTGCCGACATTCTTGCAGGCCGCGAATTTTTCGCCTTTAATCTGCATTTGAACAGCCGCAATAAAAACGATAGGATAAAGTCCTTCGGGCTGCTGCTTTCCGAGGTCCCGAAAATCGCCGGGGGAACGCCGTTTTTTATCGCCGGCGACTTCAATACGAGGGAAAGCTGCATATTGGACAAATTTCTGTCGTCCGGTGTGGTTTTCGATTCAAAGAAGATTTTCCGCACTCCGCATTACGGCCCGAATCTACGTGCACCGGATTCAATCCGGAGCCGGCGAAATGGAAACTTGCGCCTTTGGATTATATCTTTGTATCGAAGGGCGTCGGCGTATTGAAGCACGCCACGCTGTCGGACACCGTGGACGGGCAAAGGCCCTCCGACCATATGCCGGTGTTCGCCCGCATCGTCCTGGAAAATTGACACGCTTTGCGGGCGGGCGCAGCGGGAAGTTTTAATCTCGATTTCCCATCTTGGGGCGGAAAACAATTATATTGAGCCTTTTGTTGTCGGTATTTTTCCCCCGCGCCGCGGATCGATTGCCACCGACATTGAAAGCGCCTTGGCAAAGCATTTGAAAGCGCCTTCTGCCACGTGGTGCGGCTCGTCGCCGTATTCCAGCTTTATATGGAGGTTTGCTCCCGACTCGTTTGCAAACGCCTGGAAAAACTCGCGGCACAGCGATACGTTGAAGTCGCGCACGCGGCTGTCGAGAGAGCCGAGGTCGTATATGAGAATGGGGCGGTTTGAAAGGTCGATTGCCGTCCGGACCAGAACTTCGTCCATGGGAAGTATGAAAAACCCGTATCTGTTCATGCCCGCCTTGTCGCCGACGGCGCGTTTTACGGCCTGTCCGAGAACTATGCCTACGTCTTCGACCGTATGGTGGTAGTCTATGTCTATATCTCCCGCGGCTCTGATTTTCAGGTCGAAAAGGCCGTGCCTTGCAAAGAGCTCGAGCATGTGGTTGAAAAACGGAATGCCGGTTTCGACGTCGTATTCCCCCGAACCGTCGAGGTTTATTTCAAGCTCGATCTGCGTTTCCTTCGTATTGCGGACTATTTTTGCGGTGCGATTTTTCATATTCTTTCCCGTTTTTGGCGGAGCCACTCAAGTGCCGCCTCTTTGAATGAAGCCATCTGTTTCGGCGTGCCGATTGTCAGGCGTATGCCGTCGCTGATTTTCTTGTCGTTCGGAAAATAGCGCAGCAAAATTTTGCGGCTGCGCATGAATTCAAAAAGGTCTTTGGCGATTTTTGCGCCCGTTTTGCCGTTCAGAACGGGTCTAAAAAATATGAAGTTGGCGGAACTTTTATAGTATTTCCATGATACGGAGTCGAAGAATTTTTCCGTGTCGGCGCGTTCCGATATGACGGCCGCGCATGTCTGCGCATAGTACGGGGCGTCGGCAAGCGCGGCGGCTCCCGCCGCTTGCGCGAGCCTGTCGAGATTGTAGCTGTCGCGCACCCTGTCGAGAACCTCTATTATGGCGGGATTTGCCACCGCCCAGCCGACTCTCATTCCGGCCAGCCCCCATCCTTTTGAGGCCGTCCCCGTCACGATTAGGTTTTCGTATTTTTCCGCAAGCGGCGCGCATGAACAGTCGGCAAACGGCGCGTAAGCTTCGTCAACAAGCACGATGCCGCCGAATCCGGAGGCTATTTTTTCAACCGTTTCCGCGCCGAATCCCACTCCCGTGGGGGCGTTGGGATTGGTGAAGAAAAATATGTTCGCCCCGCTCGAGAATATCCGCTCAAAATCTATTTGCATATTCCTTTTAAACGGAATTTGCAGAATTTTAGCCCCCTGCATTTTTGCCAAAACCGGGTATAGCGAATAGCTTGGGTCGAGCGTGGCTATCGAAAGCGACGCGTCGGCAAATGCGCGCACGGCCAAATTCAGGACGTCGTCCGAACCGTTTGCAGCAAACGCAAACTCTGCCGGAACCCCGAAATACTTCCCTATCTGCCGGCGCAGGTTTTGGCTCGACGGATTCGGATAGAGGCGCAGCGAGGCCCCGTCGTCCCCCAGTTCCGCCAATATGGCTTCGGCTACTTTCGGGCTCGGGGGATAAGGAAACTCGTTTGTGTTTAACTTTATCCAATTCCCGCCTGCCGGCTGTTCTCCCGGAACGTAGCCGGACATGCCCGCCACGCTTCCGGCGATTCTTTTTTTTAGGCTAAATTTTTTCATCGTTTTTGCGCTCGAATTCGCGCGTTTCGCGCGCGTATTCGGAGATGTCCGGAATCGGTTTTAGGCGCATTCCGTTTGCCGCCCTTTGCATGTACGGGTCGGGTTTGCGCTCAAGGTTGAAGGGCTCGTCGGGAATGTTGTTCTCGTCGATGTCGAGGTCGTCCACGGGGTCTATGTCGTCGAAGAGCATGGAAATTCGGCGGGCCTCCTCAATGAGCAGCTCTATCGGGTTTGAAACTTCAAACCTCTTGTTGACGAGTTCGAATTTCATGGGATAGCAGAGTTTTTCGTAGCGCGACTTTATGGAACCTATCTCCCTGTTGGGAACTCCCGTCCGGCGCGAAAGCAGCATGCAGTCGGCAAAGTGGGCTAGCGCGTCGGCATAGGGCGCGCATTCGTTCGGGTATCTCGCAAGGGTTGCGCAGTCTAAAACGCTCCAAATGCGCGCCAGCCTTATCTTTCCGCAATCGACGGTTTTTTTAAAATCCTCTATTTCGTCCGCCATGTTTTTTGTCGAGTCGGCTATGTAGAATACGTGCGTGAAGCGCGACTCGTCGAGCCCGGCGATTTTTGCCCGGGCGTCTTCGGCGTCCGAATAGTTGACGAAGCCCGCAATCGGTGCGGAGGCTATCTTTCGGTCGAACTCTGTCGGCGTTTCGTTTTTCGATATGAAAACTCCGCAAAAGTCGTCGTCTCCGAGCGCCTTGAATATGACGTCAGCACAGACTCCGCATCTGCCGGAGGTGGGCGAACCCAAAATAAGATACGCGGGAATGCTCATGGTTATTTCCTTACTGTTCGTTGTACTAACACCGCATCGGCGCATACGAGAGCCGCCATAGCTTCGACAATCGGAACTGCGCGGGGAAGCACGCACGGGTCGTGGCGCCCCCTTCCGACCACCGAAACGTTTTCGAGCGAGCGCGAAAGCGTGGGCTGTTCTTTTGCTATTGTGGCCGTCGGTTTGAAAGCCACGCGGAAATCGACCGGCCGAGAGCTCGTCATTCCGCCGAGAACTCCGCCGGCGTTGTTTGTGCGCGTGGACACCGCCCCGTTTTCGTCCAAAACGAAAATGTCGTTGTTTTGCGAGCCGAACATGCGCGCGGAGGCGAACCCCCCCCCTATTTCAAAGCCCTTTGTCGCCGGTATCGACAGCATCGCCTTTGCCAGGTCCGCTTCAAAGCGGTCGAATACGGGATCGCCCAATCCGGCCGGAAGCCCGTCTATCCTGCACCGTATTATTCCGCCTACGCTGTCCCCCTCGGCGCGGGCTTTTTTTATGAATTCAGCCATTTTTTCCGACGTCCTAAGGTCGGGGCATCTCACGGGGCTGCTTTCAATGTCGTCCTTCGACGGGGTTTCCTTAAGCATCGGCATGGATATCGCGTGCACGCTTTCTACCCACGCCGTTATCTTTACGCTTTCCCCGAGAAATTTTTTCGCCACGGCCCCCGCCGCGACCCTTGCGACGGTTTCGCGCGCCGAGCTCCTGCCTCCCCCGCGCGGATCGCGGAACCCGTATTTTGCCTCGTATGTAAAATCGGCGTGCGAGGGCCTCCAAAGTTTTGCCATTTCGGAATAGTCCTGCGAGCGCTGGTCTTTGTTGCGCACTAAAATGCATATCGGCGTGCCGAGCGTCTTCCCCTCAAAAACTCCGGAAACAATTTCGCATGTGTCGGATTCGTTGCGGAGGGTCGTTAGCGAGTTTTGCCCCGGCCTGCGCCTGTCGAGTTCGGGCTGTATGTCGCTTTCGGAAAGCTCCAGCATCGACGGACATCCGTCTATGACGCAGCCGACAGCCGCGCCGTGGCTTTCCCCGAATGTGGCCACCTTAAATATTTTGCCGAACACGTTTCCCATTTGTCTCCATAACACACAATCAGCACGCCCTTTTCAAGCTTAAATCTTGCCGGCGGCCTGCGCGCTTCTTTGCGGGAGAACTTGTGTTCGGCGGTTCGGGGATTTTCGCTCCGGCTAATTGAAAAACAGGTAGAAAGCCGAAAAAAGAAGAGCCGCCGAAACGATGGACCAAAATGCGCGCTTTGCGAATAGGCGCATGCGAAAGTCGCCCCAGTTGACGTCGATATTGTTCCTGTAGGACGAATATAGCTCGTCGATGTCCGTAAAACACCAATGCGCCGCTTTTGTAAGCGATAATATTCCAAACAGAAACAGGGCGGCCATTAATATTATCTTTTCCATAGCGAGGTTGTGAAAAAATGCGTTTGATATAATATCGGAACAGAGAGCATTTGCAGCCCGATGTGTCTTCTTTTGAAAAAAAACGTTCCCGCCGGAGGAAGGAACGCTTTGAAAAATTTTTTTCGGCCGGTCGATTTATTTTCTAACGCGCGAAAATTTCTTCTGGAACTTTTCTACGCGGCCTGCCGTATCGACAAAGCGCTTTTCGCCCGTGTAGGCCGGGTGGGAGTCCGCCGTGACGTCGCGTGATATCATAAAACACTCGACGCCGTCTATGGTTTCCACCTGCTTGCTTTTCATGGTGGAACGCGTCACAAAACGCGCCCCCGAAGAAACATCTACAAAGCAAACGGGGTGGACATCTGGATGAATTTTATCTTTCATGCTGGTATTGCTCCGAAATGCGTGTGTCAGCCCTGCTTTGCTTTAAAGCGCGGGTTGGTTTTATTGATGATGTAAACGCGCCCCTTTCTGCGAACGACTTTGCAGTCGGGATGGCGGCCTTTCAAAGATTTGATTGATGATACGACTTTCATCTCTTCCTCGTTTCTAACTTAATGAAAAGAATAAAACATTACTTTTAGCCCATTGCGCGTCAACACTTTTTTTATTTTTTATTTTTTGCCGCGAAGGGGGGAGGTGTTTTCACGCCGTGTTTTTGCTGGAAAATTTTCTGGACATAGGCGTTTCTTTTGCGGCGGCGGCCACTTCTTCGCCCGTCGGGCGCACGGACAACACTATCGACGTTCTAAACTCCTCCATTGCGGCCGCGGGGGCGTTTTTGCCGAACGGGCACGCCCGCAGGCAGAGGTCGCAGCCGAATATGGATTTTCCGACAAGCTCCTTTTCTCCTTCCGAAAGGCCGCCCCGCCTCTCGATCGTAAGGTTCGATACGCACTTTCTCGCGTCGATGCCGCTTCGACCGAGCGCTTTTGACGGGCATGCGTCGATGCACGCCGAGCATTTGCCGCATCTGTTTTCGAGCGCGGAGTCGCGCGGAAGCTCGAGGTTTGTGAGTATTATGCCGATAAAGCTCCATGGGCCGTTGGACTCCCTCGTCAAAAGAGTGTTTTTCCCTATCCACCCAAGTCCGGAGCGCGCGGCGAGGAGTTTTTCCCACAGCGGCGACGAGTCAACGCTGACCCGCTGTTTCCCGCCAAACGGTTCGAGTACGGCGGCAAGCTCCAAAAGTTTCGGCTTTATAACGCCGTGGTAGTCTTTCGATTGGGCGTACAGGGCTATCCGCCTTTCGGCGCTTTCCCTCCAGTAGTTCGCGCAGACGCATATCGCCGATTTCGCCTCCGGGAAATAGCTCCGCGGGGAAACTTTTGCGTTGAAAGCCCTTTCCAGGTACGCCATGCGGTCGTTCATTCCGTCGTCGATCCAGCGGCGCAGCGACGAGGCGTCGGCTTCCGAAAAATCTTCGGTTCCGCATACGCGCAAATCGTCGAATTTCAGTTTCAGCGCCGCTTCTTTCAATTTGACTTTTATCTCGATTGGTGAAATCATTTCTAAAACTTTGATAGCCCCGCTGCGATAATTTTCCCAAAGGATATTGTTATGAAAATGATAAAAGCAATAATAAAACCTTTTAAACTCGACGAAGTAAAGGAGGCTCTTGCCGACATAGGCGTCGAGGGGATGACTGTGACCGAAGTAAAGGGTTTCGGCCGCCAAAAAGGACATTCAGAAATTTACAGGGGAAGCGAATATACCGTGGAACTGCTCCCGAAAATAGTTCTCGATATTTGCGTTCCGGCGGACATGGTCGATAAAACGGTGGACACAATACTTAAATCGGCTCATACCGGTAAAATAGGCGACGGAAAAATTTTCGTAATGCCCGTCGAGCAGGCTTACAGGATAAGAACCGGCGAAAAGGGCATTGTGGCCATCTAAATTCAGGCGTGGACGTCGCCGCTGGATGGCGGCGGCGGCTTTGATTTCGTCAGGGCTGTTTTGCGCGCTTTAGGCTAAAGGAATCGAATCCACACATAGAGCGTCGAAGCTCCAAGCGATATTAGAACGACCGCCGTCCCGTATTTTAAAAAGCCCATAAACGAAATCGGTTCCCCGTATTTTGCCGCGTTTTCCGACACTATCACGTTTGCGGCGGCACCAATTATGGTCATGTTTCCGCCCAGGCACGCCCCGAGAGAAAGGCACCACCAAAGCGGGAAGGCGTATTCTGCCCCCATTGTTTTTTGGATTTCGGCTATCATCGGGGCCATTGTCGCCGTGTAGGGTATGTTGTCTATTATTCCCGATACTATTCCTGACGCCCAAAGTATGATAAAGGCCGTGGCCGACTGCGATCCGTTTGTCACCTTTAAAATCCATTCAGCCATCATTCTTATCCCCCCCGAAGCCTCGAGCCCGCCGACGATTACGAAAAGCCCTATGAAAAAGAATATGGTATTCCATTCGATTTCCTTAAAAACGGCGTCGGGTTTTTCGAACATAAGCAAAACGCTCGCGCCCAAAAGCGCGACGACGGACGTTTCGAGATGTATGAAGTCGTGAAATACGAAGCCGAGTATAACAAAGAACAGCACGAGCATAGACCTTGCCATCAGGCGCTTGTTGACAATTGCCGAAAACGTGTTGTCGATTTGCGCTATTTGCGCCATGCGTTCGGGCGTGGTTTTAAGGGAGTTTCTGAATGCCGCAGCCAAAAATAGGACGACGAGCAAAAATATGGCGAAGACAATGCCTGTCATTTCGTTCAGAAAATCCATAAATGTAAATCCCGCAGCGCTTCCTATTATAATGTTCGGAGGGTCTCCTATCAACGTTGCGGTTCCGCCGATATTGGAGGCGAATATCTCCGTAATAAGAAAAGGGACGCTCGAAACGTTCAGTTTTTTCGATATGGCGAACGTTATCGGCATAACGAGAATGACGGTCGTGACGTTGTCCAGAAAGGCGCTTACCACGGCCGTGAAAAAACCGAGGGCTGCCAGAATCATCAAAGGCCTTCCGCGTGTCGATTTCAAGATGCCGTTTGCCGCATAGTTGAAAATGCCGCTGCGCGTCGTTATCGACACGATTATCATCATTGCTATTAGAAGAAATATGACGTTGAAATCGATGAAGTTTACAAAATATTCGGGGTTTGGCGCACCCGACGGCAGGTTTTTCGATTGGCTTACAAGGCCGAGAATTATGGCAATGCACGCTCCCAACAGAGCGATTACCGATTTCGAAAGCGCTTCCGTTGCGATGAGAACGTAGGCGGCGATTAAAAGCGCGGCGGCAACTTCCACGGGATTGGCGGAGACCCAACTTTGTACATATTCCATAATAATCCTTTACTCCGGCGTATTTAAGCGTCGGTAATTTTATATTGTTTGCAATTCGCAAGATTTTCATGGAAAATTTCCGAAAATCAAAAAAAATTTATGAAAAAAAATCCTCTTGTAAGCATGGTAATGGGAAGTGTTAGCGATTGGGAGACCATGAAACACTGCGCTTCCGCTCTTGAAAGCTTCGGCATTCCGTATGAAAAAAATATAGCCAGCGCCCACCGCACTCCCGAAAAGGCGCGGCAAATAGCCGAGACGGCGGCCGACAGGGGTGTGAAAATCATCATAGCGGCTGCGGGCGGAGCGGCTCATTTGGCTGGAGTTTTGGCGGCGCATACCCGGTTGCCCGTTCTCGGCGTTCCGATGAAGGGGTGGGCGACCGATGGTATGGATTCGCTTCTTTCGACGGTGCAAATGCCCCGCGGAATACCCGTTATGACACTTGCAATAGGCAAGGCGGGGGCGGTGAATGCGGCGATTTCGGCCCTGCAGATTCTTGCCCTTTCCGACGGATATTTTGCCGAAAAGCTTTCCGATTTCCGCAGGAGGCAAACCGAAGAGGTTTTGTCGGCAAAATTTCCCGACGACTAATGGCGCCGCCCTCAAAAAAAATAGGATTTCCGGCGGGCGTTATCGGCAGCGAGCCTTTGCGCATCGACGTCGTTGCCGATGTGTCCCCGTTTTTTATCGCTCTCAACAAGCCAGCAGGCGTGCTTTTTGATTCGTATTCCGGAGCTCCGCGTTCGAAATCGATTATCCTCGCAATGCGCGCGTCACCGGAAAAGCCCGAATTTAAAAGTTTGGGGCTGGTTTCGCCTTTGTCTGCAAACCAAATCGATTTTGAAATTTCGGGGGTCGCGATTGTCGCGTGCGGCAAGTCCGCCGCCGCAGGGTTGCGGAACGCGGCGTGGTCGGAGGCAATGGAATTCGAATACGAGATTCTTGCGGAATCGGACGGAGGCAGAAATGGCGATTCATTTGAGGTTAACCTCCCGATTTTTATGCACAGCCGGCGTCCGGTTTGGCTCGTATCTCACAGGTACGGAAAGAAGGCGCGAACCTTTTTTGAATTGATAGACGAATCGGGGGGCTACCAGCTTTGGCGCGCCCGCGCGAAAAACGTCAGACCGCACCAGATAAGGGTTCACGCGTGCGAAGCCGGCTTGAGAATCGCGGGGGAGTCGGTCTATTCGGAAACCCGGAGCGTTTACGTTTCGTCCATAAAGGGCGGGCGCTACAAAAGCTCCGGCGGGGAAACCGAGCGGCCGCTTTATCCCAATTTGTTTTTGCATCTCTCGAAAATATCGTTTGACGGCTCGGCGGCCGGCTGCGGCGCCCTCGGCGAAATTGTTCTGCGGGCTCCGCTGCCAAAAGGCTTTTCGGCCTGCCTGAAGCGTCTGGGATTTAAGCGGAGTTTCGCCTGAGTATTCGGTCCTTGGCGCGGCGGCGGCTCGCGGTCTTGGATTTGTTTTTTTGTTGACGCATTCTCCCGCCGCTTTATCGTCGCACGGCATGAGGTTCATATTTGTGTTTGCTGCGGCGATTGTGTTGTCGCATGCGGTTTTTGCAGGCGGTGAAGATAAAAAATATTCGCGCGGCGATTTTCGCAATTATTTCGGCCTTGCATGGGCCAGCAGCCCGGAGGAAATTCTTCAGTATTGCCAAAACGTGGGGCACACCCATGTAATGTACAAGTACGGCATGGAAAAAGACCCGCGTTCAAACGGAATAACGTTTTACATCGAAACCCCTGAATATTCTGTATATAGGCGCGTGGTCGATTTAAGGAAAAAGTATTCCCCAAAAGAAATAGAATCGTGGGAAAGCATTTGCGCTGTCGCCTTTCCGGACAAGCCTTTCCCACGGAATATGGCAACAGGCTGGTTTTTCGACAGATACAATGTAAGCCTGCAACTCGATATGCAGCAAAAAAAAGTCCACGAAATTGTGACGGATAGGATACTCGACCTCGTGGGTAAAATAGTAGAAAAAAATCCCCGCTTTAAGTTTGGGGGCTATTCTTGGGACGTGCCCCAGCCTTACGGCGACTTCAACCAGTTCGTCGATAAGCCCGGCCACTTTAACCGCCAGACCACCTTGAAGCATTGGACCGGATATGACGGTACTCCGGAGCGCCCGGGAATCAAACACGATTACGGCACATATTTCGAGGGGTATTTTGAATTTTACCGCCTTCTTATGGAGAAAACCCGCGCAAAATATCCCGGCGCAAAATTCATTGTTGAGCCCTACAATATTTACAATAACTGGATAAGGTACTTTGAAAGCGATTTTATGAAATCGAAGGGCGCCGGCGCAAAAAAATATATGGCCGACTTTATATGGTCGGAATCGGGCGGATTGTCGTTTGTAAACGACGCCAATATCTTTAAGTCGGGGCAATATTCGAAATGCGACATAGGCAATTCCTCGCCGTCGATTTTTAAGGAGGCGGATATGCGGGCGGTTGCCGGCGCGGCGGCTGCCGTCGGCTCGTGGACGGCGTTTTTCGGCAGGTACGGCGGATACGACAACGCGCCTTATGCAAGGTCCATAAGGGATATTCCCGCCCGCATAAAACTCGGGAAACTCGTTCCTGTATGGGAGAATTTAAACAATACGCCTCTTTCAAAAAGAAATTTCGTCGGCGGAATATATAAAAGTCCGACGGCCTATATGTCCGAAGATGCCTATTGGGCCATTCAGCCGGAAAAGGATAGAATGGTGTTTGTGTTCATAACCGAAAGGGGGGCGGTAGAGGTTCCCGACGGGTGGGAGATTGAAAAGATATACCATCTTGACGGCCTTTTCGGAGAATGCGGCGCCGTTCCGAAAGGCATTCTTAAAGTTGACGGAAATTCGATAAGACCCGGCGGCCCGTATCTTTCAAACTGGGCGTTTTCGGCAAAACTCAAAAAATCGGAAAACGCAAAAAAATAACGCTTACTGCGGGACGCCGACTTTCGCGGCGCTGATGCCCGAAATTTTTAGGAACGAAGCCGCTGCTAAGGGGTCAGTCGTCGCCGCAAATCAGTACGGCGGCAACATATATCGCCACTCCTACGGATATGCCGCAATCGGCTATGTTAAAGGCCGGCCAACGGTAGTTTACCAACGGCAGATGAACGTCTATGAAGTCTATCACATGCCCGTAGCAGATTCTATCGACGAGGTTTCCGACAACTCCGCCTGAGAATATCCCGAGGGCTATCCTTCCCCACAGGTGCGAAAAGCCCAGGCTTTCTCTAAAGAGCCATACCGCCACCAACGCCAAAATCGCAATCGACGTCAGCAAATAGGTTCTACCAGACAAAATACCCCATGCGGCTCCCTCGTTTGTGATATGCACTATGTAGAGGAAATCGTCTATGACCGGAATCGGCTGGTTTTGCCCGACAAAATGGTAGGTAGGGTTGTCTTTCGACCATGCGATGTTTTTTACTATGGCGTATTTTGTAAGCTGGTCGAGAGCCAAGGTTAATGCAGCAGCAACGAAAAACGCCAGCGCCGGCGTTTTAGCGTTTTTCCCGGTAATATTTGAATGTTTCGACACCGCCGGCGTTTTTCGTTTTAAGCTTCCGACTCCTCGTCGGGTTCGGCGGAGGCTCCAGAGGAGTCTCCCATTTCGTATAGCGACGAACGTTGGTTGGCCTTTATCCGTTTCGCCTGGCGTTCCTTTATTTCCTGTCCCTCTTTCGTGCAGCGCGTATATGGAATCGCCGTCAGCCTTGATTCGGGAATCGGTTTTCCTGTCACTTCGCAAATGCCGTATGTTCCGTTTTTGATGCGCTTTATGGCCTCCTCTATTTCGGACAAAATTTCCTTTTGGTTTGAAATAAGGTTGTATGCCATATCGCGCTCGAAACTTTCGCTTCCGGCGTCGGCCAAATGCTGCCCGTAAGATGACAAGTCTCCGGCGTCGTCTTTTGCGGAGCGCTTTAAGACCTCCTCGGAACGCTGCTCGACTCCGCTTGAATGGTGTTTTCTCAAATCTATGAGAAGCTTATAGTATTTTTTCCATTTACGCGGAACGTCCCGTTCCTCGAGCTTTTCGTGGGTTTTTGCTACGACCGGATTTAATCCCAAAATGTCGAAAATAGTCGCCACCGCAAGGGGGCGCTTCGGGGCGGCGGGAGCCACGGCCGGTTTGGCCGATACCGCCGCCGATTTTTCCGCAGAAGGCGCTTTTTCCCTTTGCGCCGATACCGCCGCCGATTCCCTTTTTTCAAAATAGGCGTTTAAGTCTTCGATTGAAAAGTATATGTTGTGCGACGGCCTCAGGTGCGACAGCTTGCCTTTCGGCGCAGCAGAAATTTCTTCTGCCTTTTTAACGGGTTCTGCTGCTGCGCCTTCGGGCGTTTTTTTAGGCTCTCCGTTCTGTCGGCCGGCGGAAGTTTTCGGTTTTGCGCTATCCGGTTTTTTATTGTCGGGGGCTGCTGTATTTTTTGCCTTAACGGTTTTTTCCCCGTTTTTCGGTGAAATTTTCTTTTCGGCGGGTTTGTTTTTCGCGGGTTTGGAGACGGTAGGCGCTTTGGCGGCTTTCTGTTTTGGCGCTTTGGGTTTTGCCGCGGGTTTTTTCTCCGGCTTCGGTTGCGTCGGCAGCTTTTTCGGCTTAGCCTTGTTGTTGACGGCCGTTCTAAGCCTCAAAGCGTTCTTTGCCGCTTGCGAGTTCTTTTTTGCTTTAGCCGCTCCCGCCGTTTTTTTTGGAGGTTCCTTTTTTGCGGAGGGAGCCTTTGGCGGCGTTTTTTTTGCCTTTTGCTGGGCTTGCTTTTTCTTCGGTGGAGATTTTTTTGAAGGGGGAATAGTTTTCACGGTTTTTGATGTTTTAAGCGTCTTGGCGCTCTTATTTTTTTGCGCCGAAGCTTTTTTCGCCGCCGGTTTTGCCGGTTTGACGGCTTTTTTAACGGGGGCGCTTTTTACCGGTTTTTTTTGACTTTTTTTTGCAGCCGACCCGACGGAACCCTTAGCCGGCGCCGCTTTTGGCGCCGCCTTCTTTTGAGCCGGTTTTTTCTGAGCCGGTTTCGAAGTCTTTTTTGCGGTTTTTTTGGGGGCGTTTTTTTTTGTCATAGAATTATCGTGATGTTGCGGCAATTGCCTCGTTGCAGCGCGGGCACAATCCGTGTTCGTCGAGATTTTTCAGTATTCTCCAACAGCGCACGCATCTTTGCCCTTCGGCTTTGCGGGCTTGAACTGCCATGTTTTCAAAATTTCCCTCCACTATTCTGACAGCCGAAACTATGAAAATCTCCGGAAGTTTTTCGGAATATTCCCTCAAAACGGCGGCATCTTCGGAGGATTTGTCAACGGCGATTTCGATTTCGGCTTCGAGGCTTTTCCCGATGGTTTTGTCTTTTCGCAGCTTTTCAAGCTCCTCGTTTACGCGGTCGCGCACGGCGAGAATTCTGTCTATTTTTGCGCAGGTTTCGGTGTCGGCGCAATTTTCGTACGCCGGCCATTCCTGCAGATGTATTGAATTTTCGGAAAATTCCCCGCCGGTTTTAAAGCCGTACGCTTCGTCTGCGGTGAACGTAAGTATTGGCGAGGCAACTTTCAGCAGAATGTCGTTTATGATGTCGATGGCCGTTTGCGACGACCTGCGCTCGAACGAGTCGGCCGCGCATGTATATAGCCTGTCCTTGAGAATGTCGTGGTAAATGCGCGACAGCGTCACCCCGCAGAAATTGTCTATAAGCTTGTAAACCTTGTGGAATTCGTATTCGCCGTACGCCTTGTCGGCCTCCCCGGCGAAGGCTACGGCCTTTGCGAGCGCCCATTTGTCGATGGCGTCGAGCTTTTCGGGAGCGATGCCGTTCTTTTCGCGGTCGAAGTCCGAAAGATTCCCGAGCTGGTACATCACCGTGTTGCGGAAACTTCTGTACGCGTTTGCTACATGCGCGAGAATGTCGTCCGAAATAGGAATGTCGTTTTGGTAGTCCACCGAGCTTATCCACATGCGTATGATGTCGGCGCCCCATTTGCCCACATACATGTCGGAAGTGTGCGGCTTGCCGTCGCTTTTTGAAATTTTCTTTCTGTTCTGGTCCACGATGAATCCGTGGGTGATGACCTTCTTGTAAGGAGCCTTACCGCGCGTGGCGACCGCCGTCCACAGCGAGCTTTGGAACCAGCCGCGGTGCTGGTCGGAGCCTTCAAAGTAGAGGTCCGCCGGCCAGTCCAAGTCCGGATTGCGCGCCAAAACGGCCGCGTGGCTCGATCCCGAATCTATCCAGACGTCGAGCGTATCGGAGCCTTTGCGCAGTTTTGAAATTTCGGGCCAGCCGTCGGGGAGATTTACGCCGTCGAGTATTTCGCTTTCGGAAGCTTCGTACCAAAAGTTCGTTCCGAGCTTTTCAACCTTGTCGGCTATGGCGCGGACAACTCCGGCGTCGATATACGCGCCGCCGTTTTCGCCGTAGAATGCGGGAATCGGAACCCCCCATGCGCGCTGGCGCGAAATGCACCAGTCGGGGCGCGCTTCGACCGCCCCCCTGATCCTGTTTTCGCCGCGCTCCGGAATCCATTTCACCGACGAAATTTCGTCGAGCGCCCGGCTGCGGAGGCCGTCCTTGTCGAGCGCCACGAACCATTGGTCCATTGCGCGGAATATCACGGGCGTTTTGGAGCGCCAGCAATGCGGATACTGGTGCGAAATTTTTGCGGATTTTAAGAGTGCGCCGCATCTTTCAAGAATCTCCAGAACCTTTGCGTTTGCGGCGCTCTTGCCGTTTTCGGTTTCGAGCACGCTTGCGCCAACAAGTTCCGCGGGGATCCGCCCGTCGTCGGCGTAGCGTCCGGAGTCGTCTATGGGAGAATATATTTCGAGCCCGTAGTCCAGGCCGACTTGGTAGTCTTCGAGCCCGTGCCCCGGCGCGATGTGAACGATGCCCGTTCCAGAATCGGTCGTCACATAGCGCGCGCATACTATCGGGCTGGCGCTTCCCATAAACGGATGGATTCCCTTCAGCCCCTCGAGTTCGGAGCCTTTGCAGAGCCGCGATACTTCGGCGTTTTCAAGCTCTGCCGAAGATATAAAGTTTTCCGCGAGCGCTTCGCAGACGATAAACGTTCTGCCTCCGGCGGAGACGGCAACGTAGTCTATGTCGGGATTCACCGCCATTGCAAGATTCGACGGAATCGTCCACGGCGTTGTCGTCCATATGACGGCCTCGGCGTTTTTAAGGCCGAGCTTTTTGTTCGACTCTTCGTCGAGCTTGAATGCGACCCATATCGACGTGCTCGTGTAGTCTTTGTATTCTATTTCCGCCTCCGCAAGCGCAGTGGCGCATGGAATCGACCAGTACACGGGCTTTTTGCTCCTGTAAACCGCGCCTTTTTCTACAAACGCCGAAAACGTCCGCAGAATGTCGGCTTCGTATGCCGGATTTTTCGTTTTATATTCGTTTTGCCAGTCGGCGAGGACTCCGAGGCGCAAAAACTGGCTGCGCTGTCTTTCTATGAATTCCGAGGAAAAGTTGGAGCATTCCTGGCGGAGCTGCGCGGTGTCAACTTCGCGCTTCTGTTCGCGGAGCATTTTTACGACTTTATGTTCGATGGGAAGCCCGTGGCAGTCCCAGCCGGGAACATAGGGCGTTTCGTATCCCTTCAAGGATTTGTAGCGCAGTATGACGTCTTTTAGGATTTTGTTGAGCGCCGTTCCGATGTGGACGTCTCCGTTCGTAAAGGGAGGGCCGTCGTGAAGCACGAATTTTGGGCGCCCGGCGTTCTTTTTCTGAATTCGCCCGTATAAGTCTGTCTTTTTCCAATATTCAATGCGCGCAGGCTCGCGCCTTACGAGGTCTCCGCGCATGGGAAAACTCGTCTTGGGAAGGTTGAGGGTGTCTTTATAGTCGCTTTCTGGCATTTTTAGGTTCGGTATTGCGCTGGATATTTAGAACGGGAACACGTTGTCCCAGATGCTCCGGTTTGACGGGGAGTAGGGTACGCTTTTTGCGTCGGTCGGCTTTTCGGTTGCTGCAGGCGCTTGCGTTTCGGCTTGCGCGCGGGCCTTTTCGGCGGCCGCGGGGCGCTGGGCGGAGCTTTCGGCTTCCAACGAAGCCGCAAGGGCGGCGCGTTTCATTTTTCTAATCTGCCTTTTTAAGGCCCGGTTCTCGTCGCGTATGGCGCTTATGATGGCGGCGTCGTTTTTAAGTTGGGCTTCGAGTTTTGCTATTTTCTCCTTTAGCTGCGGTACGGATTCGTCTCGGCTTTCGGACGCGTTCGCCGCGCCGAAAACCAAAAGAAACAGGCATATTACTGGCAGAAATTTTTTCATAGCCGCCAATTTAAGCAAAAGGGCGCGCGCATTGCAAATTTTTTCTGAAATCAAAAAGCCCGCGCGGGGGAGTGGCGCTTTACCGTTGCGTCGGGCTGGGGGTTCGGAAACAAAGGAAACTATTTCAAAAGGGCACGCACAGCAACGGGGAAATGATCCGAAGGATACAGCGCAATCCCGCTGCCGGCGCTTTTTGCGGGGGAGGCTTCAAGATCGGCCACGGAGTCGTCGAGGACGGCGTACGACAGGACGTCGAATCTGTCCGTCAACAGTATATAGTCTATTCTGTCGAATTTGGGGATACCCGTAAAGTTATGGAAAGTTCCGCCGGGCCCGCTCGCCGGGGTTTTGGAAATCGTTTTCGAGTCTTTCAGAAGCCCGTC
>CALXLM010000020.1 GCA_944389195.1 uncultured Opitutales bacterium
CTGTCGATGTAAACGGAACCTTAACAGTTGCCGGTACAATAAATTTCAATGCGGGACAAGGCTTTATAAACTACGGTAAGATATATCTTACAAACACAAATCCCACAAGCCAATTCATGTTCGAATCTATCACATGCGCCGACAACACATCTCCCTATGCTACATTATTGCAACAGTCTGTTGCCACGGGAGAAAATACTGGCTTATGGATAAGAAGGTCAGCGTCGTTAAACTATGGTTCTCAGTGGATAATCAATGAAAAACTCGATGTGGGCGGAGTCTTTACGACGGATGTCGCATCGAAGATTTATGTCGGCGGCAATTCTACAATAAAGATAGTTCTCGGCGAGGGACAGGAAGCGCGTTTTAGGCTTTTAGGAAATACCACTGCGCAGCTTTCGACGGATAATGCCATACTGAAGGAAGACGGTACTTCCGTTAAATTAATAACCGAAAGCGCCGACAGTTCTTTCGGCAACACCCTGCTTGTGAATGCAAACCAAAAGTTCAGCCAGCTCGAAGTTAACAGCGACCTTGAAATGACGCTGCTTGACGGCGTAAAGCTCACACTTGACGGAGGCGGCCAAACGATAAGCATTGCCGAAGGAAAGGTGTTTACAATCTACAACTTTGTAAGCAACACAATATACGTCGGAACGGAGCTGTCCGATAGCGTGTTGGATCAGATTAAAGCCTACGACGAATCGAGCAATCTGGTTGATTTGGGCATTTCAGACAGCGGTTGGCTGATAAATATGGCAGTGCCCGGACCCGCAGAGTGGGCGGCGATATTTGCGGCGCTAAGCCTTTTTGTTGCAGTTTGGCGCAAACGCAAATAAAAAAGAAGTTCAATCAAAAAAGCGCACGTGATTACGCGCGCTTTTTTTGATTTTTTTACGTTAGTTATCTAAAAGAATACGCGAATTTCGCTCTAAAAAGCCGCAAGCATTACTAAAACTTATGCGCAATGCATGGCGTACCGAATTACCCTCCCCCATTGCAACTGGCGGTTTAATAATCGGATCATATCAAATGATAAAGATTCATGAGCAATGAAATTAGCAAAATGTCTTCCATAAACTTAAAAATTGCAAACCTACGCACAAACGCGCTGCAATTTTAATCAATATGCGATAAACGCGTAAAATATGAAAAAGAAAATATACACAGCACTCGCGATACTATTTGCGTCAACCTTATTGAACGCTTCCGACGGCAAAATCGTTCTATCGGGTTTTTCCAAAGAAAACATCGGTTTGATTAGGGAAGAACTATGTTCGTTGTCGGACGACGGTAAAAGCTGCACGATTGACACTACAAAAAGTGGCCTAAAAAACTTTAAGAACGTCGTCGTATTTAAACCCGGCGTGTTGAAACCCGACACTATGTATGTATTCAAGATGAAGGTTGAAGTCGGAGATAAATGCGACAATGACGGCTATCTGCATACAATTATCCGCAATGTTAAAATTGCAACCGACGGTATCGACGACGCCCTTAGGACAAACAATTACCGCGACTCCGGAAAAATAATATCCGAGATAAAATTCAAGACGCCAAAAAACGGAGGCGACTATGCCCTCCATTTTGTAGCCCACAAGGGCGTCTTCGCAAAAATATCCGACCTAACGATATGCGAGGACGACAGCCTAAGGTTTATCCCCATAGCGGAGAGCCGGAAGCCATATATAATCGACCGCAAAACGCTTCCGCGCGGCGCGGCGGAATTCGACGTTGACAAGCCGAAAAATCAGGGAGGAGAAATAGTAGAGGCAAAAAAGTTCGGCATAACTCCCGGCAAAAAAAACTCCATAAAAGACTTCAACAAAGCAATAGAATATTGCCGCAAAAACGGATCAGCAAAACTGCTGTTCGAAAATGAGGCGGTGTACCGCATAGAGGAAAACGGTTCGATTAACATCTCCGGAATGACGGATTTCACATTCGACGGCAACGGATCAACTTTTGTGTTTCTGAAGAAAAGCGGGCAAAATTTCGACGTAAAGGGAAATACGAGGGTTAAGATATGCAATATAAAGGTTGACTGGGATTGGGAAAAAGATCCGCTTGCCAGCCTTGTAAGGGTGGAATCTGTAAACAAAAGCGAAAATTATGTGGATTTTAAATTTATCGACTACAAAAAGTTTCCCAAATCCCCTGAATATGTGCGCTGCGCGCAGCTTTCGGGTTGGGACGCAAAAAATAGATGTGTCGGATCCGAAGGAATGTCTCCGTTCCATTACGATATGTTTTCTGGACGCTTTCCGCGCCCGAAATTCAAATGGTTAAACGGCAATACGTTGCGCCTATACGGAAACGCCTACAATAAAAGCGCCATTCCCGGAGCATTGCTTAGAATGCAGCATTACTATTACGATATCAACAATATGGTGATGTTTGATAACAAACACATTACGATTTCCGACTTTACGGTTCTATCGTGTCCCGGAACTGCGTTTTTCATGGGAGGAAAGCAAAAATATACGTTTTTTGAACGCGTAAAGATAGTAGCTCCCGACAACGATCCCAAACGCGTAATAACATGTACGGCCGACCATTTTCATGTAGGGTCGTCAAACGGATACATAAAGCTCGATGGCTGCGAATTTTCACTCGGAGCCGATGACTGCATAAACTTCCATGACAATACCTCGTATGTAACGCGCAAATCCGAAAACTCCGTGATATCCCGCCGCCCGTACGGCAGGATCGGCGACACTGTCGAATTTAGGAATCCCGACTATTCCCCCCTATTATTTGAGGCAAAAATCGCCGGTCAAAAACCGACGGGCTCCGGAAGAACCGAAATATTTTTCGACAAGCCCCTACCCAGGGCGGGCCACGCAAAATACGTAATATTCAACAAAGCCCACGACACCCGCAACATCATCATCAGAAACAGCCGCTTTCGCGGCAATCGCGCCAGGGGCATACTTATACTCGCCCGGGACGTCACGGTTGAAAACTGCAGATTCGAGCGCAACGAAATGGGTGCAATAAAACTTGAAACCGGATACACGGAAAACATATGGTGCGAAGGCTACGGCGTCGACAATGTGGTGGTAAGAAACTGCAGTTTCAAATCGTGCAACCAACTCGGCATGGGAAACTGGTCGTATGAACGCGACATATTTATAGGCACATATCTCAGAAGCGATCCGTCGGCAGAACAGACGGAATATCCCGTCATAAAAAATGTTCTTTTTGAAAACAACACATTTGAAGACACATACGGAATGGTTGCCGCAATCGGGTCAGCCCAAAACGTAATATTCTCGTACAATACTTTCATAAACAAAACTCCGCGCAAAAATCCGAGGGAATACCGCAACGGATTTTTTATATTGTCGTCGTCGGACATAAAAATAGTGAATAATAGGTTTGAAAAATCGGAATTTACTCCAAAGCTTGGAGTATGGTTCGACAATGAAAACACCGGCGGAATTCTTGTGGAGGGAAACAGGCTTATAGAAAAACCGCAGGCGCCTAAGATGTAGCGGAACATGGAATGTTTTGCATTTTCTTTAATCTGACTTCTGCACAGGCGAACAAAACCCATGACACAGTGTCATAATTAAACATGAAGGCCGCAGCGACATTTTTTATGACGGCGCTTATATGGCTCAACTCCATAGCCGGGGGAGAGTCAGTTTTAGTCGCATGCGCCGGAGAAGACGGCCTTCATGTGGAGTTTTCGAAAAATCACGGTTGTCCAGAAGGCTGCCGCATCGCCTATGGACAAACCTCAATGGAAGCCGACCGGCACGACCATTGCACAGACTTAGTGTTATCTAGCGAGCTCCTTAAAAATTATTCCGACACCCGGCAGCTTGTTCAAACGCCTGTTATTCCGTGTACCGACGCCCCTTTTCATGTCGCCGAAAATTCGCCGCGCCGCATCTTGGCTAACAGCCGCAATTTCTATGCCCGCGCGCCATTGGAGCCTCCGGGCCTTGCCAGCGCTTTTCAAAACATTCCAATGCTGAACTGAAATTCCCTTCGATATAATCTCCGTCCTGACATATCGTCCATGCGGATTTATATTTTATTTCAACGAAGGGAAACATATGCATTTATGTAAAACAATGTTTGCCGCGGCGCTGATAATACAGTCGGTTTGCGCCGCGCAAACGGGAGAAAAGTTTACGAAAAAACAGGCCGTCGCATTTGCGTTGGAAAATAACGCCGAACTGCGCGCCGTAAAAATCGGCATAGAGGCTGCAAAAGCCAAATTGAGCCAAAGCGGAAGGCTTGAAAACCCCGTCTTCGAAATCGAGTACGGCAACGATATGCCATTTAATGACGACGGCGAATACGAACTCGGGGTAAAATTGGCTCAAAAATTTCCCCTTACCGGGAGGCTCTCCAAAGAGAGGGAGATATCGAAAATCGATGTGGAAATGGCGCGCACAGAATATCTCGAAGCGCGCAGGCTTACCGCACTAAGGGCGGAATTGGCGTACATAAGCGCCCAGGAAAAAATCGCCATAAGGCGCATAAGGGAAGAATCTTTAGGCATACTCGAAAGAATTGTTGAAAACGCCGAAAAAGCCGCAAGCGCAGGAGAAGCGCATACACTGGAGGCCGACATCGCAAAATCGGAAGCGGCCCGCTTAAAAATTGAGCTTGCGCAGGCAAAAATCGACGCTGCCACCGCCCTCATCGCGCTTGAAAACGAACTCGGGTTAGGCGACTCGAAAACTCTTGAAATAACCGACGAGCTCAAAGCCGAAAAAGTTCCCGACGCTCGGTTCGGAGCGGACGTTTTGGAAAGGCGCCCCGACTACCGCATGTTCAAACTTGCCGCCGACAGCGCCCGCGCCGGAGTGGCGCTGGCAAAAGCCGGCAAACTTGAAGACGTGGAAGTTGGCGTATTTTTCAACCACGGACGCGAAAGTGAAAGCGACGCGATGGAGAACAAGGGGATTCTCGGACTTTCCGTAGCCATAGCCCTCCCCTTCAATTCGTACGACGGCACAATCGGAGAAAAACTGGCTTTAAGGCGCCAGGCCGAAGCGCGCGCAGCCGGTAAGGAAACCTCCGTAAGAAACGAAATCAGGACTTGGCTGATGCGAGCACGCGAATATGAAAAAGCGCTAGACGAACATGTAAAGACAGCTGAAACGCTGTCCTTGACCGCTTATGAAAATTTTATGCGGGCCAGAAATGCGGGACAGGCAGATATCCAGCAAATTTTAAAGGTGCGGCAAAATGTTTTGGAAACGAAATTGGCGCGCCTTAATCTATTGGCACGCCAGGCGGAAAGCGTGGCGAACCTTAACGCTGCCATGGCCATAAACGCCAAACTAAATTAAGACATGAAAAACAAAAACCTATATTCAGTACCGCTGTTTTTAATTTTTACCGCCGCCGCCACTGCCCAGCACAGCAATTGTTCGCACGGCGACGCCCCGAACGCTGGACAGACCGCAGGCGCACCGACAGTGCAAATACCGCGCACCGCCGCAAAAAACATAAATCTCCAAACCTCCCCCGCCGCCGAAAGAATGATATACGATTCAATAACAGCTATCGGACAGGCAGAAAATATTCCGCAAAACGTCGAAGCGGTATCCTCAAGAATCGGAGGAAGGGCTATGGAGCTTTATGTTTCGCCGGATTCGCGTATCGCAAAAGGCGAGCCTATCGCAAAAATCGAAAGCCTCGTATTCGGGAATCCCCCGCCTACAATCACCATATTCGCTCCGCGTTCCGGAGTTGTCGAAAAGCTATACATTACAAAGGGTTCGCCCGTAACTCCTGATAACCCGTTGGCAACAATCGCTGACACGTCGAAAATCTATGTGGTTGCAAACGTATTTGAACCGTCGGTATCCAGGCTCAAGGCAGGGCAGACGGCCGAAATAAAATTCGAATCGTTCCCAGACAAAATATTCACCGGGCGCCTTGTAAAATTCTCATCTGCACTCGCTCCCGACACCTCCACTCTCGGAGCCTATTTTGAAGTGGAGAATCCGGGCGGGCAAATAAAGCCGGGCATGCGCGCGGTTTTCCGCATTATAACCGGCGAATCTCCCGCAAAAGCCTCGGTTCCCCAAAGCGCAGTTCTCGGAGAACACGGTAACCATTTTGTTTACGTCCAAAAATGCGCAACTGATATGATGTACGAAAGGCGCTATGTTGCTGTGGGAAAATCCGACGGCCGATATGTGGAGATTCTGGAAGGCGTTCGCCCGGGCGAAATAGTAGCTGTGCAAGGAGTCTATCAGCTGCAATTCATGCCGGCGGCAGAATCCGAAAACGGCCACAGCGCAAATGCAAAAACCTCAGTCGAAACCGAAAAAAATCCGCCCGCGGACAAAAAAAGCTACATCGGCAATCTGATGTGGTCGGCTCTGTGCGCGTCGCTTTTTCTAAACGCCATATTCATTCTCGGACAGTTCCGTAAAAGAAAGGACGGCGGCTTGTGAAAATATTTTCTGCAATAATAGGCTATTGCCTGGCAAACAGGTTTTTGACGATAACGGCAGCTCTGATAGTGGCGTGCCTGGGGACATACTCCGCCATGCGGCTTCCGGTTGACATATTGCCGAATGTGGACAGGTCTATTACGACTGTCGTGGCGGAAGCGCCAGGCATGGCGCCCGAAGAGATAGAACGCACCGTGGCAATGCCTATTGAGAACACATTGTCGGGTATCAACGGCGTAATGAGGATAAGAAGTTCAATTACGCCGAGCCTCGCGCTCATAAACATAGAGTCCAGCTGGGATTCCGACCCCTACAAAATGCGGCAGCTCGTTCAGGAAAGGATTCAAGCGGTGCAAAGCAACTTGCCCGCAGGAGTGGAAACTTTGATAGCTCCCGTATCTTCTGTCATGGGCGAAATAATAATTTTGTCCCTCGGTTCTAAGAATAAGGATATAACGCCGATAGAACTGCGGACGCTTGCCGACTATACCGTAGCCAGACGCCTTTCGTCGATTCCGGGGGTATCTCAAGTACTGTCAACGGGCGGGGGCGTAAAACAGTACCGCATCGTTCCAGATACGCAAAAAATGGCGGCGTACGGAGTCAGTTTTGAAGAGCTGTGCCAAGCTGCAAAAAACGCGCAGTCAAATACTGGAGGCGGCATAGTCAACCGCGGCGGGACTGAAATCTCCATACGCAACGTTGGACGAAGCGCCGATATTGGCGAATTCGGAGAGGCGGTAATAAAAGAGTTGGGAGGCAGGGCTGTGCTTGTAAAAGACGTCGCCGAAACGAGAATCGGCAGCGCCGTTCTACGCGGAGACGCTGCGGTTGACGGCCACTCCGGCATAGTGCTCACCCTGACAAAACAGCCCGGCACCGACACTTTAAGAATTACGCGCGACGTTGAAAACGCCGTTTCGGAAATTTCAAAAACCCTGCCTGAAGGCGTTGATCTGAAAATAGTGTACAGGCAGGACGATTTTATAAACTCGGCCGTCGCCAATGTTGAAAATGCCATTTTAGACGGCGCTTTGCTTGTGTTTGCCGTCCTGTTTGTTTTCCTTTTCAACATACGCACAACCCTCATAACGGCGAGCGCCATACCTTTGTCTTTTGCGATCGCCATGTTATACTTCCGCGCTACTGGCTCGTCGATTAACGCCATGACACTTGGGGGACTTGCCGTGGCCGTCGGGATGCTTGTGGACGACGCCATAGTGGACGTGGAAAACGCATACCGCAGGCTTAGGGAAAACGCCGCAGCGAAAGTTAGGCGCAATCCAGTTGCGGTAATACTCGACGCATGTGTCGAAATAAGGGCTTCCATATTCCACGCAACCGCGATAATTGTCATAGTTTTCCTTCCGGCCCTCGGATTGGACGGAATGGAGGGAAAAATGTTTAGGCCGCTTGCCGAAGCCGTAATCGTATCGATGTCAGCATCTTTTTTGGTGGCTTTAACGCTCATACCCGCCCTTTGTTCAACCGCGTTCGGCGGCAACTTCAAAAAAGCGCCGCGCGAACCGCTTGCATCGCGCTGTATAAAAATTTTAGCCGAACGCATAATCGTGCTTCCCTCCATAAGGAGGCCGCGGGCGGCTCTTTTTATCTCGGCGATGGCGGCCGCCGCCGCGTTTGCGCTGCTTCCAATGATGGGACGGGATTTCATGCCCCCATTAAACGAAGGAAGCTCTCTGGTCATACTGCAACTCTCTCCCGGCAGTTCAATAGACCGCTCAAAGGAAATTTCAGAAATAGCCGAAAGAGCGCTGTCCGAGATTCCTGAAATAAAAAGCGTAGCAAGAAAAATCGGGAGAGCGGAAGGCGACGACCACGCCGAACCCGTCAATATAGTAAAGCTCAACTTAGAATTTAAAAAATCCGGCCGCAAACACGCCGATGTTATCTCGGATGTTAGGAAAGCGCTCGGCGGCATAGCGGGCATCACATATTCCGTAGGGCAGCCGATGGCCCACAGGCTCGACTACATGCTAAGCGGCGTACAGTCGCAAGTCGCAGTAAAAATTTTCGGGCCGGACATGCAGACGCTGTCGTCAAAAGCCGAAGAGCTTGCGAAACTTCTCGGGCGTCTCAAAGGTGCAACCGACGTGGGCGTAGAAAGGCGCGACTTTGCAAAACAGATAAGGATTATACCCGACCGCGAAAAGCTTAAGCTTTACGGTGTGCAACTCGGCGCCCTAAACAAAACCCTGCAAGACGCGCTGTCCGGCAGGGCTGTCGCAGACGTGGTGGAAGGAAACGCTTCGTACGACGTATTTGTAAGACTGAACGAAACCGAAATTTCGGACGAAAAGAAAATATCAGAATTGCTCATAGACGGCGCAAACGGAATAAAGCTTCCGCTTTCGTCGCTCGCCGACATAGTATCCGGAGAGGGACCTAACCAAATAGACAGGGAAAATCTAATGCGCCGCATCGCCGTATCGCTGAACGTAACCGGCAGAGACTCCGTGGAGCTTGCAGACCGAATCGGCAAGATAATCGACCAAGATTTAAACCTTCCGCCCGGATATTTCGCGTCGGTTGAAGGCCAATTTCAAAACCGCATAGACGCCGAAAAAAGAATGGCCGCCCTTTTTGCGCTCTCCGTTTTGGCGATATTCGCCCTGCTCTACGCTCACTTCGGAAGCGCTGGAATTGTAATGCAAATTTTGCTTGCGATTCCGTTGGCGTTCGCAGGGGGAATAGCGTTCACATGGTACTTTATAGGCACAATGTCGGTGGCGTCGCTTATCGGCATAATAGCGCTTGCGGGAATAGCGGCGCGAAACACCATAATGTTGGTATCGCACTATTTGCACCTAATGGAAAATGAGGGCGAAACTTTCGGAGAAGGTATGATACTTCGTGGAACCATGGAACGCCTGAATCCAATACTTATGACTGCAACTACCGCTGCGCTCGCGCTCGTACCCCTAATGGCCAATCCCGAAGAACCGGGCAAAGAGCTTCTCTATCCGGTATCGGTCATGATTGTCGGAGGCCTGTTTTCTTCGACCCTTCTAAGTTTGGCTGTGACTCCGGCAGCTTTTGCAATGTTCGGCGGCGGAAGCGCAAAAAAACGCGGCTAAAGCCGAAAGCATTTCCGCCGCCAAAGTTTTGGCTGCAACTGCACAATTTTGACAACACACCCTCACAATCATTAAGGCATGCAAACAGCGGCTCGAAGCATAAAATGCGGGGCAAAAAGCCGACAACCAACACAACCCGAAACGAAGATTCCGTAGAAATCACTGTGGGGGGCAAACCCGGTTTGCATGCGCCACCAAGGGACGACGCAATTACCCATACGGCCGGCGGCTTTCAAAAAACGCTTTTGAATACCCGACGGCTCGAAGCTCAAGCTTGCTATTGCTCCGTAATCGGGATTTTGCCTTTGTCTGTACGATTCTTAAACTGCGCCATGCCGCTTTTTTTGCGAGACAAGCTATTTCAAAGCTGCATACCGCGTCCAAACGCCTTCGTCCCACTTACGAACGAGCCCGCCGGTCCGTAAATCGACAAGCGTGCACACGCTGCGTCCGCGCGCATGCGATATTTTCGACTTTTTGTTTACAAGCTCGTGAAAGAATTCGAGCGTGCCGGAATAAACTTCTGAAAGCGAATGCACGGTAATTAGAGAAAGTTCGTCCGCGCTCCGCACAGGGTATTCGTAAACACAGGAATTCTCCCTGACGACCAGAACGGCAGAATGTTTCAAAGCCTCGTCAAACGGCATAAACTCCTCAGTAAACAGCAATCTGCCGCGCTCAAACCACTCGAAATAAACGCAGTTGTGAACTACCCCCATCATATCGAAGTCCCTAAACTCCGGAATTATGGAAAGAGTGCGCGTTATTTTACGCTGCATTCGGTCAATCCTCCATTCCCCTTTTTAGGCTTTCCGCAACTATAAACGGGCGCGAAACCGTCGAAACGGAAACCGGAGCCCCCGGAAGCGGAGACAAACCTACGCCCGGCATGGCGATTTGAGCGTCGATAAGCGCAAGCCCTATATTTGTTTTTAACGACGGGCTTTCCGAAACCGCAACCGCAACGCCTACCTCCCTCGCGCCATCAAACAAAGCGCAGCCGACTTCCAACTTCCCGCTGGACATTATTCCCGTAAGGCGCCTCTTCAAGCCGGACTCCCTTTTCGAAAGAATCGCCTCCGATCCAGAAAACGACTCTTTTTCAAAATCCGCCATCCACTGAAGTCCGAGCTCAAGCGGGCATCCCGCCCGAACGCCCTCCTTATAAACATTGAAAAAGTTGCCCTCCATTCTGGCGATTTCATGGGCGCCGAATCCGCAAACGCGGCCGCCTACGCCGCCGAGAGCGGCTTCTATTTTTTCGCAAAGAGAATCCGCAACCTCAGACGGGGCGAGGAATTGGTATCCAAATTCTCCCGTCCTTCCGTTCCGCATCAGAAAAACGCAGGCCCCTTCAAAATCGTACTTTTCCATTGAAAGGAAAGAAAGGTTCAAAATGTCCGAACCGAAAACCTCACGAACGACTTTCCACGCCAGGGGACCATCGACGGAAAGCAGCACCCGCGAGCCTGAAAGATCCGCCGAAGCCCCCGCCGCAAGTTCAAGCGCGGCCGAGCCGTCAATTTGCTCGGACACGGCCACTATTTTATCGTCTGCGTTTCCCACAAATACCTCCGCCACAATCCGGCCGGCCCTATTTGCGAGAAACGTGTCTATTACTTTCCCGTACCTGAGTTTCAAAATGTTGGCGGCAAGCTTTGAATCCAAAAATTCCGCGCCGTCCGCCTCGTCAAACTCAAATACGCCGGAAAAAGAAAAATCGCAAAGCGCGGCTGTGTTGCGTATGGCAAAAAGCTCGCCCGCAACGTCCCCGAAACTTTCCACGCACTCCGCTCCGCAAAGCGATCCGAATTTCGCGCCCCGTGCCGCCCATCTGCTGCGTAATGTCAATTCGCGCATTGTTTGTCCTGTTGCTGAATGATATAGTCCACAAGTGTGTTGAGAGACCTTAGGGCATGCATGCCGTTTTGCGGCATCTTTACCGAAAAATTGTTTTCCACGCACAGCACGATTTCGAGAATATCGAGAGAATCGAGCCCGAGGCCCGATCCGATGAGAGGGATATCGTCAGATATGTCATCGGGTTTGTAGGGTATGTCGAGACTGCTTATGAGCCTCTCCTTCAACTTAAGGCAAATTTCCCTTCTTTTTTGAAGTCGGATAGTGTCGATTGGCATTTTATTCAAATATAATTGTAATGATTCTATATTCTTGCAAGATTTCAAAAGCGTAAAAAAATCGCATAGCACAATGTTATAAAAAAAGGAACTTTTCAAGCGCAAATGAACGGCATAAAAATATGCGTCGCCATTCCGACCTACAACCATTCGGAACGCCTGCAGGAAATAATAGACACGCTTCCGCCCAAAATGTCCGCAATTGTGGTGGACGACGGGTCCTTTCCGCCCATATCGCTGAAACCGGGAAGCGCCGACATACTGCGGTTCGAAAAAAACGCAGGCAAGGCGGAAGCGCTAAAAGCCGCCTTCAGACTTGCCCAAAGCCGCGGATTTACCCACGCCATCACAATCGACGCCGACGGGCAGCATCCGCCTTCCATGGTTCCCGATTTTGCCGCGGCAGCCGAAAAGTTTCCCGAATGCCTGATTCTCGGAGTGCGCGACTTCGACAATTCTGCGGCCCCCCCCGCAAGAAAATACATGAATAAATTTTCCAACTTTTGGTTTAGGGCCGAAACCGGAATAAAGCTGCGCGACACCCAGTGCGGATACAGATGCTATCCGCTTGAACGCATTTCGCGCCTAAAACTGGATTTCGGCGGATTCGTATTCGAGGCCGAGCTGCTTGTAAAAGCCGCATGGGCGGGAATCGGCATCAGGGAAATTCCCATACCTGCCATATACGATAAGGCCTCGCTCGCGGGATCGCGCTATAAGCCCATCGCGGACACCGCAAAATTCGCCGCAATGAACGCGAAGCTGTTTTTTGCGTCTCTGCTTTTAACCCCGAAAAAGCTCAAGAAATCTGCCATAAAGGAATGAACTTTGCAGGGAAAGCCGTGGAATTTGTTTTCAAGCGCCGCAAGTCGGTTGCGGCAGCGGCTTTTTTGTTTTTATGCGCCGCGGCAGCGGCAATATGTTCGGCGGATTTTAACGCAAACGTTTACGATATCCTTCCGGTTTCCGACTCCACCCTGACGGCGCATATGAGAGTCTCAGAAAAGTTAAAGCAGTCGAATACTTTGTACTTTAACGTGTCGGGCGAAAATGCGGAAGCGGCGTGCGAAGCCCTCGCAAAGGAAGTGGGAAAACTGCCCGGAATTGCCTCTATATCCGGAAGTCCTGACGGATTCGACTACGCGTCGTTTATCAGCGGCGCCCTGACCGTGCTTCCTGAAATTTTTTCGCGCGACGACGAGATGGCCGCCAAGGAAAAGATCTCCTATGAAGCCTTGCGCGCCAGAATGGCGGATTTTAAGAGGAGGCTTTCCGGATTGGGCTCATACGGCGCCGCGGAAGCGCTCTCGAGCGACCCGCTTGGCCTGTCTTCAATTTTCTACGACAAATTGAAGGCCGCCTACGGAGATTTCGAATCGTCCGCCTACGCCAGCGGGATAGTATCAGACAGTTCGGGAAAAAATTTTCTCGTCGCGGCCGAAGGCTCTTTCGATTCGTCCGATTCCGATAAAAGCGCAGTGCTCATGCGGGCGGTGGACAAAGCCGTGGCGGGCATAACCAAAGAGTATCCCGGCGCAAAAATCTCCGTGGCCGGAGGCTACAGGATATCCGCCGAAAACGCCGCGATAGCCGCAAGGGATTCGGCATTGTGCCTAACAGCAACCGTCGCGTTCGTGGCGGCGCTGTGCTTTGTGGCGTTTTCGTCGCGCGTATTCGCGTCGATGGCGCTTCTGCCTCCGCTCTTCGGAACGGCGGCGGCGTTCTGCGCAATATCCGCCCTGTTCGGTTCGGTATCTACAATAGCGGTCGGATTCGCATCGGTGGCGGTAGGCGTCGGCATCGACTACGCCGTACACATATTGTACAGGCTCGACGGCGCCGGCAAAGCGGAGCTTGGCTTCGCCTCAAAAACGGCGTCCGAATTGGCGCTTCCCGTGGCGATAACGTCGGGAACGACCGCCATCGCCTTTGCGATTATAGGGCTGTACGGAAGTTCCGGATTTTCCCAGCTTGGGATTTTCGGAGCCGTGGGGGTTCTATTTTCGGCGGCAATAAGCGTGTTTGTCCTCCCGGCGGCGGCGGTGGGACTCGGCTCGAAAAAACGGAAACAAAGGCCTTTCGACAAATTGGCGGGCGCCGTGGCGGCTTGCGCCAGCAGCCGCAGCGCCGCAGCCGCGGTTGCCGCTTTGTGCGCGCTATCGGTTCCGTTCGCATTGCAAGTAAGATTCAACGGAGATCTCTCGGCGCTCAGCGCCCTCGGCAAGCAGGCGAAAGCTGATGATGCCACGCTCAAAAACGTTTGGGGGGGCGCCCTATCCAAAACATTCGTATTTGTCGAAGCCGATACCCCAGACGGCGCAAAAGAGAAATGCGCAAAAATCGAAAGATGGCTTAAACAAAGGCGCGGCGCATCGGTTTGCCCTCTCTCTCCCCTGCTTCCAGACTCGAAGACGCTCCGCCAAAATTCCGAAAGATGGAAAAGTTTCTGGACCCGCGAGCGCATCGAAGGCGCAAAAGAGGCGGCAGAAAAAGCTGCGCGCGACGAAGGCATAAATCCGGCGGCGCTGTCATTTAGAGCCCTCGAAATTCAGCCCGAAACGGTGCCGAAAGAAAAACGCATCGTTTCCGAAGCCTTAAAAAAGCGATTTTGGCAAGACGCCGGCGGGTCTGCCGCGGCGGTATTCGTAAAACTTGCCGACGGAACGGATAAGCGCGCTTTTGCCGAAGACTTGGAAAAGTTCGACAGTTCCGCCCACTACATAGACGTAGGCTATCTTAGCGGGCACATCGCCTCGGAAACCTTTAAATGGCTTATTAAATTTGCGCTCGCCGCGTTCTGCGCTGCGGCGGCTTACATATGCGCGCTGACGCGCAGCGCCTCGGTGGCGGGGGCTGTTCTGGCGCCCGTGCTTATCGGCCTTTTATGGGCTTTCGGAATATTCGGGGCTTTCGGCGTGGAGATAAACGCCGTCAACGTCGTGTTTGTGATATTCGCCGTATGCATAGCGCAGGACTACGCAGTCTTCATGATTTTTTCCAAATCCAAAGCCGAGGATAAATCGTCGTCCACAGCCGCCGTTCTCATATCGGCTATTACTACGGTTTTCGCGTTCGGAACGCTCGGCTTTGCGGAGCACCCCGTCTTAAGGAGCCTCGGGTTGTCCGCGTCTATATCGATATTTTCAATACTGTGCGCATGCCTTGCATTTTCGGGCGCGCCGGCAAGACGGACTGGAGGAGGCGTTGGATAAGGCGCGCTGGACAGGAAAAAGCTACGGGGGATACTGGGGGAACTGGTGCTTTCTGCAGCTGTTAAAATTGGGCGCCCTGCCGGCTTACGGGCTCCTCCTGTTTGTGGCAGCATATTTTGTCGTGTTTAGAAGAAAGGCGTGCGAGGGAGGGGTTAAATTTCTTTCGAAAGTCGAGGGGCGCAAAATAGGCGCGATATCGCTTGAAACGTACAGGCTCGCGTTTTCATTTGGAGTCTGCCTGCTCGACAGGGCGATGGCGTTTTCGGGAAGCAAAAAAATAAAAATCGACGATGAATGCGAAAAAACCATAAAGCCGATTCTTGAAAGCGGGCGTGGAGCGGTGGTCGTGACGGCGCATGTCGGCGGTTGGGAAATGGCGGGAGCCGAGCTTCTAAAATACGGCAGAAGGGTTTTTATGCCGGGAACCGACGGCGAGGATCCGCGCATACGGAAATTGTCGGAGTCGGCGCGAAAAACAAAAAAAATCAGCGTGAACGTTTCCGGCGGGGCACTGTCGAACATAGAGGCGTACTCCGTTTTAAAAGGCGGGGGGATAGTCGCCATGCACGCCGACAGATACGCGGGCGGAAGATTCGCAAGAGTAAAGTTTCTCGGGGAGGAAGTGGCGGCGCCGACCGCGGCGTATTGGCTTGCAAAAGCCGCGGGGGTTCCCGTCGTTCAAACGGTATGTTTCAGGGGAAAGCTGTTCCACTACTCAGCCCGCGCGTTCCCACCTATGGACGCCAACCTGAAAACGCCAAATGAATGCGCCTCAGAATTTATGTCCAACCTTGAAAGCGCAATAAAAGCGCACAAATACCAATGGTTTAATTTTTATGATTTCTGGAAATGAATTATGCTTGCGCGAACATGCACCGCTGGTAGGCTGAAATAAAACAATTTTTTTTAATGGATAAAGAAACGCTTACAGCAGATCTCAAACGCAAAATAATCTCCGCGCTCAACCTGCCCGAAGTATCGCCCTCGGATATCGCCGACGACACCGAGCTGTTCGGGGAATCCGGGCTCGGTCTCGACTCCGTGGACGCTCTCGAACTTGTCGTGATGGTGGAGCGCGAGTACGGAGTCGTCATAAGCGAAAGCTCCGACGCAAAAAAGATTTTTGCGTCTGTCGGAACACTTGCCGACTATTTGATATCAAACCGGAAATGAGCCGCGCGCCCGCAATAGTTTCGGCGGGCCTGTGTTCGTGCGCGGGCGCGTCGGTCGAATCTGCATGGAACGCAGTCGCATGCGGGACCGACACGCTCGAGAGGGTCCGCCTTTTCGAAAGCCCCAAACATTCGGAAAGGTTCGCGGGATTCGCAAAAATAGCGGCTCTCCCAAGGGGAATGTCAAGATGCGCCGCCATGATGTTTTCGGCCATAGACGAAGCCGCGCGCGGTTTCGATTTGTCGGCCATAAAAGGCGACAGGATAAGCGTCTATGTCGGAACGAGCATAGGGGGGATTTTCGAGACGGAAAACATGCTCGAAAGAAACGCCTCCACCGGAATCGAAAAGCTGTCGGAACTGGCGTGCTACGAATGTTCCACCCTGTCCGAACTTGCGGCAAAAAGGACTGGCGCTTTGGGCGAATGCGCGGCTTTTTCAACCGCCTGCTCAAGTTCGTCAATCGCCATTGCCGAGGCGTGCAACGCAATCGAACAGGGACGTTGCGACGCCGCCGTGGTGTGCGGTGTAGACGCGCTTTCGCGCATTACACTGAACGGTTTCGGATCCCTTCTTTTGCTTTCCCGAGGAAAATGCGCGCCATTCGACAAAAACCGCGACGGCATAAATTTGGGGGAGGCCGCGGGCGCCCTGTTTCTGTGCGCGGAGAGCAAACTCGGCAAAGCAAAGCCGCTCGCATACATAACAGGCTGGGCGCGCACCTGCGACGCTCACCATGCAACGTCTCCCGACCCGGACGGCAAAGACGCCGCCCGCGCGATAAGGGAGGCGCTTTCGATGGCCTCGGTGCCGGCAGAATCGGTATCATACTACAACGCCCACGGAACCGCCACAACGGGAAACGACAGCGCGGAGGCTGCGGCGCTGCGCGCAGTGTTCGGACAAAATATCCCCCCCGTATCGTCAATAAAAAGGATTTTCGGGCATACGCTCGGGGCGAGCGGAATTGTGAACGCCATAATCTCCTTGGAATCGGAGCGCAGGTCAATTCTGCCTCCAAATGCCGGCTTTAAAACGTTCGACGAATCTCTCGGGATAGAGCCCGTCACATGCCCGAAGGGGGCAAAAATAGAAAACTCCATTTCCGTATCGCTGGGATTCGGAGGGAACAACGGAGCAATCGTTATTTCCCGCGGCCATGCCAAATGCAAGGCGCCGCCGAGAAACGCAAGAACATTTATCTACGGATGCGGAATAGTCGGGCGCGGAGGAACGGTTGACGATTCCCATCTCATGCCCGACGAACCCCCGCTAAAAAAGCGCAAATTGGCGCACCTGCAAAAAATGGGCGCCCATGCCGCCCGCGCCGCAATAAAAATGGCGCAGCCCGACGCGGAAAAGGAGCGCACAGCGGTATGTTGGGGAACGGGGCTTGGAATGACGGCTCAAACCCGCATGTTTGTCGAAAACATATTTGCCAAGCGCGAGGCCGAACCTATGCCTACGGCTTTTACGAACTCCGTGCACAACGCCGTGCCGTCGGCCATAGCCATACGGGAGGGATTTAGGGGGCTGAACAGCGCGGTGTCCGCAAAAGAGATATCTTTCGAATGCGCCTTGGCGCAGGCTGTAAGGGAAATAAATTCCGGTGCGGCGGACGCGGCTGTCGTTTGCGCCGGCGACGAATACTGCCAACTTGCGGCCGATTTCCTCAAAACCTCGAAGTATTCCGAAAACGACGGCTCAAAGTTGTCGGACTTTGCCGCGGCATATTTCATCGGGATTGACGGGGCTGCAAAATCAAAGCCTATTGCGGAAATTTTGGACGTGGAAATATGCAGGCTTCCCGAAAGCGACGCCGTGGAGTTTAAGGCTATTTCAAATATGCTTGCATCAAACGGGCTGGCGGCCTCCGACGTGTCAAAATGGCTGTCTCTTAAGCCTTGCAACGCCTACCAGCGCAGGCGCCTCAAATCGCTTGCGGATTCATTGGGAATCGAACGCTTCGAACATGCGGCGGAAAAATACGGAGACAACTATTGCGCATCGGCGGCCTGCATGTTCGAATACGCCGAATACAGCGGTAAAATCTGCCTTCAATATTCGGTTTCGTCCACATCGATGCGCGCCGCAACCCTGTTTAAAATACTATGAAAACTTTTATCTTGCTTTTGGCTGCCGCATCGGTCCAGGCGTTATATGCCGACTCATTTCTGATTGAAATGGAAAAAATAAAATCCGTTTCGATATTGACAGAACCTGTCAGGGGAAAATGCGCACTGGCCGCGGACTCAGAAGGCAGGGCGCGTTGGCAGATATTCTCTCCGTACGAATCAATAACCATTTCGAACGAACGCGGGCTCTTCCAATTCGAAAAAAACGCCGGCGAATGGAAAACCATAAAAAATCCTTTCGCGGATAAAATCAAAAAAGTAATAGGCGACATAAAAAACATAGTCTCGGGCAAATTCTCGAATGAATACGAGGTAGAGAGATCCGGCAATTCGGCGACGCTGCTGCCCAAAGACCCTGCGGCAAGAAAATTTATATCGAAAATAACCGTAAAATTCGCCGGCGGCTCGGACATTCCAGAATCGATAGAAATCGAAGAGGCCGGAGGCGACAAAACAGTCCTTAAAACGCTCCGCGCGCAAAAAGACCCGGCAGGCTTGTCTGACGCATTCGACGAAAAAAATTTCCTAAAATTCCCTCCCAAATGAAAAGAAAAATCGCATTGGCAGCCGCAATATTGTTCGCCGCCGCGCTTTCGCTGGCGCTTCCGGACGGCGGATACGCGCTGCGCGGAAAATCGTACATGCAGAGGGGCGTGCTCAGCGCGGGCGGCGCGGACATGCCAATAACCGTTTATGTGCTGAGCGGCGATTCCTCCATAAGCATGGCAATCGAAGGCGAAGCGGGAGTCCTCGCAAAAGTTGCCGTCTCCCCGCTGGACGGCAGGGAGCTCTCGTGTTCAGGAAGCACCGCGCTCCCAGAAAAAATCGTTAGAAAATTTGCCCTGCGAGATCTGAGGGCTGCCATGGGACTCGGAGGATTTGAAAACGCGGAGGCAGTCTTTGTGGAAAAATACGGTGGACGCACAATATCGGCTTCATCGGACGAATACAAAATTGAATTTTCAGAGTACAAAAAAATCGGAGAAACGGAAATCCCCACAAGGCTGAAAATATCGTGTGAAAGCTATTCGCTCTCGCTCGATTTTATTTCCCCGCTGAATGCGGGGAAAAAATAAATCCGCCCCGTTTACCCCCTGCTTATTTTATGAACGAACAAAAAAATTTTTCCCGAATAAAAACGGAAGCTGCAGAGGCCGCCATAACCGGCATAGGAATCATATCTCCCATAGGCTGCAATCCCGACGCCGTCTTGCGCTCGCTCAGAAGCAAAAAAGACGGCATAAGAAAAGCCACAAAAATAGATACCTCAAAATTCTTGTCCCAACTATGCGGAGAGGTTGCGGATTTCGACTGCTCTTCAAACATGACACCCGAAGAGCTTGATACATTTTCTGATCCGTACATTAGACTGGCATTAAACGCCGCCCGCATGGCGGCAAAAGACGCCGGACTGGCCGCCTTCCCGGAAAAAACGGCTATGGTTCTGGCGACATGCAACGGAGGGCTCAACTCCGGAGAGGCGGAATATGTAAGGGAATATATAAACCCGAACGCCGTTTTCGACGTTTCCACCCTTGCGCAATACGAATACTACGCGCTGTGCAAAGCGGCGGCAAACGCAATGAAAATAGGAGGCGAATGCTGGATGGTAAACACGGCGTGCTCCGGCTCGACCGCGGCGATAGGGCTTGCCGAATCGCTCATAGGGTCGGGGAAAGCCGACTGCGTTCTCGTGGGTGGCGCCGACGCGGTGGCACTGTCGAACTTCGCTGGTTTCAACGCGATTAAAGTTTTGTCCCCCGAAAAAATCGCCCCGTTCTCTATGCCCGTAGGAATGAACATCGGCGAGGGCGCGGCTTTTTGGATTCTGGAAAGCCGCAAGCATGCGGAATCAAGAGGCGCAAAAATATACGGCAAAGTAATCGGGCACGCCACGACAGGAGACGCCCACCACCCCACCCAGCCGGACCCGAGAGGCGACGGGGCTTTCAGAACCATGCGCAACGCCGCCGCAAACGCAGGAGTATCAGTCGAACAAATAGGATGCATCAATGCCCACGGTTCCGGCACGGCCGCAAACGACAAAGCCGAATCAAAGGGAATAACAAAATTTCTGGCCGGAACGGCAGTTCCGGCAACCTCAACAAAATCGTACACCGGCCATTGCATGGGCGCAACCGGCATAATAGAGGCCACATGCCAGCTGCTGTCAATGAACGACGGTTTTATTCCGCCGACACTGCGCTATTCCGGTCCGCGCCCGGGATGCGAAACCGAAGTGGCAAGCGGAGACGGAATAGAAAAAAAATACGACTGTTTTTTGTCGGCAAACTACGCCTTCGCAGGCAACAATGCGGCCATAATAGTCGCAAAAGACGCGTTTTCAAATTATGACAGGCCCCATTCGCGGACAGATATCCGCCCGGCAATAAGCGGGTGTTCCGCAATTTCACCGCTCGGCATAAATATGGAGGAAAACTTGGCTGCGCTATTGAAGGGAGCATCGGGAATATCAAAAATTACTCGTTTCCCGTCAGACAGAAGCGCGGGCATGGTTTCTATTCCCAATTTGCGCTCCCTCGACAGGCGCATAGACTTCGGCGGAATGAACCTGATTAGCACTTATGCGACAATCGCTGCAAAAGGCGCGCTCGACTCCGCGCTGCTTCAGGTAAGAAGAGGCAACTGCGAAGACGTCGGACTTGCCGTATCCACATGCAGGGGCTCTTCCGAAAGCGCCCACATGGAAGCCGTATTTTCAACCGCCGACATGCGCGGAGACATAGGATGTTTCTCAAACTCGACCGCAAACTCAACCGCCGGCTGGGTCTCGAAAGCCCTCGAAATTAAGGGAGCCAATATAACGCTCACGTCCGGGCCCAACTCAGGCCTGCAAACTATCGGATACGCCGCCAGACTCATACGCGAAGGCGCCGCAAAAAGCGTCGTGGCAGTAGCCGCCGACGAACTCTACAAACGGGAAATGGACGCTTACGAAAAGTTCGGGCTTTTGCACGAGGGAAAAAACGAGGAAAACTTCAGGCTCGACTATTCGTCCTACGGGAAAAGCGTGCTCGGCGAAGGAGCTGCGGCGGCGGTCGTCGAGGATATCTCTGAGGCGAAGCTCCGTGGGGCGAAAATCCTCGGGGAAATTTTGGCATATTCGTCGGCTTCAAGCATGTGCGGATTCAACGAACCAAATCTCGAATGCGGCGCACTACTTCGCGCCTCGGAAAACGCGCTCTCAGAGGCGGGCGTAAGCACAAAAGATATTGAGCTTATTCTGTGGAGCCCGCGGGGTTGCGCCCAAGACTCCACGGCAATATTCGCGCGCGACAAAATGTTTCCCGGAACGCCCATGGTGGCGACTTCACTAAACACGGGATACCTCGAAACGGCATCTTCAATGCACGTTTTGGCGTGCGCCCTCAGCGCCCTCGCAGACGGGAAAACCCTATGGTGTCAAAAAACCGGAGTCCGCGCTTTGGACGCAACGCCTTTGCCGGGCAATCCAAAGCTTATTTTGTGCCTCGCATCAAGCAACGCCGGAAACAACTACGCCCTTCTGGTTGGAAGAGGCTCCATGTAAAACGGAGCCGACACCGGCATGGAAAAGCCGCGCAAAGACAGCCGGGCTCCCTAAACCCGCGCGTTCCGTCGCACTGCTCCCCCGCAACGCTCCGCGCTTTGCCGAAGCTAAACTTCACGCCTTCCGCAACGCCAATCCGCAAATCCGAAAAGCGGCGCATTACGGTTTTTCCTCCGGCATTTTTCCTCCGGCAGCGACATGCCGGGCCGCCGACTATGGCGTCTGACATAAAAAAACATTCGGATTGACAACGGCACGTCTGGTCATACATTGAATCAACGTTTATGCAATCGATTCAATTTAAATGTGTCCTCGCCGCCGTTTGCCTTTTTACGGTTTCCTCACATGCTGAAATAGACAGAAAAGCGCTTGCCGAGCGCCATAATGTCAACATTTCAAAAACCGACCAAAATTCCCCGGCGCAAGTAGGAAACGGCGAATTTGCATTTAATTTCGACATAACCGGTTTGCAAACATTTGTGCCTTTCAATACGCTATCGCGTTGGGCGTGGCATTCGTCGCCAATGCCGCCGTTTATGAAGTCCACCGACGACTTTATGGGAACGCCTTTTAAAGTAAAAGGTAAAACGGTTTATCTTTCCACGCCGATTGTGCCGAATATAAATATCGCCGAATGGAGGCGCGATTTCCCAGACTTTAAATTCACAAAAGAACAGGCCGAAATCGCAAAATGGATGGCAAAAAACCCGCATTCTCTAAACCTCGGAAGGATAGGATTCGAAATGTTTGCCGAAGACGGTTCTCCAGCGAAAGAGTCGGACATAACCGACCCGCAACAAACGCTTAACATATACACCGGAATCGCCGAAAGCAGCTTCTCTTTTAAAAAAGAAAAAGTTTCGGTCACCACCCTTTGCCGGCAGTCAGACGACACCGTCGCGTTCGAAATATCGTCTCCGCTTCTAAAAAGCGGAAAGCTAAAAGTGTTTTTCGAATTTCCGTATGCCGACGACAGTTATATGGCGTTTTTTGTCGGCAAGTGGGATATGCCGAAAGCCCATTCGTCCAAACTTTCCCTCTCTGAAAACAGCGCGCTTATAGAGCGCACATTGGACGGCGACAAATACTTCGCCCTTATAAAATGGGAGGGGGAAGCGGAATTTTCCGGAGACGAAAACAACGCGCACAAATTCAGGCTTGCGCCAAAATGCGATAGCATCCGCCTTTTCGTAAACTTCTCAAAAGAAAAACCCGCTGCAAAAAACTTTTCCTTCGAAGAATCGCTAAGGCAAAGCCGGAACGCATGGGAGAAATACTGGCTGGAAGGGGCGGCTATCGACTTCGGCCAAACAGCCGATCCGCGCGCGGCGGAACTTGAAAGGCGAATGGTTTTGTCGCAATACCTGATGCGCATAAACGCGGGAGGGTCGCTTCCGCCGCAGGAAAGCGGGCTGCTGTCGAACAGCTGGTACGGGAAATTTCACTACGAAATGATATGGTGGCATACCGCGCATTTCGTGCTCTGGGGGAAAGGCGACATCGCCCAAAGACAGTGGAAAATCTTTAGCGACAGGCTTGAAGAAGCCAAGGCGCGCGCAAAACGCGAGGGATACAAGGGCGCAAAATGGGACAAATCGAGCGGAAATATGCCTTTTGAATGGCCACATATAATCCACGCCACGCTTTTGTGGCAACAGCCGCATCCGATATATTTCGCGGAACTCGAATACAGGAGAAATCCGTCCGAATCGGTGTTGAAAAAATGGAGCAGCATAGTTTTTGAAACGGCGGATTTTCTGGCTTCTTATCCGTGTTTCAACGGGCAAAAAAAACGCTACGAGCTTCTGCCTCCAATGACGCTGGTTTCCGAAAACACCAATCAACTTCACACTAAAAATCCGACCTTTGAATTGGCGTATTGGCGCTACGGCTTGCGTACCGCCCTTAAATGGAAGGAACGCCTCGGGTTGGAAAAGCCGAAAGAATGGTTGGATGTCCTTGAAAACCTGGCCCCGGCGCCCGTCGAGAACGGCGTGTATGTCACATATGAAGGCATACCCCAAATGTGGACTAAATATAATTTCGAACACCCCGCGCTTATCGGCGTTTACGGCATGCTTCCGGGTGACGGCATAAATGTGGAAACAGCAAAAGCCACGCTCTCGAAAGTGAAAAAGCTTTGGAATTTCGACCGCATATGGGGTTGGGATTTCCCCATGATGGCCATGTCCGCAGCGCGCCTGGGAGACCGCGAATTGGCGGTCGATATGCTTTTGCATAAATCTAAAAATTTCAGATTTTCCGCGCACGGCGTCGCGAGTGGCGGCCCGTGTCCGTATTTCCCGTCAAACGGGGGGCTTCTCGCCGCTCTGGCCATGATGGCCGGCGGCTGGGACGGCGCCAACGAGGAAACTTTCGACGCAGAAAGCCTCGCATTTCCCAAAGAATGGAAAGTCAAAGCCGAAGGCTTTATACCCTACGAATAGGCGTCAATTCGCAGGCAGCAAGGGAGCCTTGAAATTGTTTGTCACTTCCTCAGGCGGAATAAAATCCACGCCCGCGGAAACAAATTTAAAGCGCCCCTTAGAATCTACGATGAAATAGACAAGTTCGCAATTCCAAACCTCAAAGTTCTCAAACTTTACGCCGTTTCCGCTATTCGACATCCAAGCGGCCAAAGCAAGCACTACTGCTTTGTGCGTGACAATAAACACGTCACCTTTCGTATCCCTTAAAATGCGCTCTAACGCGTCCGCTGCGCGCCGCGATAGGGCTTCTCCGTAATTGTCTCCCGCCACCCACGAAGGCTTTAGAACAGGATTAGGCGATATCATGCTCGGAAACATTCCCTCAAGTTCTCTCTGGCTTCTGCCTTCAACGTTGGGAGTGCCGTGGATATGCGTGCGTTCCTGAAAAGCCGGTTCAAGTTTTATTTTCAAACCGAGAAGTTCTGCCGTTTGTGCCGCCGTTTCAACTGTCCTCAAATAAGGCGAAGCGTAAATGCCGCCGTCAAAACCGACAGACTTGATGCGCTCCGCCAGATGTTTTGCCTGCAACACACCAAGCCGGGTGAGCGCCGGATCTCCCCCGCTCGGGCGCTGTCCGTGACGCGCTACAAAAACGCGGCGGAAACCGCCGTCATCTACGCCAGAAGCAAACGCCCCCGCATCGAGCAAGAACGATAACGAAAACAAGAAAACAAATATGTGTCTTTTAAAAAATAGCATGTCTATAAATCGTAAAATAAAACGAAAATATAATTATGCTCGACAACACCTAAATTCAATACTAACCTTTCCGCGTTAACAATTAATATAAACACCACAAATAAACACATGAGAAAAACACCGATTATAGCGGCGCTGTTTGCACTTTGCAGCGCCTATGCTGATGTAATATCGATAAGGGAAGCAGCGAATTTCGGATTGGCCGACAACGGAATCGCGGGAGACGGCAAGGGGGGGTTTACCGACGACGGCGTAAATCTCCCCGACATCGCCTATAAAGACGGCATAAACACTGTTTACGGGGAAAAATTCGATCTTATCGACCCGCAAAAAAACGGCGGGCGGGCCGTGCTTACGTTCGAATGCAAAAAGTCGAAAACCGGTTTGCGCGAAGTCACGCTCGACCTCTCCGGCAAGAAAATTAAGGGTGAGTCTCTGAACCTTCTGCACACATCGACAAAATCGCCCGACCTCAGATATACAAAAATAGGCAAAATAGAAATAAACTACGCCGACGGCAAAAGAAAAACAATCGTACTGGACTACGCGATCGACGTAATGAACGGCCTCTACCCGCAAGAAAGGGCTAACGCAAAAATATGGTCCCCATCAAAAAAGTTCGCTCCGGCGTATTTCTTTAGCAGGTTCATGATAGAGCCGAAAGAAATCAAAAGCATTAAGCTTTCCACAATGGACATCGCAACTTGGGTGGTCGCAGGCCTGTCGGTTTCCGAGAAATTCCCGTCGTCAAAGCCGTCTCCCGCAGACTGGGTGGAGGTAGATATAGACGACATTGCCATAAAAGAGGGTACGGCTTTGGACGTATCGAAAGATTTCGACTCCGACCCCGCCGGAAAATATGGAAGGGTGATAGTGTCAAAGAACGGCAAATTCGCATTTGAGAAAAAGCCGAATTCAAGACAGAAATTCCACGGCACTGTTTGGTACATGTCAGGAGAACTCGGAAAGACAATCGACGAAACTAAAGCAAACCTGAGGCTTTTGTGCAAAATCGCCAAGCGCCAGGGATACAACCTCCTAAGGTTCCACACCACCGATTTCCTTTGTTCTCCCGACCCCGCAAAAGTACTGGAGGGATTCGACCTTTACGACTACCTAATATCGGAAGCGCAAAAGAACGGCATTTACCTCAACCTATTGATAGGAAACAACGTGTTCCTAAACAAGCCCAACGCGATGGACGAACGCTACGCCCTTAAGCTGAAAATGATAATGGGCGACGAAAAAACGCGCCAAACCTGGAAAAACCACGCAAAGAAACAGCTCGAACACATAAACCCGTACACGGGCCTGGCATGGAAAGACGATCCCACTTTCATGGGAATGGAATTCTGGAACGAAATGGATCTTTTTATGTACGTTTCAAATGTAGATGTAAAAACAATCGATTTTGTAAACTCCGAATTTTCAAAATATCTGAAAGAAAAATACGGCACCGTCGAAAATCTAAATTCCTCCGGGAAACTTAACAACAAAAACTACAAAGATTTCGGAGAAATAGATTTTATAAAAGAGCGAATGTCTTCCGAATGGGCTAATTTGCTTCAGAAGAAGAATCGTGAATTCCGCGAATACTGCGAAAGCACCGTAAAAGACGAAATAGGATACAAGGGGTTGATATACCAATTCAACTGCAACCGCACGGTGAACATCGCCTATATGAGCGCCGAAATTGCCGACTACATGGCTCTCAACGTATATTTTTCGCACCCCTCGGCCTTTATGAGGGAAAATTCCACCATTGTAAAGGGGAGTTCCCTTGCCGAACTTGCGCCCCATATGCGAGCCGGCATGAACCGAAAAGTATCGGGCCGACCGATATGCCTCACAGAATACAACCACTGCCATTGGAATAAGTTTAAACATGAAGGCGGCATAGTGTTCGGCGCATATTCGGCCCTTCAAGATTTCGACGGCATGGTGGTGCACTCGGACGGCGTCACCACGGGCAATAAGAAAAACAAATTCCTGCATCCTTTCGGAGTGTTCAATTCGCCCATATTCCGCGCGAACGAATTTATAACTTATTGCATGTTTAAGAGGGGCGACGTTAAAAAATCGAAAAGCCGCATCGAACTGTTCTTTCCAAAAGACTTTATTGAAAACAGCCCCGACATGATGAACTCGATTAACAACGACCAGTCTAAAATAGCGCTAATATCGGGCTTCTCCACCGCTTTTGAAGGCATGGCCAAACCAAGCGCGCTAAAAAGGGTCAAAATTAAAAAACCTACCCTTAGAATACTTCCCGTCGGTAGCGCGCTGACCGAATCGGCGCAAAACTTCTCCACAACTGGAGAAAATGTAGGTGACAAATTCGACCTCGACGCATTCGTGCAAAAGATGCGCTCCGAAGGCATCATAGGCAACGAGAATATCACCTCCCCTTCAGCCGGAATCTTCCAGTCAGATACGGGAGAAATATTTCTCGACTCCAAAAATGAGAGGATATCAGTAATAACTGAAAAAACCGAAGCAGTCGCATTCAAACGCGGAATTGAAAAACTCGACGCGCTCAAGTCTGTGGCCTCCACAACTCCCTGTTCCGTGGCGGTATGCTCCATGGACGGCAACCCTATACGCAAAAGCAAAAGAATGGTGCTCGTCTACGCCACAGACAATATCAACGACAGCATGTGGCTTTCAAAAGACGAAACCATGCTGCTTAAAAACGCGGACAGAAACGCCAAGATTCTTATCAGGCGCGGCAAACTGTCGGCTGAGCTCCAAGTAAATCCGGACGCCAAATTCAAGGTTTACGAGCTGAAATTCAACGGCGAGCGCAAGGCGGAAATACCTGCGGAAAACAAGAACGGAACCCTCGAAATAAAAATAGACAATTCGAAGAATCCGGCAACGTTCTTTGAAATAGCGGCAGAATAATCTAATCTCCGACCAGCAAAAAAGCCGCCCGCATGCATGGGCGGCTTTTTTGCTGGTCGCGTTTCGGCAACATAGCCGCCGCAAAGCTCCGCAGCGCTAAAACCTAAGCTGATACGCCTCCAGCAAAAGCCCCCTAAGTTCTTTTTCAGTCAGCCATACGGGGCTCTTTGCAACCCCCATAACGCGATATTCGTCAGTCTTCTTATTGTATCCGGTAATGAGAGCCCTCGTATATACGTTTCCTTTCGGAAGCCTCTTTACCTCAGATTTTCTCAAATCCTTTTTCCATGCCTCCGCATTGTTTGTTTCCTCCCTTTTCTTTGTGCGCTCAAAGAACACCTTTTCATAGATTGGATCAGCCAAAATCCACGCTATCAACGGAACGCCGTCGTCGATTTTCTGTATGACGTTAGACCCTGACACGGAAACCTTTTGGAGCTGCATGTTATTTCTGCCGAGATATTTGCTTATTCCTGCCATTACAAATTTTATAGGAACTTTCCCGCTTTTGCCCCCCGTCTCCTTTGCAATTGATTTGTTAAGCGCCTCAAAATCTATGTCCGGATCGACGTATGTCAGAAAAACGAGAAGCGCCCCGCTGATATTTTCATTGTCCTTTAATTTTGAAAAATCCGCCTCCGGAAATTCCTTTAAATACACGTCTCCGTTTGAAGCAGTTTCAACATTCTTCTTAAACTTTTCCTTAAGCGCGGCTTTTGCCGCCGCGCCCGACTTGGCGTCTGATGCTGGATAGGCGCTGTTTAACGCACAAAACATTAATGAGGATACTACCGTTGCCAATATTAATAGTTTTTTCATAAAGCTTACCTGTTAAACGTTCTCTTTTTACGAAGAAAACATTTTTTATATTCAAAGTCAAACAAAATGCATAATGGCTTATTTGTTCGCGCAAAATTCCCGCATAAGCCGAAGCGCTTCAGCTACGCGGACAGACGGCACTATGACGTATCCGCGCGGCACAAAACACAGTCTTCCGTTTTTTACTGCCGGAGTTGTCCTCCAAATCGGATCCGTTTTGTAAAAGAGCTCGAGCCTCTCGCGCCCTTTGGAATCCTTGAACTCTATGAAAAGTATCTCAGGCCGCGCCGACAAAACGAACTCTTTCGAAACCTCCGCCCACGGGCGCCCGATTTTATCGGCGCAGTTGACCAAGCCGCACGCCTCGACCAACCCTCCCGCGAAAGACCCCCTGCCCGCCGCCATCTTTCCGAACATAAACATCGCCCTGCGTCCAGCCCCAGCAGGGAACGGAGAATCCACAAGCTTTTCGAATTCCAACGCTACTTTTTCGGCATCGTCCCTTTTATCGAAAAGCCTCCCGAGCAGGCGTATGTCGGCGGATATTTTATCGATTCCCTCGCCGTTTAATATGAAGCATCTGACGCCCAAATCCTCAAGCCGCCGCTCGAGGCGCGGATCGGAAGTTGACGGAAGGATAAAAACATCAGGATTAAGCGAAACTATTTTCTCGTAGTCCGGGTCTATGTACCCGCCGAGCTTTATTTTTTTACGGGCCTCGGGCGGATAGGTGCAGAAACGGGAATTCGCCACAAGCAAGTCTCCCGCACCTATGGCGTATATGTTTTGCGTCACCGCCGGAACTATCGTCGCGCAAACCGGAGGCTTTGAAAACTCAAAAACGCGCCCGCGAGCGTCCTTTACGCTGTAAGCCCACGCGCATGCGCAAAGCATAAAAGGCGCAAAAAGCGCGGGAAAACTTAATCTAAAAAAACGCCCCATGCTATTTCTTCGAAGAAACGATGTCTTCTATTTTCAATCCGGTGCATTTCGTAATTGCGGTAAAAAACCTGTACATGGCGACAATAAAGACCACCATTGTCGGCAACACTATCACCGGAAACGAAAGCGCCGTCATCTCTCCGACTTCCGCATTAAAAGCGTCGGTTCCCGGTTCGCTTTTAAATATCATAGACGCCAGTATGAAATTGAGGGCGGCGCTCATTAAAAACGACGCAGCAATCCAATACGTTGCAGAACGAAGCGACGCGTCGTAATCGCCGCGCGTCCCCGAAGACTCCAAGGCGGCGTCTATTTTTTCGACATCGACAACGCTGTCGTTTAGCATTATCATTTTTGCCAGAGGCCTTTTTGTAAAAGCTGTCGCAAGCACGGCAATACCCAATACGAGCGGCACCGCAGTCTCCTTTAACACCATATATTCGCGCGACAACCTCAACAACCCGATGCCTCCGGTCAATACGACGCTCGCCAGGCCTATAATGGAAAATATGTTCCACTTGCGCCTGTCCACGAGGTCGTAAACGCCGTATAGCAGCGGAAAAGCCAGCGCCAACACGAATATCGCCGCGTCCAATCCATCGAACGCCTCAAAGAAACGGACGTAAATATCCCTTCCCTTTATAAGCAGCAGGCTTGGCGCAACTATGTTGAACCCCAAATTCAACCATATGTTCTCCTTTTTTTCGGCGCTCATTTCTTTGTCGCTTTCAGCAAGTGTAAGTTTCTGGAACGGGCCACTTCCGAAAAATCGAGGCCCATTTCACTCTTAAGGCGCTCAATCCCCCTCGCATCGGTCGCTATATAAACGTTTCCCGGAGTTCCGTCCACAAACTCGCGGAGTTTCGTTTTTTCGGTTATAAATCGCCCCGAATTTTTTTCCCTTTCGCGCATAAAACCGAACTTTTGCTCCTCGGGCGGATTGCCCACCATATAAACCGTCCTGCCGAGCCATACCGGAAAATCCTGAAATTCGTTGTAATTGTAAGCCACCATATACGCGTCGCCGTCCATGCGGTTTTCCAGGGCCTTCTCCGCCAAAGCCTGCGCGCTTTCCCTCTGTACAAACGTGCCTATGGGATTGAAAAACATCAATAAAACATATATGCCGGCAAAAACCACAGTCCAAAATCCGCGATCGCTGCGCTTCAGCCATAATAGCGCCGAAACTGCCGTGCACACCGCCATAGCGACCGACATTGCCACCGCCACAGACAGCATCTCGGGAGCCCTTTCCATAAGCTTGCCCTTATGCTTGAGAACCGCATAAAGAACCACGGGCGCAATCGAAGCGGAACAACCGAGAAAAATATATGCAGCTTTGGCGGCTTTCATGCGGTATTCCCCCGGATTATCCCAAAATTTGGCGACCCATACGCCCACTATAACCGCAAATGCCGGATAAATCGGCAGTATATAAGCCGGAAGCTTAGAACTCGACACCGAAAAGAACGCTATTACAAAAAGTATCCAAATCCCCAAAAAAATCATCTCTGGGTTCCGCGAACGGAGCTTGCCATAACCATCGCAAACGACGTCCCATACCGACTGCGGAAGCAGCACAACCCACGGTATCAGCCCGACGGGCGCAAGCACTACAAACGTCCACCACGGAGCCGCCCGCATGCTCGTATCGGGATCGACATAGCGCAGTATGTGCTCGTGGACTATGTAATACCACAAAAATCCCTGTCCTTCGGGATTTGCCGAAAACAGCCCCTCCGCAGTTTCGAAAGGAGGATTTGCCAAAGCGGCCATAACGTGCCACGGAACCGCAATCGCCAGAAATAAAACTGCCCCACCCGCGCACCACCAAATGTCGGACACTTTCAGCATCTTAAAGAACGGCAAAAATCCGAGAGCGGCCGCAAACAGGAATATCACCGCGCACGGTATAAGAACCCCTATGATCCCTTTTGTCATAACGGCAAGAGCGCACATCGCAAAAAACGAAAGTATGAGCACGCCCCTCCACAGCCCGCTCCGCTTGAGCGCAACTATAAACGAGAACATTGCCGCACCTATGAAAACCGACACAGTCATGTCGAGAGTGACTATTTCCCCAAGGGCGAAATATAATACGCTCGTGCCGAGCACAAACGCGGAAAACAATCCAGCCTTCCGCCCGTAAATAGCGCGAGCCGCGCAATAAGTCGCCAAAATCCCAAGTATTGCCATAAGCGAATTAGGCAAACGCAAAGAAACCCTGTTTACTCCGAAAGCCTTGATAGACGCAGCCTGCATCCAGTAAAAGAGCGGCGGCTTGTAAAAATAAACCATTTCATTTAGGCGCGGCGAGACATAATCGCCGCTCTTCACCATCTCGATGGGAATCTGGCTGTATCTGCCCTCATCGGGGCTCGCCAGCGGGCGCATAAAGGACAATGCCAAATACAGAACGGCAAACAGCGCTGTCAAAACCAGAATGTCGATAAACAATCCTTCGCCCTTCCCGCCGGCAATTTTTAAACTTTTCATTTTCAAAGCAGAAACAATTTGCCGCTTCAAGACAAGAAAAATCTTATGTCGAAGGTGCTTAAAAGCCGGCCTCTTGAGCTTAAATTACATAAGCAAAAACGCACGCTTCGCCGCTTGCAAGAGCGCGCGGCGAAACTCAGAATAAATTGAAGCAAACTTGACAACATCAACGCCCCTATTTCCCCATGCAGAAAAAAACAACACGCACACCGGAACTACTGTTGGAATCCGACGCGCGCATGGAACCTTCCGCATGCCGTGCATTATACCCGGCGGGGATAATTTTGTATTGAAAAAAACACGGCCCTTTTTTATCGTGCGCGCCAATTTGATGAAGCAAAGCGAAGCAAACGTTTACGAACCGACTCTGCGGCATTACGCCGTCATACTGCCGTTTTTTTTACTCATACGTATGTTGCAGGCAACGGTCAGGCTGCGTTCGTCGGAGCGCGGAAGAGCCGCCATGTCGGCGCCGGAGCGTTTGGTGGGCGTGGCGTGGCACAGCAGAATATTTTTTCTCTCCATGTGCAAATACGAATACCGTCCCAAATTCCCCATGAACGGCCTCGTAAGCGCAAGCAAAGACGGGGCGTACCTGTGCGCGCTGTTCCGCCTCATGGGTATTGGAAGCGTCCGCGGCTCGCACAAGCGCCGCGGTATCCGCGCGGTGATGGAACTTGTGGATTCCATAAAGGGAGGATCCGACGTTTTCATCACTCCGGACGGCCCGCGCGGACCGAAAAACAAAATAAAGGACGGTTTTGCAGTCGTCGCAAAGGAAAGCGGCGCCCGAATTGTGGCTTTGAAAATAACCCCAAAATCTTATTGGCGCATATCAAAAACCTGGGACAAATTCATAATACCAAAGCCGTTCTCGAGCGCCTTCGTTGAGCCTCTCGAATTCAAATCTTACGCCGATCTTGAGGCGGCTGCGGCAGAGCGCGGCACAACTCCGTCGCGGCTTATAGAAGACTATCTGAATTCCGACGGAATAGACTGATTCTTACCCCTGAATCACGCCGCCTATGTTCCAATAAAAAAACCCGCCTAAAAGCGGGTTTTTAGCCGAAATTCCAACTGCATTACAGAGCCGCCTTGCGCATATCGCCCTGCGACAGAAAAGCCTCGTGGAAAGCGTAGGCGCGCGCGAGAGTCTGCGGCGTATGCCCCATAACCCCCTCTTTTAGGAATTTCCGCAACAAATCCTTGTATTCGGGGTTCGCGCATTTCTCTATGATAATCTCAGCCCTTTCGTACGGAGTCTTGCAGCGCAAATCCGCGACGCCGTATTCCGTGATAACGACGTTTACGCTGTGTTCCGTGTGGTCGCAGTGCGAAACATTCGGAACGATTGCGCTTATCATGCCGCCCTTTGCGACCGACGGACACGTATAAATCGAGATATAAGCCGCACGCGTAAAATCTCCGCTTCCGCCTATGCCGTTCATGAGATTCTTACCCATTATGTGCGAGCTGTTTACGTTTCCGGACAAATCCACCTCTATTGCGGTGTTTATCGAAATAACGCCTATGCGGCGCGCGACCTCGGGGCTGTTGGAGATTTCCTGCGGGCGCAAAACCAGCCTTTCGCGGAAGAATTTGGGGTTTGAGTATATCTCCTGGATTTTTCCGGGAGTGACCGTCAGCGAAGTTGCGCTGGCGCAGTTTATTCTTCCGTGCTCTATAAGGTCTATGACCGAATCCTGCAAAACTTCGGAGTACATCGAAAACGCGGGAATGTCAGGATTGTTTCCCAAGGCTCCGAGAACGGCGTTTGCTATGTTTCCGACTCCGCTCTGAATGGGAAGGAAGGTTGAGGGAATCCTTCCTGCCTTCATTTCTGCCTCGAGAAAATCGGCCACGTTTTGCCCTATTTTTTCCGTGATGGGGTCGCTCGGCTTAAAGGGTTTCACCTCGTCGGGCTTGTTTGTCATTACGATGCCCGCTATTTTTTGGGGATCCACCTTGACGACTTCGGAACCTATTCTGTCTCCGGCCGAATATATCGGAATCTCGCGCCTATTGGGAGGGTTGGAGGTTTCATAAATGTCGTGGAATCCGCGAAGCTCCTTTGAATGGTATTCGTTCAGCTCTATCAGAATCTTATCGGCCAATTTGAGCCCGGTCGGGGATATGCCGACAGACGTTGTAAGCAGAATCTCGCCGTTGTCTGAAACGTCGGCAGCCTCCACTATCGCCCAATCAAACTTGCCCATGAAGCCGTAGTTCATGTACTGGGGCGTCATCGACAGGTGGAGGTCGGTGAATTTTATTTCGTTTTTATTCGCCCCTCCCCTGAGATCCGCATTCGACTGGTACGGAGCCCTGTAGTTTATAGCGCCGGCCCTTGCCAAAACGCCGTCGCAAGAATCGCCCGTTGACGCGCCAGTGACGACGTTGATTTTAAAGGGTCTGCCCGCCGCGTGTTCGGCTTCGGCGCGCCTGGCTATCGCTCCAGGAATTTCCTTTGTGGCCCCCGCGGGTGTAAAGCCGCTAAAGGCTATCTGTTGACCGTTCTGGATGAGGCTCGCAGCCTCGTCCGCCGACATGATTTTGTACTTCATTTTAATTGTGTTGTTGAAATAAAAGCCGTCGCGCAGGCGCCGTAAACCGCACGGGCGCTACCGCCATGGACTCGAAACCGGATGTCCAAGAAAAACGCGACGGCGAATTTTTAACTTTTCGCCACCGCAAATCAAATATTATTTTTAATGGGCCAAAGTTGCTATAAAGAATCCGGCGACCATTGCAGTTCCTATCACGCCGGCGACGTTCGGACCCATCGCGTGCATGAGCAGGAAGTTTGCCGGATCCGCCTTTTGCCCCTCGACTTGCGAGACTCTCGCGGCCATCGGAACCGCCGAAACGCCGGCGGACCCTATAAGCGGGTTTATCTTTTCCCTCAGGAACAGATTCATGACCTTGGCAATCACAACGCCTGCGGCCGTGGAGAATCCGAACGCCACAACTCCGAGTGCAAGAATGGAAAGCGTATCTACGCGAATGAACCTGTCGCCCGTCATGGTTATACCGACAGACGTTCCGAGAAACACCGTCACTATGTTTATCGTTTCGTTCTGCGCCGCCTTGCTTAAGCGCTCGCAAACGCCGCACTCGCGTATGAAGTTTCCGAGCATGAGCATTCCGATAAGCGCCGAAACATCGGGCACCAAAAGTATGCAAAATATCGTCACTATGAGCGCAAAAATGAGTTTCTCAAGGCGCGTGACTTTCCTGAGGCTCTTCATTCTTATTTTGCGCTCCTTTTCGGTTGTGAGCATGCGCATAATCGGCGGCTGAATTATGGGAACCAACGCCATATAACTGTAGGCAGCAACCGCTATCGGCGCCAGCAGATGAGGCGCAAGCTTGTTTGATATGAATATCGACGTCGGTCCGTCAGCTCCGCCTATGATGCCAATAGACGCCGCTTCGCGCGAATTAAAGCCGCAAAAACATATCGCCCCTATGAACGTTATAAATACCCCGAACTGCGCCGCGCCGCCAAGCAGCAGCATTTTGGGATTCGCTATAAGCGGGCCGAAATCCGTGAGGGCTCCGACGCCCATAAATATTAAAGGCGGGAATATTTCAAGAAGGACCCCCTGCTGTATATAGTAGTAAAGGCCGCCAACTCTCGGGCTGTAAACATCGGCCAAAGGTTCGCCATACACAGCTTTCGCCCCTACAGGCAGCGGAACGTCCGTCACAGTTCCGGAGGTCGTTGCCCAAACGAAGAGATCGTCGCCCGAAAGCTCGACCGTTCTTCCCTTGTACGACGCCTTGTATTTTGCCGGCGCTTTTGAAGCGGACGCTCCGGGGCGCAGCGTAGCGACCAAATCGGGGATTCCTCTTGCCTTTTCGAATACGTCCGCCCTTCCCTCGGGAGAGGTCGTCTTGGAAAGCATTGCAAAATAAGCGTCTATGTCGGCCTGCGCCGTCTCAGGACTTTTTATTACGTCGGAAACGCGCGTCGGAATATGGCGGACGACTCTCGGCACAAACACCGCGTCTCCCGCGCTTACAAAAACGCCGCTTACGACGCCCGCCGCGGGGGCTATGAGCTCCGAAGCCGGTTTGTTCGTCACGCCCTCGGTTGGAAGGTTCGCCAAAAGAGCCCCGAACGCTATGGGAACCAGCAGCAACGGTTCAAACTGCTTGAAAACCGCCAAATACAGCAGCACAAGTACAACAAGCCACATTACAATCATGCGCCAATCGACATAGAAAAAACCGGTGTCGAGCGCCAAATCTATCAGACTTTGCAGCATTTTACTGAATGTTTATGTTTAAAGTTGTCGGAAACGCCCGCGTCCGCCCTGCGCGCAAACGCCGCGCGGACGCGTTAAAAATGCGGTTTGCCGCGCTATGAAATGCAAACGAGAGGCTGCCCCTCCTGAATGCTCTGCCCAGCGGCAACATATATTTTAGACACCGTGCCCGCCCTGTCAGAGTTTATAGGAGTGTTCATTTTCATGGCCTCCAGCGTGACAAGCAAGTCGCCTACCTTAACCGCCTGGCCTTCAGTGACGTTGACGGCGATAACCGTAGCCGCAAGCGGACATGCGACATCTCCCGCTCCGCTGCGCGCGGGAGCGGCCGCAGGCGCCGGTGCAGGAGCTGGTGCGGGCGCCGGTGCGGGAACTGGTGCCGGTGCGGGAACTGGTGCCGGTGCGGGAGCCGGTGCCGCCTGTACTGGCGCCGAATTTCTCGATCCGAGAATCTCGACTTCCACTTCGTAAACTTTGCCTTCAACTGTTATGCGTAATTTTTTCATAAAACTATTTCCTGTTTTTATTGTTTTGACTGTAAAAACTGCATCACTTTACTCGCGATGGAACGTATATTTTCGACGCGTAAATCTGCGCCCTTCCCTGCCGCGCATAAGACATGTCCGGAAGGGACTTAAACGAAAGCACCCTGCATTCGTCGTCGAGAGCCGCGCTCGCCGCCGCAGAAAGCACGGCTACAAGCTCGGCGTTCTCCGCCTGAAGTTCGGGCATGACGGCCGCAACCGCCGCGGAAACCACAAACGCGTGGTCCGGATTTTCCTCTTTGGAAACTCCTTTTTTGGCGTCCGCCGAAGCCGCAGCTTTCGCCGAAGCATCTTTGGGTTTCGACACCGACGTAAAGAAAATCCCCGCTATCGAAGTCAAAACCGAGAGAACAGCCAGCACGAACATCACAACGCCGAACCCAAGCGCCGAAAAAACCAACATCTCGGGTATGCTGGGCTTTAATCCAATTAATGCTGCAATAAACATACTTTATATTCCGTTTCCGTTTTCGGACGCGCCCGCGCAGCCGCGCAAAACGCCGCCGATTCATTACATTGGGATATTTCCGTGCTTCTTCGGCAGGCGGGTCTCGCGCTTGCCCACGGTTGCTCTGAGGGCCATCGCAAGCGCCCCGCGCGTTTCCGCGGGTTCAATGACGTCGGTGATCATTCCCTTGCTCGCCGCCTGATACGGGCTTTCGAACTTCTGGCTGTACTCCTGGCTGTACTTCGCCGCAAGCTCGGCGCGCTTGGCCGGATCCTCTATCGCCTTAAGCTCTTTGCCGTATAGCACATTCACCGCTCCCTTTGCGCCCATGACTGCTATCTCGGCAGTGGGCCATGCAAATACCATGTCGGCCCCCATATCCACGCAGCACATGGCAAGATACGCCCCGCCGTAGGCTTTGCGCATAATAAGCGTAATTTTGGGCACCGTAGCCGAAGCGTAAGCAAACAGCATCTTGGCCCCGTGCCTGATTATGCCGCCGCGCTCCTGGGCCAAACCGGGCATAAAGCCGGGAACGTCCACAAGGTTGACTATCGGAACGTTGAACACGTTGCATGTGCGAATAAAACGCGAAGCCTTGTCGGAGGCGTCGATGTCAAGGCAGCCGGCTTTGAAATTCGGCTGGTTGGCTATGATGCCAACTACCATGCCCTCTATTCTGGCAAAGCCCACTACTATGTTGCGGGCAAAAGCCGACTGTATTTCAAAAAAGTCTCCGTTGTCAACTATGCGGTTTATGACCGACTTGACGTCGTAGCCGTGCGACGAAGACTCAGGAACTATGTTGTTCAATTCCGGATCGTACGTCCTTTCGACGGGGACCGAAAAATCGTGCGGAGGTTCCTGCATGTTGTTTGACGGCAGGAAGGAGAGCAGCTTTTCGGCAAGCTCTATCGCGTGCCTGTCGTTATCGGCGACGAGGTGTATGTTGCCGGAAACCGTCGCATGCGCGTTGGCCGTCGCAAACATTTCCACCGACGCCTCCTCGCCGGTCGCGGCCTTGATGACCTGCGGGCCGCATATAAAGAGGTTCGAATTCTCCTTCGTCATTATGATGAAATCCATCAGCGCCGGGCTGTACGCTGCGCCGCCCGCGCACGGGCCGGCGATTATCGAAACTTGCGGAACGACCCCTGAAAGCGCCACATTTTGATAGAAAATCTGGCCATAGCCGGCAAGAGATTCCACACCCTCCTGGATTCTCGCGCCGCCGCTGTCGTTTACACCCACTACCGGCATTCCGTTCTTTGCGGCGAATTTCATAAGGTCAACTATCTTCTTGGCGTGGTTTGAACCGAGAGAACCGCCTGACACTGTGAAATCTTGGCTGAAAGCGGCCACCGGACGCCCTTGAACGAGCCCTATTCCAGTCACTATGCCGTCGGTGGGAAGAACCTTCTTTTCCATTCCGAAATTGTGGCAGTTGTGCTGAACGTGCATTCCGAATTCCTGGAAAGACCCGTCGTCAAAAAGCGCCTCTATCCTGTCGCGGGCCGTCATCAGCCCCTTTGCCCGCCTGGCTTCAAGCTTGGCTTTCCCGCCGGCATTAAAAGCGTCCTCGCGGCGCTTTATAAGTTCGTCCATCAATTTTTTTGCTATGGCCATATTGTGTTATTACGCGTTAAAAATGTTGTGAGAACCGCCAAGCTGCAGCGCAACCAGACGGTTCAAAATTAAACAAAGCATTAATTGCAGCCGCATTCGCCGTCCTGGCAAAATTCCGTAAGCACCCCCTTTGTAAACTTGGGATGCAAAAACGCTATTTTTTTTGCGTGCGCGCCTATCTTGGGCTCCTCGTTGATAAGCCCCACTCCGGCCGACTTCGCCTTGGCCAAATCGTCCATAATTGAATCGCTGTTGAAAGCCACATGGTGCACGCCTCCGTGCGGATTCTTCTCGAGGAATTTTGCGATGGGGCTGTCGGGCGACGTTGGTTCGAGAAGTTCTATATGGACTCCGCCGACGTTGAAAAACGCCGTCTTAACCTTCTGATCCGCAACTTCTTCTATACCTTCGCATTTGAATCCGAGCGCGTTTTCGTAATAGGGAACCGCGTCCTCGATTGATTTTACGGCGATACCGATATGGTCTATTTTCTTTAACATAATTAGCCTTTCCCTTCTTAAAAAATTATATAGCAGGCTATCTCCCGCACCGCGATTGTCAACAAATTTTGAAATAAAATCAGGCGGCCTTCCACCGAAGTGCCAAAAGCCCGCGCAAGCTGCCCGAAAAAACGGGTACCGCCGCAAAAAAACGCGCCGCCTCCGGTTTTTAACGCGTGCAAACCAAATAAAAACAGCGCACTAAAAAAAATGCCTGCGGGAAACCGCCGTAGCCGGAACGCAAACCATCTTGGCCCACGCACGCAGCAGCATAAGTTCCGCTCGGAATAAACGGCAAAAAAACGAAATAAATGATTTCCCGGCGCGAAAAACGCCAAAAAATATAAAACCGACGGGCGTTTCACACGCAAACCTCAAGCGATGCCCGGCAAAACGCGGAAGTTTTTCCCGCGTTTATTTTAATTCCGATATCTTGGAAAACTCTATTTGCGCCTTCCCAATTATGCCCGAAGGTATCGGCCCCTGCTTCCACGACTTGTCCATGCCCTGATTATAAATGGCCTTTTTGCCCTTTTCGGGGAAATGGAATGGCATAGTATTAGCCCAAGTCAGACGTTTTTCGGGCGGAAGCGTCGCGTCGTACAAACAGCGGTTAACCCACGTGTTGCCGACTTCAACCTCGATGTCGTTAACCCCCTCTTTCACAAATTTCGTTATGTCGAGCGTATATGGGCGCTTCCAAAGCGTGCCCGCGAAGTTGCCGTTGACCTTCACCCGCCCTATTTCCATTACGCTTCCGAAAGACAAATAAGCCCGTTCGTCGCCGGATATTTTCGGCAAATGAGCCTTTAAATCGTACACGCCAACGCCGGAGTAATTTTTTACCCGCCCGTCGGGGTGCTCCGTCCACGACGCGAACCCGCCGAATTCAGCCGACTTGGGTGCACCGTATCTATCGTCAAAGCGCACCGTGAACGGTACCCCGATTTTCACGGCTTCGCGCACCGACGAAACCGACGCCGAAGCCGACGATCCGTCAGACAGCGAAACCTCCGCCGTTCCCGCCGAAAAGAACTCGGCCGAATATCCCCCCGCCTCGTTTCTGATAAAGCGCGGCATTTCCTCATACGCAGCGGCGTCCTTCAAAGAAGCCGATTTCGGGAAAATTCTTTTGCCGTCAACAAGCGCCTCCGCGACCGACGGATATTTCGCCTCTCCCGAAAACACCACAAACACGGCGTCGTTTCGGCGCAAATAAAGGGGTATTCTCGTGTAGCCTCCGCTTTCCCTCCTCTGCACGACCTCCGCTTTTTCGGCGGTCTCCGGATTCCAGATTTCCGCCCTCTTCCCGGAAACGTCAAACGATATGTCGAAAGCCTTGTCATCCGGCGAACAGTTCACGACATAATACCACACCGTTCCGTCTATATGCTCGCGCTTTACTACCGCCACGCCGTTTTCCGACGTAATGTACGCCGGCCTCAAACCGAGAATCTTAGCGGTTTCGCTTGCGGAATATCCGACATAAACCTTGCCTTTGCCTATTTCCACAATCCTTTTCCCGCCTCCGCCGAAAAGCTCGTCAGCAAGTTTTTTCCATGTTTTTTCTGCGGCCTTTCCGCCGGCGAGAGTCCTATATTTAGGTGGATTTTCGGCGCACACGACAGCTCCGCCGGAAACGAGGCTCTTAAGCGCCCCAAGCGTATCCGCCTTAAACACACCGCGAGGATCCAATTCGAGAAAATCGTATTCGATTCTTCCGGGAGAGACAAGTTTGCCGCCCTTTACTCGCAAATAATTTTTTACGCAGTCGGCGTTTATTTTATTTGAGTAGAATCCTTTTGGCAAATTCGACATTTCGGCCGACATAGGCAATTCCTCGGTCACAAGCTTGAGCACGTGAATGTCGGCCTTCCCCTGTTGAAGCATGTACTGCGAACGCGATATGTAGTCGAAAAAGTCGCGCGACAATCCGAACCACGGCATCTTTCTGTTTATGCAGCTTCCCCAAGGCTCCATCTGCCAGCCGGGCACGCGCTCGTCCGGCTGGTGCGTGTAGGAGTGGAAAACTATGGCGTTCATGCCGCTCAACAATATCGTGTCTATGGCTCCCTTAAGCGGAAGCGGGGCGTCGGACCAATTTCCCTGCACCTGTGTGAGGGATTCGCACGTCGCCATGCCCTTGCCGAAAAACTGCGCAGCAGCAGCCACTTCGCGGCCAGGATTGTAATTCGGTACGGCGTTAGATTTCAAATTTCTGTATTCCTGCCAAATTTCGTTTTGCGGAATGTCGGTCTGTTTAAAAAGAGAAATGCTATCCTTCAGTGAAAGCTCGCTTGTTGGTTCGCTTTCGTACTTAAGGCCGCGCGCGCGTATGCGTTCCCCGAGGCGCCCGTAAAAATTCTTAACGACCAGATGCGCCGTAAGAGACCTCAAGTCTGCGGCGAACCTTTCCGTAGCCTCCTTGCTTTCGACAACCTCGCCGAGCATCGCCGGCAGCCACGGCATGATGTCATAACCGTTAAGCTTGCGGAATTCCTCCGGCATTTTCTGGGTCCAATTTTGCGCGCCGCATTCCCAAGAGTCGGTCTCGACGTACTTAAACACCCTGCCGGCGCCGGAACCCGCCGCGTCTATCATTTTGGAGATGTAGCTGTCGAAATGGTGGTCGGTAGCCTCCGCGCTCAGCTTGTCGCTTTCAAGGCCGCGCCCCGACGGGCTCGCCGGGTGCACGCCTACGCCGTTTGTTGTGTATCCCACGCGCACAACCTCCCATTCCCCGGCGGGAAGGCGCCAGCTTATAGAATTGTCGGCGCCGATTTTACCATTGAAAAATTTTATCTTTTTCGGGTTTATAATCGCTTTTTCGGGTACTTTTGCATCGTCGTAAACGACATTAAAATTGTTTTTTGCCGCAGCGACCTTCGGTAAAAGCTGCGTTATATACGGAGCGTTGCGCGCTACTCTTCCGCTCGGTATAAGCTCGAGCTCGGCAATCCTTAAAAACATCTGGAAAGCGTCTATATCTTTCTTTTTAAGCTCCCTTCCTATTCTCCAATATTTGGCAGTGGTGGAGGGAAAATTCACAAAAACCTCGTTTGAGCCGAACTTTGGAACGCTTATCTTTCTGAAATTCTTGCCGTCGTCGGAAACCGCGATAAATATGCCCAGCGGCTTCCTCCACGTCCACTGCGTGTTTATGTACGCCGCCGACGCCTCGTACGGGGACTCGAACTCTATGTCTATGCCGTACATGCTGAAATCTGGAGTATTCGGCCCAACCGAGTAAACCGATTTTATGTTGCCGTCGAACATGGCGCCAAAATTTTTCGGAAGCCGCGCGTTCTGCGAGCTCGACGGTTTTATATCCGCTATTTTTTCGAACATATCGACTTTTTCCGGCCTAAACGCCGGATACGCCAATACCGCTATATCCTCGTAATACGGCGGGGGAACCGGATTTTTATAGTGGTCGGAATATGCCGCCGGGCGCGGCAAAACAATGCGCTGTGCGGAACCGTCGCTCTTTACCCTCGCCCTGCTCGACGTAAGCACTTTCATCGAATATTCCGGCGTTATCCACGGCCCGCCTGCCTCCGACCAGCCGTCGCAGTTGTGTATCCCTATCTCAAGACCGTTCTTATCCGCCGTATCCACAACAAACTTAAACGTGTCGAACCAGTCTTTAGAGTTGAATTTGAGGGGGCCTTCGGGGGTTGATCCGCTGCTTACATTAAATATGATCGCCGCCCCGAAATTGTTTTTTCCCATAGCTTCGAGATCCTTTTCAATCCCCTCTCGCGAAACGTTGGCGTTGATCCAATGCCACCAAGTCTGCACTCTCGACTTTCCCTTCGGCGATACAAAATCTTCGAATAAAATTGAACTTTCCTTTGCGTCCGGATTGTAGTTCGTATATTTGTAAAACTGTTCGTCGCCGCCCGCTCCGAAGCAAGCCCCCATTCCGCATATCGACAATAAAAATAATAAATTCTTCATTTCAAAATTATCCAATAACTTCAAATTATTTCAAATAAAAAAATTCAGCGGCAAATATGCATTACCTCAAAAAGGATTTGCAATAGTTTCAATAAAAACGCGCGGCAGGCATGCCGCAAAAAGCGCGAAAAAAACGCAAAAAACGAAGCGGCCCAGCTTTCAATGCCGGCTTGGAGTCGGCGCCGATAAAACCGCCGACAACGATAAATTCTCCGCGCGCGCCTACGGATAAAGTCCGGCTTTAGGCACAAGAGCCCGATGCCTTTCCGGCTTGCCGCCATTTTTCCCGAAAGCCGCCGGATCGGTCCGATCCGAAAGCGTTTCAATGCGCACCCAAAGCCAATTCGCGCACAAGGGCGAGTTTTTCCACTAAAGTTGCAGAAACGTCGAACTCGATTTTTTGGAAACCGGTGTTTTCGTGGAAAAACCTAAAAGTCAAACCGTCGCAATTAGCCGCGTATGCTGCCTGGCAGCCTCCGCCGAGAGCGGTCAAAAATTCCCTCTCGATTGAGAAAATCTCGTTTGTAGAAGGATCGGTCAAAGGAGAATAAAAAGAAAGATCGGAGCTGCGACATTCAAAAGCCACAATTCCCTGCCCCACCGCGGGCACACATATATCGACTTTTACCGGAGAAAACTTTATCCCCCCGAAAGAATCGATTCCGAGGCGCTTTAAACCGGCTTCGGAAAGAATTGTCGCGTCGGCCTCGCCCGCCGCTATTTTTCCCAGGCGGGTTTCCACATTACCCCTAAACTCCGTCCAGACGGCCTGCGGAAATATTTTCTTTAGCTGAGCCCTTCTGCGGGGGCTCCCCGAAGCTATTAGAGACGGGACAGAAACGCCGTCACGCACCGCCAATACGTCGCGGCAGGCGTCGCGGGGCAGGCAGCCTGCAATGACAAGGCCCTCGGGAATATTCGAGGGAAGATCCTTTGCGCTGTGCACAGCCAGATCGGCCTCGCCCGACAAGAGAGCGTCCTCAATCTCTTTTGTGAACAGCCCCTTTCCGCCGAACTTTTCAAGCGACCAATCCTGGCGCTTGTCGCCTGACGTCTTCACAATCACGCGCTCAAACTCGACGCCTCCGCCGATATGCGCGCGCAAAAAATCCTCCGCCATCCGCGTTTGTATCAATGCCAGCGGACTTCCCCTCGTTGCGAGCCTTATTTTTCTCATTAAAACACCGGACATTTAGCCTGCATAAAAACAGAGCCGGCTTCGGGAAATCCCAAAGCCGGCCTCGTTGCCGAAAAATGCTACTTCTTCGAAGATTTTTTCGCGGGAGCCTCAACAAGCGCCGAATAGGAAGCCTGCGCCCCCTTTATGTTCTGCTTGGCAGCCCACGGCATAAGCGAACGGAGGCGCTGCCCGACCTTTTCAATCGGGTGTTTTTCACCGTCGGCGAGCAGCTTGTTGTAGTTCTTAAGGCCCGCCTTGTATTCAGCGACCCACTCCTTGACAAATTTGCCGCTCTGGATTTCCTTGAGGATTTTCTCCATTTCCTTTTTGGCCTTGTCGCCGATTACGCGCGGCCCGCGGGTGACATCGCCGTATTTTGCGGTCTCGGATATCGAGAACCTCATTCCGGATATGCCGCTTTGATTGATGAGGTCAACAATAAGCTTTAACTCGTGGCAGCATTCGAAATACGCCATTTCCGGCTTGTACCCGGCCTTCACGAGCGTTTCGAAACCGGCCTGGATAAGGGCGCTTACGCCTCCGCAAAGAACAGCCTGCTCTCCGAACAGGTCCGTTTCCATCTCCTCCTTGAAAGTGGTTTCTATGACTCCCGCGCGCGTCGCGCCGATGCCGTCGGCCCACGCCAGCGCGATAGCCTTTGCGTCCTTGCCGCCCTGGTACACCGCAATGAGAGCGGGCACGCCCTTGTTTTCAAGATATTGAGAACGGACAGTGTGACCGGGGCCCTTCGGGGCGACCATGATCACATTGACGTCCTTGGGGGCCTTGATGAGGCCGGAGTGAATGCTGAGGCCGTGCAGAAAAACGAGCGTCTTACCCTTCGAAAGGTTCGGCTCGATATCCTTCGCGTAAATATCCGCCTGGCGCATGTCGGGCGTAGCAATCATGATGACATCGGCGGCCTTTACGGCGTCGGCCGTCGGCATCACCTTGAAGCCCTGTTTTTTCGCCACTTCAATAGACTTGCTTTTTGGATACAAGCCCACAACGACCTTATAGCCGCTGTCCTTCAAATTAAGCGCGTGCGCATGCCCCTGCGAACCGTATCCGATTACGGCAAGAGTCTTGTTTTTGAGGATGTTTTTATTGGCGTCTTTTTCTTTGTATATCTTAGTCATGGCTTTGATAAATATTTATTAAACTTCCGATTAAGAACCTAAAAAACGGATATTGCAACCCATTTATAAAAAATATATCGCATGAAGACGAACCGCCGGACCTATTCCTCGGGCATATTGCCGCGCTCGAGCGCGACGCTGCCGGTTCTTGCCATGTCGATTATGCCGAAAGATTTTATCATGCCCAAAAAAGCCTTTATTTTATTGGCGTTTCCCGTGCACTCTATAATGAGAGACCCCGCATCGACGTCCACGACCTTCGCATGAAACAGATCGGCCACCTGCACTATCTCGGAGCGTGTTTTGGAGTCCGCCTTTACCTTCGCCAAGACGAGTTCGCGCGCTACGAACGAACCCACCTGTGAAAAATCCTTGACGTCTATCACGTTTACGAATTTGTCGAGCTGTTTGACGCATTGCTCTATGCTGTTTCTTCCCTCCTTCACGGTGACCGTTATGCGGGAATACTTTCCGCCGACGAGCGGCCCGACGTTGAGGGTTTCTATGTTAAACCCCCTTCCGCTAAACATTCCCGCAACACGCGCGAGAACGCCGAACTTATTTTCAACAAGAGCCGATATTGTATGATTCATGAGTCCCGTATGAAATTTCTTCCGCGCGTTTTTGCAAGAATAAAACCCCCGCCCCATGCGGCGGTTGGCTGCGCAAAAAAAATATTTAAAAAAAACTTGATTCGCAATCCACTTTCCGCATTGTGTGTTAACTTAATTTTTCAGGGCGATTAGCTCAGTTGGTTAGAGCGTCTGTTTTACACACAGGATGTCGCAGGTTCGAGTCCTGCATCGCCCATTTTAAAGGCCCGCACGGAGCCATGTACGTCCGGAACGCTGAATTAGGGGCCGAACCGTTCGCCAGAACGAAAGCCGGAGGACTCGGCGGTTTTCCGTTTTTAAGCAACCGCAATGCGGATGAGCGCGTTTCGCGCCGCCAGCTGCACCACGCGGGAAAACGACGACGGGTCTCTTCGAACAGTAAAAATTATAAGAAATGCATATCTTCGAACGAGAATTAATGAATACGGTGTTTACCGCCTGCATATCCGGCGTAGAATACAAATACGCCAAAAGCGCCGCCTTCGACATTTTCTCAGAAACGGATGCCCTGGAAAATTTATTGAGCGTGTACAGATACGGCAGCGATATATCGTGCGTCAATTCGTCGAGTGTCGGTTCGCTGACGCCGTTGACCGACGAAACTGTCGAATGTTTGTCTCTTGCGTTCTCCGCGGCGCTAATCAGCCGCGGAGCTCTGGATATATGCATGGGCGAATATTTTCTCAGGGCAAAAAACGACAACACTTTTTTTATTCCCGAGACTCCGCGCAAAGGAAAATTCGAATTCGACCCGGAAAACTTCCTGATAAAAAAAGTCTCCGAGGGCAAAATAGATTTAGGGGCGATAGGCAAGGGATTCGCCTTGGACCGCGCCGTCAAGAAGCTCACGGAAGTATGGGAAATAGAAAGCGCTTTTCTTTCATTCGGCAAAAGCAGCATATACGCCTTCGGAAAAAATGACGGCGGCAACGCCTGGGAAATAAACCTTTCCGACACGGTAAAAATACCCATAGACAACTTCTCGGTAGGAGCCTCCGGAACTTCCGTTCTCGGTTCCCACATAATAGACGCAAGAACCGGGGAAATACCCGAAAATCAGCCGTACAGAACTTGGGCGTTCTGCGCAAACGCCGCAATAGCCGACGCTATGTCAACCGCGTTTATGGTTCTCGAAAGGGATATTATAGCTCAAATATGCGCCGAAGAAAACATCTCCGCGGCGATACAGCAAACGCCCGGCTCCGAAATAGAATTCATAGATTAACCGCCAATTATTTCTGCAATTTGCGGCCATGCCCGCGCGCTTTCCGGGGGTGGCGCGTCGGCCGTCAACTCAAGCGACGCTGCGGAATGCGTTTGCAACATGATAACTTGGAGAAAAAGCTTACATACACTAAGGTCAAGTCAAGCGACATTGCGGAATGCGTTTGCAACGGCGTGAGCGCTCCGTCAAGAATCCGCCCCGGCGCCCGTTTTTTTGAAGTGGCCGAAAACGGCAAGCCATACGCACGCGGGTTCCATGGAAGTCGAAGCCACGCGGTGCCGCACTCCCTTTTCTATTACGATCCAGTCTCCCGCGGCCATATGAACTTTCGATGTTTCAAAATCGAGGGAGGCGCTTCCGGAAAGAAGAAGCACAAATTCGTCCTGTTCCTGTTCGTACCACTCCCCGCATGTGTAGGCCTTTGAATATATGCGTTCCACTTTAAAACGTCCTTCTCCCCTGAGAATATCCTCAAATGCCTCTTTTTGATCCCCCTTAAAAGGCGCCGCCCCGAAATCGAATATGTTATTTTTTATTATTTTCAAATTTCAAACCTCCGTAAAAAAAGCTCCGCATTTACTGTGCGGAGCTTTTTTAAATATTGATGCCAAAACGGCTTATTTCGCCTTGAAAGCCGCGCCGGGTTTAAACCTTACAACCTTGCTGGCCTTGACCTTGATCTTCTCGCGCGTTCTCGGGTTGAAGCAGGTGCGTGCCTTGCGTTCCACGACAGAGAAAGTGCCGAAACCGATGAGCTGAAGCTTTTTGTTCTTCTTCACACCAGCTTTGATGGCCTCGATTGTCGCATTAAGAGCCTTTTCGGCGCAAGCCTTGGTGGCGTCTTTGCCGAGGATCTTTTGGATTTCTTCGATGAGTTGCTGTTTATTCATATTTTTTTGTTTGGTTGTTTGTTTGAGATAAAAAATCTACTAATAAATATTCGTAGAATATGTTGCCGATTCTAAGGGGGAACCTGCGCAAAAATCCAGTAAAAAAATCGCCGAAAGCGACTTTTGCGAAACCTTTGCAAAGAACGAATCCTCATTCGGATATAACCCCTTAACAAACGCGAATCTACAACCGCTATTTTTGTAAGTCAACATAAATTTCAGTAAAAAAACAGAAAAAAAACGCCCGCCAATCCTTTTGGGAAAAGAGATTGCCGCCCGGGTTCCGGCTTTTTCACCTCCGCAACTTGCGAAAAATTTAGCCTTCCTACCAAACGAAGCCTTCGTTTCGCCTTGAAACGAGTTCCATTCCGCTATTCCGGCGCCCGCCGCGCGCCGAATATACGGCCAGCGCAAGCGCCCAAAACCGGTCGGCGTGCCCGTCCGGAGACCTTTCCGCCCTGAAGCGAACTCCGCCCTGTGAGGATTCCTTCCTGACCGAATGCAAATCGGCCATTATATCCATATCGTTCGGAATCCGCACTGTCGCGTTTTCAAAATGCGTTCGAAGCGGATACGCGAGCTCCTCCTTTATCCTTTGCGAAAACGAAACGCCCTCTATTCTTCCGGTGCCGTAGCGTTCTGCGGCCCTTTCGGCAAATTGGCGGCCCAAACCGCTTTCGTCTATGGCCGCGCGCCGCAAGCGCGGAAGCCGGAGATATGAATGCAGCACGGTTTCCTGTTCCGAAAACGGAACGTCTTGAAAGGTCTTGACGTCGCGCGTAAAGAGCACGTCTCCGCAAGATTCGAGAAGCCAAAAAACCGTAAAGTCGCGCGTGCGCCCGACATCCACGCCCAAATACAGGAAGTTATCCTCCGAAAAGAAACGTTTCCAATCATCTTCGGGCGCATAGGCGCACCTTTGCATGTCGTCGTAGGAAATAAACGCCGACTTGTCGTCCGAAGGCACACACATGTACTCCTGCAAAAAACTCTCTTCGTCCACGCAGGAATTCCGCACATAGTCGAAATACGCCGCCTCGTCCATTTGGGAAACTTCGTGCTCGGCGGGAAGGCTTTCCTTCAGCTTTTTCAGCAGGCCCTGTTCGAGGGCGTCCTGAAGCGTCACCCTGTGCAGCGATATCTTTTTCGGATTGCCCCCGTAGCGGATCTCCTCTACGAGCTTGTTGAAAAAATTTTCGTTTCCGCGGTGCGTGGACAGTATCTGAAGGCTTCCTCCCCATGTAATGCCCGGATACGCTATCGCATAAAGGCGCGCCGGATCCGGATGAAGGGCGAACTCATCGAGAACGCGAGTTCCCCTCTTCCCGGCCTGCGCGTCCGGATTGGACGAAAGGGACCATATCCTGGTGCCGTTTGAAAACTCCAAAGAGTGGGAGTCCGACGCCCCAAAAAGCGTTTCTCCCGAACACTCCTCCGCGGCGGTGTTCAATATAGAGGCGAATTTTTTGCAGTCGCCGATGAAAAGCTTGGCCTGAAGCTCGTCGCGCGAGCTCACCCACGAATCGTATTTCTCCGATGAGACGCAGTGGCGGCGCACAAGCTCGTATGAAGTGGTCCAGCTCATTCCTATCTGTCTGGATTTCTCCATAAGCTTTATCCGCGAGCGGTCGGTTATCCACGCGCGCTGGTATGGAAGGAAAAACGGCCCCATATCACAACATCTTAAGCTGTTCCTCTATCCTCGCGAGGGCCTCCTCTGAAAGGCCCTTCGGCGACGCCCTTTCGCCGCTGGCGCCGGCGTCCACCGTTTGGGTGGAGCGGGGCTTTGCGGAAGAAAGTTTCTGCACCACGCCGGCAAGCGCGTTGAAATCCGCAAGCGATATTTCGCCGCAGTTGCAGAGAATGTCGAAAACCATCTCCCACAGCAGGGCCATCGACGCCTGCTGCGTGTCGAGAACGGCGTTCCGGGACATCTCGTCCGCCCTCAGCTTTGCCTCCCTTATGCGCTTCAAATGCGATGCGAAGCCACTGCCGAAACTCTCCAAACGGCTTTTTCCGGCAGCGCACGCCGCCCGTGAACCCACGTCGCCGTCAGATACGCCGCACGTCCCGGTTTCCTCGTCCGGAGAATCAGATCTTTTTTTCCTTGCCGAAGCCATTTAGTAGTCCCCCGACTCCAGATAATCCCTGCCGGCAGGCGAAAGCCTTAACCGGACATGTCCCGACGAAATTTTCGACCTGCACAGTTCAAGATACCCTTTCCCCGCCAGATATTCGATGTCGGAAAGCAGCTCCTTTTCCGAAAAGACGAAGCCCGCTACGGCAAGTCCGGCGGCGAGCGTTTCCAGCGGGAGGCTCGCCGGGGACGCGGCCTCCAGCTGGGCGAGCACCGCGCGCCGAAAAAACAGTTTGTCGGCCATATCAGACCTCCCCCTTCATTTTCATCACTATGCGGTCGGTTTTCATCGAAAGCTCCGCAATGCGCTGAAAAGCCATCTGGGATTGCGCAACAAGCGCGCTTACGTTTTGCGCGTTTTTGCACACGAGTTCCCGCGTCTCCGAAAGGTTGTTCGAATACTGCTTTTGAAGGGCGCGCGTCTCCTCGCGTATCTCGGCGCGGAGCGAGCGCAAATCCTGGACGGCTTCCGATATCGACCTCATCATTTCGGCGCGAAGCTTGTCCATCTGGACGTGCGTGACATACGTGAGTTTAGGATCGGGGCGCTCCTCGTGGTGTTCCCTAATCCGCAAAATGAGATAATAAGCCCCGAGCAGCGACGTGAGCGTTATCACCGCCGTTCCGAGCACCGTTGAATTTTCAATGTCCATATCCGCCGATTCTACCGCGCGCGGGCGGCCCATGCAAAAGAACTTTTGATATTTTGTAAAAACGCTTGCAAACGCACCTTTTGAACCTACACTCGTCCGGGCGTATGAAAAAGCTTAATACTATATTGACGGGAATATTCGCCGCGCTCTCTTTCGGATGCGCGACGTGCGAAAGCGACGGCGGCTGGAAGCCGCTTTTTGGGGACAATTTGTCTGAAGCCGACTATGATCCAAAAGTATGGTCACTGTCGTCGGACGGCGTGCTTTCCGCCGAAAAGGACCAAATAATATTTACAAAAAAAGATTGGAGCAATTTCGAGCTTGAACTCGATTTCAAGATTTTTGAAGGCTCCAACAGCGGCGTCGTGGTTTACTGCAGCGACATTAAAAAGTGGATTCCAAACTCCATAGAAATACAGATTGCCGACAACAGAAAGTTCGGAAAGCCGAGATGGACCTGCGGTTCCGTTTTCGGGCTTGTCCCGTCAGAGTGGGACGCCACCCTTCCGCTTGGCGAGTGGCATAAAATGAAAGTGCGCTGCGACGGCAAAAAAATCGACGCTTGGATTAACGGCAAACACATATCGCACATGGATATGTCCAAGTGGACCGACTTGAAGAAAAATCCCGACGGTTCCGACATACTGCCGTGGATTGCCAAAGTGAAAAAATGCGAAGCCCCGACCTTCGGCAAAATCGGGCTTCAGGGAAAGCACGGGGAAGCCCCCATAAATTTTAGAAACGTAAAGATAAGGGAAATAAAGAAATAGCGCCGCAAAAACAAAAAAAAAGATTCCGGAAATTCCGGAATCTTTTTTTTTGCAAACGCGCTCCGAAACTCGCAAAGCGCTCTACCCGAAACTTGTAAAACGCGCCCAGTAGCACGCAAAACGCCCCACCTAAATCTTGTAAAACTCTCCCCAAGCCCAAGCAATCTGGGGCATTTTTATCTCATCGGGCAACCGACGTTATTTTCAAAAACAAAGTCCTTTCCATGCGATCCGAGATCGCGCTTCATCTCGTCCATATAGCCGCCGAAAAGAGTATTGTTTGCTATTACGGAATATGAAAGCCGCCTTAGAATGAATCCCACATTCGGAGTATATTTTCCCTTTCCTTTATCGTCGCGTCCGGCCCGAAACGAATTGCCCACAACACACAAGCCTTTTGAGCCGTCGAAAATAACCTGCGCCGACACTTCTCCTACGGGTAGCATGCTGCTGTCCTTTCCGCATCTTCTAAATAGGTTTCCCGTAACGCTGACAGCCGTAACATTTTCGGTTTTCAACCCGGCGCCCCAGTTTCTGTCGAACGAATTGCCCGTAATGTTCCATGTGTCGCCGGCGGGAATGTACAGCCCGTGTCTTTGGTTCCATTCCACGCGGTTCGAAGTAAACATCACCGTGGAGCCCACATTTTCGCAGCCGAATCCGTGAAGCCCGTTCCCCGAAAATTGGTTGTCCAAAACGAATCCGTCCCAACCCATTATCGCCATTCCGCACCCGCCGTTATTAAAGCACTGGCTGTGGCGCACTATAAAGAGCCATATGCGTTTCAGATATATACCGTGCCCGGAAAAGTTTTGGACTTTTGTATCGTCTATGACGACAGTGTCCTCCTTGGGGCTGTACTTTTGGCAGTTGTTCAGAAATATGCCGTGGATTTTGCGCTTTGACTTCGGGATGCCGGTAAGGGTAAGCCCGCGTATCCTCACGCCGAAAGCGCCGGTTATGTCGAGAAGGCAGTAGGCGTCCTCGGAGTCGAGCTTGAGTACTGCGCCCCTGTCCTCGCCCCTGAAAATCCATTGGGGCTCCGCGACCAGAGTGGTGTGCGGGTGCGCCTTTAATTCCGAGCACAAATATATCCCGCTCGGGAAATAAACAGCCCCCTCGACCTTTCCGGCGGCGTCGAGAGCGGCCTGGATTGCTTTCCCGTCATGCGTGGCGCCGTCCCCCTTCGCGCCGAAATCCCGCACGTTGAAAACAGAAGATGCACGATACTCCGCTCCGGCATGCAGGCCCGAAGGCATGGACGCCGCCACGGCGGCGGCCGAAAACAAGCCGGTTCCCTTTATAAAATCTCTTTTGTTCATCTATGTGATACTACTTTTTTCCGCACGAAATGCCAAGTAAAAAAACCGACATTTATTTATAATCAAAAATATCAAAAAATATAGTTTTACCCAAAGTTTCCAAAGTAAATTTGCCCCGCCGGAAAATTTTGATATCATTTGCGGCATGAATGCGAAAACAAATATCCCGGCGGTAAGTTCGCGCATAATAAGGGCGCGGTTCAACCCCATAAGAAATTTGCGTCCCGACGTTTTGTCGCGGGCGCTTGAAGAATTCGAAGCCGGAAGGCTCGGAAGCGCTTCCAGAATTTTCGAGGCCATACTTAGGCGCGACGACATCATCTGCGGCCTGAATTTAAAAAGAAAAAAATCCATCGCCCGCCTCGAAAGCGAAATAGTCGTTGACGACGACTCCGCACGAGCCTTCAAGCACAAGGAAATTTTGTCCGAATTCTACTCCACCCTCGAGGCGCGCAGCTTCTGCGACGGAAACCAGCGGGGCGGATTGAGAATGCTCGTATCGCAAATGATGGACGCAGTCCCCATGAAATACTCCGCGCACAAAATCGAATTTTTCGAAAGCGGGGGCAAGGTAAGGGGAATATTCAAGCAGTATCCGCTTTGGCTTTTTGAAAACACGAGCGGGAAGCTTCGAATCCTCAAAAGCGAAGGGCAGCTTACCGACGGCGACCCGCTCGACGAAGACGAATGGATGGTGACGTGCGGGGACGGCCTAATGGCGGCTTCTTCAATAGCGTACATTTTCAAACAGCTTCCGCTGAAAGACTGGCTGATATACTGCGAGCGCAACGGAATGCCGGGAATAAAGGCCAAGACCGACGCATTTCCAGACTCCCCGCAATGGGAAGCCGCATGCGAAGCCGTTGCAGACTTCGGAGCGGAGTTCCATGCAGTCCTTTCCGAAGGGACAGACATCGAAGCCATAGACCTTTCGACCCGCGGCGAACTGCCGTACCCAGCGCTTGTGGAAAGGGTTGACCGCATGCTGTGCGCGCTCTGGAGGGGCAGCGACTTAAGCACCATAAGCGGGAAAAACCAGCAGGGCGCAAGCGTCCAATGGTATGAAAGCACCCTGATAGAGGAGGCCGACGCGGCAATGATAAGCGACACCCTCAACAGAAACGTCGATGCGCAGGTGATAAAGCTGGCCCTCGGGGACGACGCGCCTCTGGCCAAGTTCAAGCTCAAGCTGCCCGACTATGAAATGCACAAGTACGAGCTTGAAATAATAGAGCGTCTCGCCGCGCTCGGACTAAAGCCCGACCTAACCGAGCTGTCGCGCAGATTCGCAGTGCCCGCAAACGGCGGAGGCGGCGAAAACGCCGGGGAAATCCGCGGCGGGTCAGCCGGCGATCCGGAAAACAACGGTGCAGAAAGCCAAAATTCCGAAGGGAAAGAGGACGAGCAGCATGAAAGCAGATAACGAGCTTCTGCAAGTGTTGTGTCCGTTCGGAGAGTGGCCCCACCCCAAAGGCACACAGATCGTCGATGAAGAATCGGCGCGTAGCATGAAGCGCGCCGCGGCTTGGAAAAGCCTGACCGGCATTCCCATATACATAGGGCACCCAGACGACGGCGGCAAAAAAACGCCCGCCGTCGGCAGGGTAAAGCGCATATGCCGCACAAAAGGCGGCATAGCGGTGGTCGCGGAGTATTCTAAAGCGGCCTACGAGCAAATCGTCGGGGGAAAGTACCGCGCAATGTCTCCCCGCTGGCAGATGAAGCCCCTCGGAAACGGCAAGTTCCGACCCGTAAAGCTCATATCGGTAGGCCTTACAAACAACCCAAACATAGAGCCGAGCGGACGCATTCTGGAGTTTCTAAGCGCCCCCGACGCCCTGTCAGAATATTCCAGACGCGGGCGCATCGCAAGAGACAGAATAAAAAAGCTGTCGGAGTCCGCAAAATCGTGCTCCCGCGCTCTCGAAAACATTCGAAAAAGCGTGGCGTCGCTGGAGATTTCTGAACGCTTGGCGGTGCGCAAAGCCCGCGAAAGCCGCGCCGAAACGCCCGCGGCAAGCCTTGCCGACATGGCGCGCGAGCGCAGCAAACGGCTCGGCGAGCCATATACAAAAAGTTTCGCCGCAGTTAAACGCGAACATCTCAACGGAAAACGGCGTTAACACGCGCCTTTTTTCACACAAAAAAAATAAAAATAAAAACTGACAATATGACTAAATATAAAAAATTGTGCGCGCGCCTTCTCGAAGGGATCGGCGCGGCGTTCGGGAGACGGTTCTGCGCTTTCAGCAACATAGCCGAAGGCACACATGCCGGATCCATAACAATGACGGCGGAAGAGGCCGTTGACCAACCCAACCTCGTGGTGAAGGCCGGCGCAAGCGACGGCGGATTCTCCGTTGCGGGCGTCGCCGACAAGCCGCTCGGAATATGTTCCGACGAAGGCGCCGCAGGCGACAAGCTTGCCGTGCTGCTTCCGGGTTCGGCCGAAAGCACCATGATTTGCCGTGCAGCCGGATCCGTAAACGCCGGAGAAAGCGTGTACACGGCGGCAAACGGCAAGGTAAGCTCGGCCGCCGCGGACGGATCCTACAAGATAGGCGTGGCTTTGTGCTCCGCGGCGTCGGGCGGCGTGGTGGAGGTTGACCCGCAAGGGTTCGGGGAATCAGCTTGGCAATTCTACGCATGCGGAATTCACACGTGGGACAACGACACCGCCTCGAGCACGCTCGGCTGCTCCGGACTAAACGAAGGCGACGTTGTAATCGCCTCGGTTCAATCCGCCGGCTCCTCCGAAAAAACCGTAAAGGCCAGCGCAGACTCGGCGGGAATAACATTCACCCTCGATTCCGCCGGGAAGTCGGGCTCTACAAAAATATCGTGGATAGCAATAAGAAAGAACTAAGGCAATGCAGGAAGAAAACATCATAACCGCAAACGAAAACAGGTTCACCGCAGGCAACTATTCCGAGGCTCTTACGGCGTTTACAGTCGGTTGGACAGACCCCGACAACACCGCCGAAATTCTCGACTTCATCGCCCCGCCCGTTCCGGTGGGGCGCAGGTTCGAGTTCAAGCGCAGCGACAACGCCCAGGCCTTCTACTCGGAAAACGACGACGTCCGCTCTATAGGCTCGGAGTTTAAGCGCGTGCGCTACGACGGCGAATCCGTCAACGAGAAAACCCTCAACAAGGGCCTTACGATACGCGTCGACCACGATGAAGTCGCCGTGGACGATTGGCAGGAGCGCTATGTGCAAATGCTGCTTCAAAGGCTGCTGCGCAACGAGCTCCGCAGGGCCATTACCGCGCTCGACGCGATAGCTTCGCCGATGGACGACGCCGACTGGTCCGGCTCCTCCAACCCGGACGCCGACATACGCATGATGCTCTCGTCGGCGGCGGACGAAAGCGGCATAAGGCCGAACAGAATCGTCATTGGCGAATCTGCCTGGGACAAACGCATGACATGCCTCGAGTCGCAGAATTCGGCGGTCGCCTTCAAGGGGGCGGCCATGGCGCAGGACGAGCTTGCGGGGAAGTTTATGCTCGACGGCTGCCGCGTCATATCGTCGAGGTACCAAAGCTCGGCTTCGGAGAAGTCGAAGGTGCTCGGAAATTCGCTCTATGCGTTCTTTGCGCAAAATGCGGTCTCCAAGGACGAGCCGTCCAATCTCAAGCGTTTCTATACGCCGATGGACGAAGGCTCGGCGTTCAGGGTGTATTGCGACGAACACGCAAAATATACCGACATTACGGTAGAACACTATTCGAGCATCGTCGCGGCAAGCGGGCTCGGGGTGCGCAAACTCAAAATAACCGGGGAAGGAGCGTAATACGAAAGCGCGCCGGAGTCTCCGCGGCTCCGGCGCGCGCCGCCACAATACCATGGACTGGATAAGAATTTTTCCGGAGGACCTCGAGGAGGCTCTCAACAAACCGCAGCTCGACACGCTCAAGGCGGAATCGCTCAAGTCCCTAAAGCGCGACATTTCCGCCGACATCATATCGACGATAGTTGCCCGCATAAGGGCGGAAATCGCCACAAGCGGGCTAAACGCCCTTGACGCCGACCATTCCCGCATACCGCCGGAACTTAAAGACTGCGCATTAAGGCTCGCAATAGAGTCGCTGCACCTGCGCGTACCCGCCATAGAGATTTCGCAAATGCAGGCAAAACACGCAGACATCGCGCGGGAAACGCTTGCGCGAATATCGCGCGGAGAGCTCGTCGTCACGCGCCCGCGCATAGGGGTGAAAACCGCAAATCCCAGAAAAGGCGTTTACTCGGACGCCTCCAAAAGAAACGCAACGAGAAAAACTATGAAAGGAATTTGACATGGGAAATTTAGAACGCCTGCAACGCTCAGTGGTCGAACTGCTGCGCTCGGTCTCCGATTTGCGGCTCGCCGACATAAAAGCCGAGGACTCGGACGACAACGCGGGAAAGGCCGAAGGCCTCAGGGTGACGGTTCTTCGTCCGCTGCCGCGCGCCGCCTCAAGGTATGCCGCCGGCCCCGTGTTTTCCGAAGTGGAGATTTCCGTGGAAATATCGCGCGACAAATCCATAGCTGCGCGCGCCCCCTCCATCATTTCGGCGGCCGAAAACGTATCGCGCGCCCTGCACAACTGGTCGCCGCCGGTGGCGTGCGGCTACGGGCGCGTGTACCTCTCGCAGGAAAACCCGTGGCTCGCCGACGGGCCGTCGAAAATAAGAATAATTTTAAACGCCCAATCTGTGCTGCAATGAAAATATACTTCGCGCAAACACCCATAAACGAAAACTTCGAGTTTCCCAAAGGCCTGTCAACAGAGACTAAAAGAATATCGCAGACCGAATTCACGCTAAATTCGGCGACGGCCAAAATCTTCGACAGGGGCAACTCGAAAACGTCCATAACCTTTACGATTGAGCGGGCCCACCCGAGCGAATCGGCAGCCGACGAATTCGCCCTCACCCACGCCGAAAAGCTCGGCGCGCTTTCGCCCGCGACGCTGTCTTTTGAAACCGGCCGCGGTAAAAAAACCGAATTCGAAAATACCGCGCTCTCAAGGATAAAAATAGAAACAAACAGGCTTATTACCTCAGCCTACTACGAATTTTCAGCCCAAAAACCGAAAGGATAATTATGACATTGGAAGACCTTGAAATTGAGCTTAGGGACGAAATAGAGCAAATCGAGTCAAAGCTGGACGAGATGGAGGATGCCGTCGAGCAGATGAAAATAAGCATCGCAGAATGTCTCGAGCAATTAAAAACCCTAAAGTGCGACATTTAAAATGGACATAGAGTTTAAAATCAACTCCCAACAAGTGGATTTTGAAGACTTTCCCGTATGCGCGGCAAAAATAACGAGGCGCTCTTCGGCCGCCGACGAGCTGTCAATATCGCTCGCCCCGCACGCGGCCGTCGTTCCGCAAATAGGAGACACCATAGAGGTCTTCTACCGCGGAGTGCGGAAGTTCGCGGGCAGAACCGCTAAAATTCCGCTTACAAAATCGGCGGAAAGGTCGGTAGTGGAAATAGTGGCTAAAAACGCATGGCTCGACCTCGAAGAAACCGTATATCAGCAAAAATGGGTGAGATCCATAAACGGAAACCCCGCAAGCGTATTCAGAAGCAGAGTCACATTGGGGCAGGATTTGGAAGGAGAAAAAATAAGCGTCGCCCAACAGCTGGAGGAAATTTTACAGTATGCAATATCGTGCGGCGCGCAGCTGTCGGTAGGCTCCATCGACACCGACTCAGAAATGCTTCTCGACGAAACGCGCGACATATCGTGTTCTCAGGCCATAGCGCGCGTCCTAAAATGGGTCCCGAACTCGTCGGTATACTTCGATTATTCGACAGGCGGGCTTCCCGCCCTAAACATAAAAAAACGCGCCTCCCTTGAGACGGAAACCATAGACATATCGCGCGGCTCGGTCTCCGCTGCGACGGTCACCGCCCGCCCCGACCTCGCAATAGAGGGCGTATCAATCAAATACGAACAGGAAAACAAGCAAAACGACACTACTTGGCTGGCCATATCCGAGGAGAAATATCCCCCGGACATCGTTTCCGACGCGCGCAAGACAATCGTCATGACCGTCGATTTGGACGGCTCGAGGTCGAGGTCGTCAACCTACAAAATCGTATGCGAAACGATACGCCCGGACAGCGTGCACTGGTGGAGGGAACATGTTCCGGCGCTCGCCGACGAAACCCAAATAGAAATTCTCGAATACCAGCGGGACAATCCCAAATATTCACGCGAGCTGATTTCCGGGTCCATCGTGTCGGGCATGAACTTTGAAGTGGTACCCGACCATGTAAGGGCAAAAATCAGATATGAAAAGCCGAACGGCGTCATCGTCACAAAAGACGTCGCAACCGCCGTCAAAACGACCAACGCCTTTACGGGAACGTTCACTATTTGGAAGACTTCGCAGCTCGCGGAAAAACGCCCGGAGGGAATCGCAAAGGCGATATACGAAGCCGCATCGTCGATGCAATACGAAGGCAGCGTATCCCTCGTGGGCGAACTCTCGGCAGACCGTTTCGGAAAGAAAATAAGGTTGTCTGGTTCGAAATATCCGGAATGGAACAGCATCGACGCGACTGTCGTCTATTCCGAAGAAAACCTGATAGATCAAACCACGCTGCTAAAATTCGGGCCCCCGAAACACCTTTATCCGGACAACATAGAGGAGCTATTCAGAATAAGCAGAAACAGGGTGGTGACAAACGACTCCTCCACAAGGAAAACTGGGAAGCTGCCGTCGGACGAAGACGAAGACATGTCGCAGACAAAGGCCGAAATAAACGGCAACGAGGGTGATTCGTACTACGAAAGATTCATAGTCTCGGAAAATCCGTCCCTGTCCGAAGTAAGGAACATCGACCTGAACGTCGCCGACCTCGAGGGAAACGAAGCCGCAAAGATGCGCGAAATATATCTCTGCTATAACGGATATCTCGCGACGGCGAAAGTGCTCATGACAAACCCAGTAATCGAACAATAAAAATCTCCGCCGCATGGACATTCCGAAAGAATTCACACACTTGTCGCCGATTCCATACCCTGTCACCTCCGTTTACGAAGATTACATTACCCTTCCCGTCGGCCCGTTTTCGGCGTCAGAATGCGTCGAATTTTTCTGGCGCGTAAGAAAAGTGTCCCTCTACGCGTCATTAAGCCTGTCGGTCATCGATACCGAAAACAACTCGGTAATTTGGGACGTTTCAAAATACGCAATGCTCGACTCTGAGTTTGATTCGGGAGATTCGGCATTCGCAGTCCCCCCGCATGCCAGGTGCGCAAAAACGCATCCGTGCATGATGTCGAAAGACGGGGCGACCCTTCAGATTTCGGGCCCGTTTTTAGATGCCGAATATCCTGTTGAAACACCGATTGTCCAAAGGGGCTTCTTTTACGACATGTATCTCCAATTCGGGGCGGGCTCATTGGAGCTTTCAACGCGCTATATCGACTCCACCGCATCCAACAGTTCCGTGACAGTGGAAAGGTACCCCTTCGACATACTTGGAAAAACTTTTTTCCTAAACCTCAACATGCCGCGCATGTACATGAATCCCGCCGACCACGGACTCAATGTCAGCTACGACTCGGAAGTTCAATTCGGATTCGAGTTTTACAACTGACGCAATAAAAGCAAAACGCGCAAAAAACACCAGAAAACATGCGCTATGCCCTCGTTTCTGCGGACAAAAAACAAGCCTCCAAACGGCAAAATAAAAAACTCCCGCCGGAAAAATTTCTTTAATAATATTTTCGCAAAGAAAGACCCTTAAGAACGTGCCCATTAACGGAGTAATAAAATAACGCGCCATGCGGAAAAATACCTTGCGTATGCGATAAACGCCTGACCGATGCAAGAAAGGTTCTTGCATATATTCAAAAAAAACCCGCGCCATGCAAGAAACTGCCGCAAAAATTCAACTTCATTCTCGGGCATCGCCTGCTGATTTCTCACTTTCACCCGGCACCCGGAGCAAGATTCCCCTCCCGCTTTACGGGGAATCCGGCGTTCTCCGCATAATGCCACGGATGCCGGAAACGGCGATTATTTTCCGATCCCTCGCGGCAATAGAACTACCGTGGAATACGCAACACCTGTCCAGGTTTTAGCGACTCCGGCGTCGCCATTCTGTCGCGGTTGGCGTTGTAAATCTCGCGCCAGCGGCTCTTCCTGCCGTAAACTTTCCTGCTTATATTCGAAAGCGTGTCTCCGGGTTGAACGACATAGCTCGAAGGGGTGTCGCGCCTTACCTGCGGCGCCGTAGCGGAAGCGGACGACCCCCTTTCGGGGGCCTGAGCGGCCGTATTCTGGGAAGGAGCTTCGGAACGCGACGACGATGACTGCACCCTTGCAACGCTGACGTTTTGAGAGGCCTTTAGTGAATCTATCATATCGGCGGCGGCATCGAGACGCTGTTTAAGCTCGAGGTTTTCCTTCTGAACTTTTTGGAGAAGCTCCTCAAGCTCCATTCTACGAACGTTGTTTTCAAACGGGCTTTCGGGAAGCGATGCGGCGAACTTTTTCTGCGCCGTGTTAATCATCTGCCGGACCATGGGCGAAACCTGCGAATTCGGCTTAAGTTCGAGAAATTTCCTAAAATGGTATATCGCCTGAATGGGGTCGTTCATATTGTCGAGATATATGCGCCCCAACTCGAAGTGCGACTCCGGCGCGTCTTTGCGCTTTTCCGTCACCTTAAGAAACGCGCTCATCGCCTCCGAAACATTACCCCTTCTGAGCTCGTCTTGCCCCCTGACAAAATGGGTTTCGCTTGTCTCTTTCACGGCTTCGGACTTTCCGAAGTCGCAACCGCCGGCGGTAAGTATATACAACGACGCAAGCGACGCGGCAAGCACCGCAAGCGCCGTTTTACCCTTGTATGTAAGAATGTCGAAAGCAAAAGGCATCGCTTGATATCAATGGCGGAAGTGCCGCACCCTCGTAAAGACCATTGCCATATTGTTTTCGTCGGCTGCGGCGATGACTTCGGCGTCGCGAACTGAGCCGCCGGGTTGTATCGCAGCTGTGGCGCCGGCTTTTGCCGCGGCGACAAGCCCATCGGCAAACGGGAAAAAAGCGTCCGAGGCAATTACGCTGCCTTTCAAAGAAAGTCCAGCCTGGCCGGCCTTCCAAACCGCAATCTGCGAACTGTCCACCCTCGACATCTGCCCCGCCCCTATTCCGAGCGTGCGCTCGCCTCCGGCGTAAACTATCGCGTTGCTCTTGACGTGCTTTGCGACTTTCCAACCGAACAGCATGGCATTCCACTCCTCTTCGGTAGGGGCGCGCTTAGTGACGACCTCCATATTTTCCTTCAACTCGGCGGCGACGTCGGCGTCTTGCGCCAAAACCCCGCCGACCACGCTCTTGAATTGCAATCCGTGCACTCCCTCGCATGTGGAAAGCATCAAGCGCAGATTCTTTTTCTTCGTCAATATTTCTATCGCCTCGTCGGAAAAGTTGGGAGCTATTATGACTTCCGAGAATATTCCCGATATAACCCGGGCCAAGTCGACCTCCATCGTCCTATTCGACACGATTATCCCACCGAAAGGAGCCTGCTTGTCGGTCTCAAATGCCATATTCCACGCCTCCAAAAGGTTGTCACAAGAGGCGACGCCGCATGGATTGGTATGCTTCAGAATCGCCACCGTCGGCTTTTCAAACTCGGATATAAGAAGAGCGGCAGCGCTTATGTCTATTATGTTGTTGTACGAAAGCTCCTTTCCGTGCAGCTGGCGGAAACAGCGCCCAAAATCTCCGTATAGGGCAGCTTTTTGGTGTGGATTCTCGCCGTATCTCATCTTCTGCACGAGCGGCAAACCGATATTCAGGGTGTCGGGCAAAGAGCCGGAACCGTTAAATTTCTCGTTGAGGTAATTTGAAATAGCAGCGTCGTAGGAGCTTGTCCGCTGGTAAACCTTGAGGGCCAATTTCCTTCTTAGGCTTGCCAGTTCTTCTCCGCCCTTTCTCATCGCATCGAGAACCGAAGGGTAGTCTCGGCTGTCGCACACCACCGTCACGCTGGCGTGGTTTTTAGCCGCGGAACGCAGCATTGAGGGACCGCCTATGTCTATGTTTTCTATGGCATCCTCCAAAGTGCAGCCCGGCTTTGCGACGGTCGCCTCGAACGGATAAAGGTTGACCGCCACAAGGTCTATCATTCCTATGCCGTGCTCCTCAGCCTGCTTCATGTGCGCCTCTGAGGACCGAAGGCACAAAAGCCCGCCGTGGATTTTCGGATGCAAAGTCTTAACCCTGCCGTCCATCATTTCGGGAAATCCGGTATAGTCGCTCACCTCCGTGACGGGGATTCCGTTTTCGGCCAGCAGCCTTGCCGTTCCGCCGGTGGAAAGAATCGTATAGCCGTGATGCCTCACCAATTCTTTCGCAAATTCAACTACGCCCGTTTTGTCGCTTACGGATATTAATGCGCGCTTTTCCATACCACCGGAAATCAAGCCCATTGCGGCCTCCCTGACAAGTATATTTTTAGCTTTGCCGAATTTTTTTTTGCCGCTTCATTTTTTAATTGCGAAAAAGCATGTTTTTGAAACGATTGTTCGCCGTTGAATAATTTTCATGACATTACAAATCCTTTCGGGGAACTTTCAAGCGACCTCAATCGGCAGCTGTCGGACTTCAAGCGCTACCTTTTAAAACAGGCCTCCGCCTTCGAGAGGGAGGTGCGGCCGGCGGCAAGGGACGCCATTTATCCGCGCGGCAAATACATAAGGCCCATTCTGGTGTTTTCGTCCGCGCTTGACGGCTCCGACGAAAAGTCCCTCGTGAGGCGCGCCGCCATAGCCGAACTCGTGCACCTTTCCACCCTCATACACGACGACGTCATCGACGAAGCCGACATGAGGCGGAACAACGAAACGGCCTTTAAAAAGTACGGCGCAAAAACCGCCATACTTCTCGGGGACGCAATATTCTCGCACATGATGTCGCTCGCCTTTGAAGAAAACAGCATGGACGTGCTGAAAAAGACGGCGGACTGCGTGAGGACAATCTGCGAGGGTGAAATAAAACAGACGCTCGCAGACAGAACCAAAATAGTTTCCCGAAAGAAATACTACGACGTCGCCTACGGAAAAACAGCCGCCCTGTTCGAACTGTCGTGCCATTTCGGCGCGTCGGTGCGCGATAAAAGCCAAAAATGGACGAGGGCCGCCGAAAAGGCGGGAAGGCAGCTCGGAATAGCCTACCAAATTTACGACGACATCTGCGACTGGTTTATGTCGGAAAAGGCCGCCGGGAAAACCCTCGGCACGGATTTGACATCGGGCAAACAAACCTATCCCCTAATAGTGCTGCTGGAGAAGCTTCCCGCAAAGGAGTCGGCCCGCCTGGCAAAAAACCTTCCGAACGAACAGCCTTCAAAAATAACCGAAATGATGCGTTCATTCGGCGTTCCCGACGACTGCCAAAAAGAGTTCGCAAGGCGCGTAGGACGGGCCGAAAAATCGCTCGAGAAATTCCCGTCGGAAAACCGAAAACTAATGAAGTTCTGCTCGGCCATGCGCGCGCTGAAATTCGGCTGACGTTACCCCGGGGGAAGCGTTTTTTTCAAATGGACACCAACGTCAAACGCGGAAACATTTACGTCGTCGGAATATCGCATCTGTGCGCCGACGCGGAAACGCTCGGCAGATACGGCGTACCCGGAGATTCGGCAGCCGCTCTTGAAAGTTCCGTTTTGTCGTCCGTCCGGATATCCGAAGCGCTTATTCTCAGTACATGCAACAGGGTCGAAATATACCTCGTGTCTGATTCCGACAACTGCGCACAGGCCGCGGCCGAAGCCTTTGCGAAAGCCGCCGCGACAGACGGCGACGCCGAAGCCTTTAAGCGCGCGGCTTATATCAAAAAAAATGGCGACGCCATCTGCCATATATTCGAAGTGGCGTCGGGCCTGCAGTCGCAGATGACCGGAGAGACCGAAATACTCGGCCAGGTAAAGGCCGCATATTCGCGTTCCTATCTGGCTGGGCACTGCTCGACGGTTCTGAACACAGTTTTCCAAAAGGCCAACCAATGCGCGAAATGGGTGAGGACAAACACCGACATCGGGCACGGCAAAATAAGCCTAGGATCCGTAGCTTCAGAATTGGCAGACAGAATCTTCAACGATGTTTCGAAGGCAAAAATACTCCTCATAGGTTCGGGAGAGGCAGGAAGGCTCGTGGCCGACGCACTTTTCGTGCGCGGCGCAAAAAATATAACGGTTTCAAGCAGAAGGCGCGAGCACGCCGAAACGCTCGCCGCCCAGATAGGAGGCCGGGCTGCCGACATGGACGAATCTGCCGAACGTCTGCACGCATTTGACATAGTTATAACGGCAAGTTTTTCGCCCGTGCCGCTTATTGACGCAAAACGCGCGAAACGCGCTGCGGCCGAACGCGCCGGAAAACCGCTGTTCTTGATTGATCTGGCGGTCCCCCGCAACGTAGAGCCGGCATGCTCCAATATCGAGGATGTCTATCTTTACGACCTTGAAGACCTATCAAAAATAGCCAACGAAAATATCGCCATGAGAAAAGCGGAAATAAGCACGGCGCGAAAATCGATATTTGAAAAGGCTGGGGCGGTAGCCGACAGACTGGGCTTTACTTTACCATAAAAACAACTATGAATTACCGGACTATTATCAATTCACTTGAAACGCTCGGAGCGCCGTGCCTGATTTTTATATGCGCCGTATCGACCTCCAACGCGGCGGAAATATTCCGAATAGGAAAGCCGGACGCATCGGCGGCGGAATTTAAAATATTCAGGAATTTGGCCGACCCGCGCTACACGTTTCAAAAATCCCAACTGCAAAAGACCGACGATTGCCGCGCCTTCCGCGATATAGACGATATCCGCGGTTTCTGCTCAAAGCCGTTTGAATTTACGGTCGGCGAATCGCATGAAAAAGATTTCCCCTTTATACACCCTATCGGCGGCTGCTGGTGGAAGGCGCATCTGAAAGGTATCGTTATAAATTTCGACGCCCCGGAAAATACGCCGGAAGAACTGTATTTCAGGGTGGGCATATCCGATATGTCCGACATGGGGCCGATAGACCTCGAGGTTTTTCTAAACGGAGAAAGCATCGGCGTAAAAACGGGGGTAAATACGGGAGTCGGGTTCGGCGGGACGCTCGCATACAAGCCTACCGCGACCGGCATTCCACACTCCGTGTCCTTTAAATTCGACTCCTCAAAGCTCAAAAAAGGAAAGAACCGCATCGAGATAAGGCCGAAGGCGCGGTCGCCGAGGCCGTCATGGTTCGCATACGACTATGTCGAGCTTTCGGATTCTCCCGAAGCCCCGAAAATTCCCGACTGCCGCGACGAAATTCTAAAAAACGCCGTGCGCGCGGCCGGAACCGCCAAAGTCGTATTTTCCACGCGCGGAGAGGGGCGCGACTACCATTGGTACTCTAATATCGGGAAAACATGCTGGGTAAAAACAGGAGTGGCGCAGATAGACGCCCGTTTCGACTGCGAAATGTTCAGCCGCCTCGGCGGAAAGCTGTGCGTCTACGACCTCGTCACAGGGGAACTGAAAAACCTTGTCGACGATCCGGACGGCTGCGTGCGAGACCACACGCTCAGCTTCGACGGCAAGAAAATACTCTTTTCCTACCGCAAGGGCAAGTCGGGCTCGTTTCGGCTCTACGAAATAGGCGCCGACGGCAAAGGCCTAAAAAAGCTGCCAATAGGCGCGGAGGGAACGGACGACATTGAGCCTGCCTATCTTCCGAACGGGGACATAGTGTTCGCATCGTCGCGCCTAGGCAAGACGGTTCAATGTTTCTTTATGCCCGTCACCGACATACACAGGTGGTACCGCAGCGAAAACAAAATAGCCGTGCTTTCGCAAAATCCCGACGTCGACAGCACTCCGAACGTTCTGCCCGACGGCAGAATAATATATATGCGTTGGGACTACAACCACAGGAACCAGCTCGCCTTCCACCATCTGTGGACGATGAATCCCGACGGCAGCGGCGACGCCGTATATTTCGGAAACAACAATCCGGGTCACCTGTTTATATCCCCCGCGCCGATCCCCGACGAGAACGGCGTGGTGTTCACGCTTTCGCGCGGGCACAGCGGCCGTGACCACTTCGGCGAGGTGGCAAAGCTGGTGCAGCCGGTCGATCCCGACGATCCATACTGCCTGCAATTCGTCAGCGGCGACATATCCGCCAAATTTAACCGCCCGCAGCCCCTCGGGAACGGATACACCATGGCGACCGACGGCAGGAACATCGCCATATTCAACGCGGACGGGCAATACAAAACGGTATCCGGCATTCCGGAATGGATATTCGCCTCAGACAAAACCGTCAGAATGAGCGTTGTTGGCTGGAAAAACGGCAAGGACAAAGTCCCCAAAGAGTGCAGGGTAATCATGCAGGGCGCAATGCCGCTGAAGGCCAAGCCCAAACCTGCGGCGCGCCCCGACATGGCAGATTTAGACGCAAAGACGGCCGCCGTGTTTCTGCAGGACGTATATCACGGAAGAAACATGGCCGGCGTAAAGCGCGGCAGCATAGACAGGCTGCTCGTGCTGCAGGTGCTGCCCACTCCCGCGCATTACAACGGCGGTTCGAACCAGCTCAACAGGCTTGGCGGATTCGCGCTCGAGAGAATTTTGGGAACCGTGCCGGTCGAAGAAGACGGATCCGCAAGTTTCGAGGTCCCGGCGCACCGCGCTATCGCGTTTGTCGCGCTCGACAAACAGGGCCGCGCCGTCAAGCGCATGCAAAGTTTTGTGGCGTTCGCCCCGGGCACGAACACCAGCTGCATAGGGTGCCACGAAATGCGGGCCGAAGCCCCCATTCCCAAAATGGGGCGCCCGCGCTCCTACGGCAAAATATCCAAGATAACGCCCTTCAGAGGAGAGTCGCCCATAGACTACCGCCGGCAGATACAGCCCCTGCTCGACAAATACTGCCTCGAATGCCACAACAGCTCAAAGCCCACCGCCGGCATTATTTTGGACGGGGACCTCGGCGCAAATTTCATACATTCATACATAGCACTCGACGAACGCGGACAGATGACAACCGGCCGAAACGAATTCGGAAACATGCCGCCCTACTCTTTCGGTTCGGGGTCGAGTAAAATTCTCGAAAAATTCCGGAAAGGGCACTGCGGCAAAGATGCGTCCGACGCGGACCTCGAGCTTCTCATGCGCTGGCTCGACACCGGCGCTATGCAAATAGGCGCATATGCCGCGTTGAATACGGGCTTTCTTCATTCCTATCTCCAGGGCGGGGTAGTCAGGCTTGAAGACGAAAACCCCGAAAACGCCGCGGCGTATGCCGCCGTTGAAAACGCCTGCGGAAAATGCCATTCCGGCGAAGCGCAAATTCCCCGCAGGGTATTTGAACCGAAACAAAACTACGGGGAAACCGTGTTTGACTACAGAAGCGCGTTTGAAAGCGCGTGCGTGGAAAAAATAAAATATAAGACGCCCGACGGCAAGGTAGGCGAATCAAAAATTCTGGCCGACCTGCTCTACAATTTCAGCGCTCCCGAAAAGTCGCTGGCGCTCACCATACCGCTTGCGCGGGAACGCGGGGGCTGCGCCGGAGAAGGAGCGCATCCGGTCGTGTTCGCCGATACTGGCAACCCCGACTACCGGGCGATTCTCGGGGCGGTTCGCGCGGCGTCCGAATTGCTCAAAAACAAGTCTCCGTTTTGCGGCACTCCCGACTTTCGCCCGACGCCGGGCTATATAAAAAAGCTTAGGGATTTGAAAATATTGCCCCCCGACTTCCCGCTGGACGGCAAAATCGACGCTTTCAAGGCCGACGCGCTCTATTTCGACTGGCTCGATAAAAATTCCGTAATCGAGGCGGTAAAAAATCCGGATAAATCGCCCGAAACCTAAATTTTTCTTGTTTTCGGCGCTTTAAGTGATTGAATCGACGCCGAATGAAAACCTTATTTGTCACATCGGAACGCGACCCGCGCGAAACGAGGGTTGCGGTAATTCCGTCCGACGTTCAGAAATTGTCGAAAATCGGATGGTCAGTAAATGTCGAATCGGGTGCGGGGATAAAAGCCGGCTTCCCGGACGAAGATTACGCGGCGGCGGGAGCGTCGATTGTCGGTGCCGACTTCGCAAAGGAAGCCGACTTTGTCGCGGCGGTCAGAAAACCCGCGCCCGAATTTGTCAAAAGCCTCAAAAGGGGGGCGTTTTACCTCAGCCTTCTGGATCCCTTCAACGAAAAGGAGCTTATAAAGACTTTCGCCGAAGCCGGAGTGACGGCCGCAAGCTTCGAAATGATCCCCAGAAGCACGATAGCGCAAAAGATGGACGTTTTAAGCTCGCAGTCCAACCTTGCCGGATATGTGTCGGTGCTCAAGGCGGCAAACACGCTGAAAAAAATACTTCCGATGATGATGACGCCGGCGGGCACCATTTCGCCGCTGAAGTTTTTTGTGGTGGGCGTCGGAGTCGCGGGCCTGCAGGCGATAGCGACCGCAAAGAGGCTCGGCGCGAGGGTCGACGCGTTCGACACGCGCCCCGTGGTCGAGGAACAGGTAAAAAGCCTCGGGGCCAAGTTCGTAAAGATAGACCTCGGCGAGACAGGGCAGACAGCCCAGGGCTACGCCAAGGAACTTACGCCCGAACAGATCGAAATGCAGCGCAGGGGAATGGCGAAAGTGTGCGCGCAGTCCGACGTGATAATAACAACGGCCAAGCTCTTCGGCAGAAAAGCCCCGCGGATTATAACGGCAGAAATGGTTGCCGGCATGAAGCCCGGAAGCGTGATAGTCGATATGGCGGTTGAAAGCGGCGGAAACGTCGAAGGCTCAAAGCCCGACGAAACGGTCATAACCCCCAACGGCGTGACCATTATCGGCGACACATGCCTCGAAGCGTCAGTGCCCTCGACGGCAAGCCAAATGTACAGCTCAAACGTGTTCAACTACATAGCGCACTTCTCCGCGGACGGGGAATTCAAACCGAACTTTGAAGACCAGATAATGAAAATGTCGGCAATTACCCACGACGGTAAAATATCCGACGAACGCTTCATGTAATATCAACTCCGGAAACAGAAATATGGAAATTATTTTGCTATTGTTCATATTCACGCTCGCGGCGTTTTTGGGATTCGAACTCATATCCAAAGTCCCGAGTCAACTGCACACTCCGCTTATGAGCGGCTCAAACGCAATAAGCGGCATAACCATAGTCGGGGCGATGATAGCCACTGCCGGAACCGAGGGAAGCCTCACGGCAACGCTCGTGGGCACGGCGGCGCTCGTGCTGGCAACCATAAATGTCGTGGGCGGATACATGGTCACCGACAGAATGCTTGCCATGTTTAAGAAGAAAGGAGACAAATAACGATGAATCCGGCGTTTGTAAATTTCATATACATCATAGCCTCCATACTGTTTATTCTCGGCATAAAAATGCTCGGAAAGGCCGAGACCGCCCGCAGAGGCAACATAGTATCGTCGGTCGGAATGCTTATAGCCGTAGTCATAACGCTTTTCGACAAAAAGATTATAGATTGCTCGGACCCGACATCGTGGGGCCTTTTAGCTGGAGGACTGGCTGTCGGTGCTATTATAGGCGCGGTCGTCGCAAAAAAGGTAAAAATGACGGCCATGCCCGAGATGGTTGCACTTCTTAACGGTTTTGGCGGCCTGGCAAGCCTTCTTGTCGCCGCGGCGGAATATTATTTCGACTCCGTAAAAGGCCAAATGCCGTCCGACTTCTCAAAGTTTGCAATAATCGCAACAATATTCATAGGCGGCGTCACCTTTACCGGCTCGGTTTACGCATGGGGAAAGCTTTCCGGAAAAATATCCGGAAAGGCGAAAGTTTACCCAGGGCAAAAGACAGTCAACGCGGTGGTGGCTATGCTGACGATTGCCGCGTCAGCCGTATTTGTCGTTCTCGGAGACTTCCAATCTGGGCTCGGAACCATGATAGCCGTTATCATACTTTCTCTGCTGCTGGGCATAGTCGCTGTCATGCCGATAGGCGGCGGAGACATGCCGGTGGTTATATCGCTTCTAAACTCGCTGTCCGGCATGGCGGCGTCGGCGGCGGGATTTGTCTTACACAACAACGTGCTGATTGTGGCGGGCTGCCTTGTGGGAGCGAGCGGCCTCATACTTACCGTCATCATGTGCAAGTCGATGAACAGAACGCTTTCAAACGTTCTATTCTCCGGATTCGGCGCAACCGGCTCGAAATCGCAAAAGCTTGATGGCGAAATGAAGCCGATGTCCACGGACGATGCCTATTTCGTGCTTGAAGCCGCGCAAAACGTGGTATTCATTCCCGGATACGGAATGGCGGTAGCCCAGGCCCAGCACGCGGTAAAAGAGCTTGCGGAAATACTCGAGAACAACGGGGCGGAGGTTTCGTTTGCGATACACCCGGTGGCCGGACGCATGCCGGGCCACATGAATGTGCTGCTTGCGGAAGCCGACGTGCCGTACGAACAGCTGAAGGAAATGGAGGAAGCCAACAGGATTCTCGAAACTGCCGATGTGGCGATTGTAATCGGGGCAAACGATGTCGTAAACCCGGCTGCGGCCGAAGACAAGGGAAGCCCGATTTACGGAATGCCGATTATAGAGGCGTACAAGGCAAAAACCGTATTCGCGTTAAAGCGCGGAAAAGGCGCCGGATTCTCCGGGCTTGAAAACGGCTTGTTCTTCCGCCCGAACACCCGCATGATTTACGGAGACGCAAAAGCCACAATAAACGACCTTGTGGCAAAATTCAAAGACAAATAGGCTCTCTTAAAGCGCGCAAAAAAGCGGTTCGGCGGCAATCTCCGAACCGCTTTTTTTATTCTGAGGAGCCTTCGTTTTTTTTAGCACCGTCCACCTTTTTTAGCGCCAAAGAATGCCCGCGCGCGGCGGCCTTGCGGTAAAAATCCCAAGCGCGTTCGGCGTCCTTTTGCACGCCGTCGCCGTTTTCAAAAATAACCCCCATGTTGAAAATAGAGTCCAAATCGCCGGCGGCGGCGGCCATCGAAGTGTATTTTACGAACTTCTTTTTGTCGGCCGGCACGCCGTCGCCGCGCAGATACATAAGAGCGGCGTTCTTTTGGGCGAAAACGTCGCCCGCCTCGGCAGCCTCCCCCCAAAGGCGCGCCGCGCGCCCTTTGTCCATCGGAAGCCCGACACCGTGGTAGCAATAACCAGCAAGGGCGGTTTTTGCGTCGCTGTTTCCGCCCTCGGCGGATTTTTCAAGCCAAAACAAACCCTTTTTTAGAGATTTTTCGAGATAGCTGCCGTTAATGTATAAAGCCGCAACGTTAAACTGCGCTTCCGGGTGCCCGCCGTCGGCGGCTTTCAGCCACCAGTCGACAGCCGCCCTGTAATCCTTTTTTACGCCGAACCCCTTGGAGCAGCATGCTGCCATATTGAACATAGCCTCCGGATATCCTAATTGGGCGGCTTTCAGCCACCATTGCGCCGCAAGCCGTTCGTCCTTTTTTACGCCGTCACCTTTGGCGTAGGCGGCCGCCGCAAAATTTTGCGCGTACGCGTTGCCGTCCTCCGCGGCGGATAAAAACCATTTCATAGCCTCCGCCATGTCTTTGGGAAAGCCCTTTTTACCCTGGGCATAGCTTAGGGCCACGGAAAGCTTTGAATCTGTGTCGCCCCTTTCCGCCCGCGACAGCAAAATCTTTGCGCCCATGTCGGAAACGCGCGCGTCGGACTTGCCTTCCGAATCCGCGGCGCGGCACGTATCCGGGAAAAGCGGCGCAAAAACTGCGGCGGCAATAAAGAGAAAAATAATAAGGCGTAATGTTCTCATGTCAGCGTTTAACAAAATCTATGTCCGTAAATATCTCCGCGTTTCCGGCTCGCGAAAAAATATACGCCGCCGGAGTGGAATAGCGCCCCGATTCAAGTTCGGAAAGCATGCGCAAAAACATGGGCCTCTTCCCTTTCCCAGTTATCGGACAGAAAATTCTGCGGGCGTTTAAAATAGTCCCGCCAGTCATGGTGACGCGGACCGTGCCGTCGTTCGGATTGTCGCTTACAGCATAGGGGGAGGATGAACAAAGCAGACCGGCATAATCGGGAAATATCGACGCCGTGTGGCCGTCGCTGCCTACCCCGAGGACGACACAGTCAAAGCGCGGAAATCCGTTTTCGGAAGGCAACATTTCCCGCACTAAAGCAGAATATCTTTCGGCTTCGCGCTCCGGAGAAAACGCCTCCCCCCTTATGCGAAAAACATTTTCTGGAGGTATCCTTCCGGACAGGAAGAGCCTGTCGGCCTCCCCAAAATTGCTCTCCGAAGATTCGGTAGGAACGCAGCGCTCGTCAACCCAAAATATGCGCGCGGTCGACCAGCGACCGGTTTCAAGCCCGGATTCCGCAAGGGCGTTAAACAGCGACTTGGCGCTGTCGCCCCCGGAAAGCGCCAGAAAATATGCTGAGCCTTTCGCCGCCCCCCTTCTTATATCCTCCGACACGGCGTCCGCCAGCCCCCTAAAGGCTTCTGCCCTGCCTGTGTAAAAATTAATCTTCATTTGAAGCTTTCGGAAGCGCCACCGTAAGTTCGTTTTTTATCGGAAGGGAACAGGAAGCCCCGCTATGTTCAAAGCTCAATTCCACGCCCTCCTTCGTGCCGTCAGAACCCGCCGGATATTTAGGGATTTCAGAGCCGCAGTTTTTCCAATAATCCTCTATGGGGTCTATAAACTTCCACCCCTCCTCCACGGCGTCGCTTCGGGCGAAAAGCGTCGAGTCGCCGCGCATGGCGTCGAGAAGAAGGCGGGCGTAGGCGTCCGGAAGGGTTATGTCGGCGAGGGAAGAATAGTCGAAATCCATGGAAACCTGCGTCGACTGAAATCCGGCTCCAGGAACCTTTAGCCCGAATTTTAGCGATACCCCTTCGTCGGGCTGAATTCTTAGCACAAGCCTGTTGCACGAACGCCCGCAGCATTGTCCGGCAAAAAACATCTGGGGGGCCGATTTGAAGTTTATGACTATTTCGGAAAGCTTTTTAGACATCCTTTTGCCGGTATAAAAATAGAAAGGAACGCCTCCCCAGCGCCAATTGTCGATAAAGAACTTCATGGCCACGTACGTTTCAACCTCGGAATTTTTTTCCACACCGGGTTCGTCGCGATAGCCGCAGACCGCTTTCCCGCCTACGTTTCCCCCAGAATACTGCCCGCGAAAAACGTTCCTGCGAATGTCGGATTCGCCCATGGGTCTGAGAGACTTCAAAACCTTTACGATCTCGTTTCTTACCGACGCGGAGTCGAACGCGGACGGGCACTCCATGGAAACGAATGCCATGAGGGTCAAAAGGTGGTTTTGAACCATGTCGCGCAGGGCGCCCGCCCCCTCGTAGTAAGATCCGCGCCTTTCTACGCCCACAGTTTCGCTCGCCGTTATCGCCACTGAGTCAATATAGTTTCTGTTCCAAAGAGGCTCGAATATGCCGTTCGAAAAACGGAGGACGACAATGTTTTGAACAGTTTCCTTGCCGAGATAGTGGTCTATTCTGAAAATACTGTCCTCATGGAAGCACGAGCGCAGTTTTTCGTTAAGCGCACGCGCCGACTTCAAATCCGTGCCGAACGGCTTTTCCACCACTATGCGCCTGCTTCCGCCGTCTGGAACGGCCGCAAGCCCACACTCCCTAATGCCGTCAACTATGGCGGGGAAAACAGCGGGCGGAGCTCCCATATAAAACACGATATTGTCTCCTATGGAAGCCTCACTTCGCACCCTGTGGATTTCGTCGCGCAAAAGGAAGTATCCGTCCGCAGAGCCGATGTCGAAGGGGAAATACTCCACAAGCCCGAAAAACTCCCCCAAACGCGAAGAATTGCGCGCGGTCGCATCCGACATTTCGAGCATTTCGGCAATCCTTGTGCGCCTGAATTCTTCGGACGACATAGCCGTGCGGGCGGCGCACACAATCTTAAACGCGCGCGGAAGAAGGCCGCGAATAAAAAGCTCGTACAAAGCCGGCAGAAGCTTGCGCTTTGTAAGGTCGCCCGAGGCGCCGAATATCACCAAAATTTGGCTGTCGGGGATTTTCATATCAGATTTTTTTAGTGATTTTTGCAAGTGGGCCCGCGACGCGCGCGGCGGCCCAATCGGTGTGAAAGAACTCTCCCCTCGGCCTGTCTATGCGCTCGTAAGTGTGCGATCCGAAATAGTCCCGCAGAGCTTGGAGGATATTGGCGGACGAACGCGCCGTGCGCAGGGAGTCGAATCCCGAAAGAGCAGCACACATGCAAGGCGCCGGAATGCCTGCGAGAACCGCTTCAGAAACGATTTTTCTCCACGGCAAAGCCTTTTCCGAAATGGCGTTTGAAAAATACGTATCAAAAAGCATATTTTCCAGCTTCGGATTAGACTCGAAAGCTGCGGCTATCTTATCGAGAAATACCGAACGTATTATGCACCCGTTGCGCCATATTTTTGCTATTCCCGCAAAATCCAAATTCCAGCCGTATGTTTCGGAGGCGGCGCGCATGAGCGAAAAGCCCTGGGCGTAAGCCATGATTTTGGAGGCGTACATTGCGTCTGCGGCGTCGCGCACCGAGACGCTTCCGGAAGAGGATATTCCGCAGCGGTCCGAAAATACGCCCGATGCCTTGACGCGCCCGTCCTTTTGGGCAGAAACAAACCTGGCAAACACCGCCTGCGATATCAGCCCGAACGGCACAGCCTCGTTGAGAGCCGACATAACGGCCCATTTCCCCGTTCCTTTTTGAGACGCGCTGTCGAGAATTTTATCGACAAGATCTGAACCGTCCGAGTCTTTTACCTCGAGAATATCCGCCGTTATCCCGACGAGATAACTTTGCAATTCCCCGCAGTTCCAGTCGGAAAATACGGCGGCCATTTCAGAGTTCGAAAGCTTGTTGGAACATTTAAGCAAGGAATACGTCTCGGCAATAATCTGCATGTCGGCGTACTCTATCGCATTGTGCACGGTTTTGACAAAATGGCCCGAACCGTCGGGACCTATCCATCTGCAACATGGGGATCCATCGGGCGCCTTCGCGGCAATCGACGTAAAAATGCGCTTAATTTTAGGCCACGCCTCCGGAGAGCCCGACGGCATGATGGAAGCCCCCTTGAGTGCGCCCTCCTCTCCGCCGGATATTCCCGCCCCGACGTATAAAAGCCCGGAGCTTTCGGCTTCCGCAAGCCTTCTGCGAGTATCTCGGAAGTCTGAATTGCCGCCGTCAATAATTATGTCTCCCTTGGAAAGCAAAGGCTTAAGCTCCGACACGACGTCATCGACGGCGGACCCGGCCTTTACCATTATTATTATTTTGCGCGGAAGCGAAATTGATTCCACAAAAGATTTAAGATTGTCCGTCGGAAAGAATTTTCCGCCGCCATCAAAACTTTGCAAGACATTCGAATGTCTGCCGCCCGACCTGTTATAAACAGAAACGCGGAATCCCCTGCTTTCAATGTTGCGCGCAAGGTTTGCGCCCATCACTCCGAGCCCAACAACGCCAATATCCGATAATTCCATAATTTTTAATCGGTTTTTTTTCAAAGGATTTTAGCTGAAGCCCCGGCGCGGCTATTAAAGAAAACCGGACGGGCAAAGTTATCGCGCCTAAAAGAACGAGCCACCGCCCGACCGCCAAACTCCACGCAAGGTTCCCATAAAACCCATCGTTTATAAAACCCCACAACCCTTCCAAAAGCAAGATATTTCTCCGCAGCTATTTTTCACTAAAAGCGCACAATTCCGACAAAAAAGAGTATGCGGGAAAAGCATTTACAAATACTAATTTCGACCGTTAAACTTACAAAATATAAAATAGACGGAATATCCGAACTATAAAAAATCCGCGCCCCCACGTGGAATCGAACCACGATTTAGCGTTTAGGAACAAATAAAATATCGTTAATTGACAGCAACTTGCGCGATTTTTTCGCAGGGGTAAGGCAATCCCTTACCATTTCGCATTTTTGACAGGAAAGGATTTTGTATGAAGAACAGATCTCCTTTCCTTCCCAAAAAAAGTTGCCGAGAAAAACCGCGAGCGCTGGGGCGTTTACCATTCCGCCACAGACCACCAAAAACAATGGGGGCGCCGATATTCAACCCAAGCCGAAGCGCTCGAATTTTTCCGCGAAAAAAATGTTTACAATGAGAAATTGGGCGTCGAGGCAAACCGCATTTCGCCGACAGACAGGCGCGAGCTTG
>CALXLM010000021.1 GCA_944389195.1 uncultured Opitutales bacterium
CGGGATATGGTAGATTGCGATACTCCTATCGCATTTGCTATCTCCGATTGCGTTTTTTTAGCTTTACACATGTTCTCTATTACTCTTCTATCGTCATACGTTAGACGGCGGTATTTCGGTTTTGTCATAGTGATTTTCTTGGTCGAAAAACATCTACTCTACATTCCCTAAGCCGCTTGTCTAACTCCTTTAGCTTTTATGCACTGGAGATTTTAATTCGCGTTTTAACTCACTTTGCTTAAAGGCGTTGCCGCAGGCCGCTAAAAAAGTGAGGTTGCCACTGCTTTAAGCCATTTAACGTAACGGAATGCGGCGCAGTGCGCAGTTTGAATGCGAAGCGGAGGCGGGAATTTTTTATAAGTTCCACTCCCGCATGTGACGCTTATAGTTAAATATTAAACGTTTTATAATATAAGCCAACACGGAACTTATTCGGCTACATAACCGTTTTTTTTCGTTTATCCGCCGGAAATGTTTTTTATCAACAGCAGAAGATTGTGGAGAGATAATTCTTGACTAAAAAAGTTAACGCACTAACTTTTCGGACAGAATTCTATATGCAAAACGGACTCGTTAAGCCTTCGGCGGCAATTCAGAACGTTTATGAATATGCCTGCTGGTTGACGGAGCGAATCTAAAGTCTATTGGGGAAAACTATTATTAAATCCATGATAAACATAAAAAATATCCTAAAGAAAATACTCCTTACAATGTCGCTTCCCGTTTTAGCGGCATGCCAAAGCACCTCTCATGATAATGCCAGCGGCGGTATGGTCAACAAGATAGAATCGGTTGTAATTTATTATCCGCATTGGCATTCTTACCCGTGTGGAGATTCTTGGAAGGGAATCGGTTGGACGGAATATGACAACATGCGCGATACCAAACCGCGCTTTAAAGGCCACAAGCAGCCTATTGTGCCCCTTCTCGGCGAACTTGACGATTCCAATCCTGCCGATGTAGAAAAGGAAATAGATCTCGCCGTCAAATACGGCGTAGATGTTTTTCTTTACGATTGGTATTGGTATTGCGGTGTGAAAAATATGGAAGAGGCGCTTGAACAGGGCTTTTTAAAAGCAAAAAACAACAATAAGATAAAATTCGCGCTGATGTGGGCAAATCATGACCGCCGCGACGCCTTCCGTTCTGATATTGAAAAGGTTTATACGCCGTGGCTATATAGCCGCCACAGCGAAAGCGATATGCTAAAAGTAATAGACTATTGCATAGAGCATTATTTTCGCTGTCAGAATTATTGGAAAATAGACGGAAAACTGTATTTTAACATATTTCAGCCCTTACATTTTGTAAAAGAGATTGGCGGGATAGAGAAAACGCAGGCGTTATTTAGGAAAGTAAACGATAAAATGAAGTCCGCCGGTCTGCCTGAAATTCATTGGGCGTGCATGGTTCAAACAGACAAAGACAAAGATATTGCCGAAAAAGTCGGTTTCGACAGCATGACGACATACATGTCCCATTTGACAAATTCCGACAAATACGACAGAAAGCTTTCACTTTTCCCGTATGCCGACTTCGCAGACGGCCATCGCGCGCTTTGGAAAAAGATGTCGTCGTCAACCGTTCCGTATGCACCTGTAGCATCGACGGGGTTCGACACTACTCCACGTTGGCGCAACGAAGTTGATATTCCGCTTCCCAAAAAGAAATATCCGTATGCGGCTATAGTTTACGGAAGCACGCCTGAACTCTTTAAAAAGCTTTTATCCGACGCTAAGGCGCTAGCGCAAAAAGGGAGGGCAAAGTACGTGACGATTTACGCATGGAACGAGTGGAGCGAGGGCGGCTATCTTCTGCCCACCAAAAGCGACGGATATTCCTATTTGGAGGCTTTTGGAGAGGTGTTTGGAACAGACAAAAAGCAGGGCAATTAGGATTCCACAAGCCCTGGGGCGGAGGGAACCGCATTTAAAAGTGTGCGGTACGCGCAAACGTGGATCATTCCGATAAAAACGGCGAACGGTTTTGGACTCGTTTGCCGTTTTATTTTTTGTCCAAACTTGGCGTTATAAGGGGAGGTAGGGTTAGTACGCTAAGGTTTGCTGTCGATTGTGAATTTATAGCAGTATCCGTCATAAAGCGATTTTTCTATGGCGACTACCTTCTGCGAACCTGCAATGAACGCCCCTTCAACGTTTAGTGCGGGCATCGGGCTGCGGTTTTTGAAATACGGGTGGCCTTCAATCAGAACGGCGCCGATATTTCTGTCCACGTTGGATATACTAATTTTGAATTTTGAAGAAAGCGTGTCGATTAAATTGGATATTTCGTCTTCATTTTCTATTCCGGAGCAAAACGAGGCGTCAAAGTATATTGTTTCGTCTTTTAATAGTCTGGAATTTCCGTATCTTAAGGTGCGTATTTTGAATATTTTTCCGACGATTTCATAAAAGTTGCCGCCAATTTGAATATTGACTTTTCCGCAGTACAACTCGCGTTCGGCTATTTTGACGCTTGGAACTATGCCGTCATAGTGCAGGTTGTCTGAAAAGCTTTCTTTTATTGCCGAATATGAGCCGAGCGCACGGCTTAGATAGATGCCTTTTCTTTCAAGAACTACGGTTCCCTTGCCGCGTATTCGTTTTACAAGACCCTCCATTTCAAGATGCAGCAATACCTTGCGGGAAGTTGCGTTGCTTACTCCATACCGGGCTATTATCGCGTTTTCCGAGGGGACTTTTCCGTATGGAGGAATTTTCCCCGATTTGATGTCTGTGGCTATTTTCTGCGCGATAATTTTATACTTGGGCAGTTTAAGCCCTTTTCGCATCTGTTTCCATTTGACTTGCATTGCAATATGACAGTATATCAAAATATCGGTTTGAGTATTCGGCATCCAATGTTGTAGCATGCCTTTAAAATTCAGGGTTAATTTTATACCCTAATAAAACGCGTTTGTAAAAAGAAATGTATTTTAGCAAGTCACAGCTCGTAGCGAAATAGTATTTTTACGCCTTTCGTATCAAATTGCAAAAAAGGCGGGTGAAATCTAAACGCTCGCATGGATACGCCAAAAATAGCGACGTTCCGCTATCAACGGCAATTTCGTTTAAGGCTTTTTATAGTCTGCACGATGTCATTGTTTGCCGGTAGTGGAGTGCCATACCGCGCAAAATTTGTATCCGTATTTTAGGCGGACGGATATAATGTCCTCTACACTCACTATCGGGAATCCGTATTTTTGCGAATAGGCTGTGATGTCCCTGTTTTTAGCCATGGTGCCGTCTCTATTTGTAAGCTCGCATAAGATTCCGAAAGGCGAAAGTCCGGCGATCCGCATGATGTCAACGGTTGCTTCCGTATGACCGTCTCTTCCCAATACTCCGCGCGAGTCGGCTTTTAGCGGGAATACGTGTCCGGGGATTGCAAGATCGGACTTTGTGGCGTTTTTGCCGCAAGCCGTTTTTATTGTTGTAAGCCTGTCTTTTGCGGACACGCCGGTCGTCACCCCCTCGATGCCGTCGATTGAAACCGTGAAGTTGGTTCCGTATTTGGACGAATTTTTTTCAGTCATCATGGAAAGCCCGAGCGATTCGGTTTTTTCCGGGGGTAAACACAGGCATATTATGCCGCTGCAGTCGCGTATCATTCTGGCGACTTGTTGCTCTTTGAGAAAATCCGTCGAATATACGAGGTCGCCTTCGTTTTCGCGGTTAGGATTGTCTATTATTATGATGCCGTTTCCGGATCTGAGCGATTTTACGGCGCTTATAATGCGCGATTCTACGTCATCGTTTGGCATGTTAAACATAATTGCTCCTTTTTTGCGTTTTGTGAAACCCGGAGCGTGCACACATACCTACATGCCTTTTGTGGCAAGGCATATCAATATCATACGACTCTTCATACCGGACTTTACCGTTGGCTTTGGAATTTAACCAAATCAGTCGAAAAAATTTTTCGAGTCGTGGGCTTTACCACCAGTAAGGACTTTCACCTTCCCCGAGTTTGTCTTGCAATGATTGTATTCGGATACCTGCCTGTCAATCCAATATTGTTTTTCGTTTTGGCTTTTGCGGAAGTATCGCAGGACAAAGACGTTCGGGCAGCACCTGTGCCGATGTGGCGAACGAATATGGCATATGCAATATCCGAGCATTGTGCCCTTTAGGGAAACACCATGCTAAAAGAGGAAACAACCACTTGCCCGGTTTATTATTGCACTTATACCCATGTAAAAACTTCCAATGAGGCATGCCTGTTTTGCATTCCGGCAAAGATTGGGGGGCGGGGGGTTGGTTCTCTGAATTATTGCAACCGTTTTGCCGGATGCTAAACCCGTTTAATCAGCCTTTCCACGGCCTAATTCGCGGTATCCACCTTGGCACGTTTTTTTTGTATATGCTGTATTCGTCGCCGAACCGTTTTTTCAGGCCCTTTTCTTCGCAATACATAAAATATACCGTGTTTATTGCAAAGAACAACGCAAACCATGCGAAAATTTCCCATGAAAGCAAAATCGCCGATTCTCCCAAAATCATCATAAGCACGCCCGATAACATCGGATTTCTCACGTGCGCGTACGGTCCAGAGACGACGAGTTTTTTCGTGGGATTCCATGGCGCTAGCGTTCCCTTTCCAATCGTTGAAAAAAGGTATATTGTCCATGCGGCGAGCGCGAATCCCGCCATGAATAAAACAGCGCCTGCGGCAACGGTTGCCGGGGTCGCAAGCCTATATCCGCTTCCGAAAAAAATAAATAAAATTGCCGGGATAGTGACAACCGCATTGAAAGGCAAAAGCATTATTGCCCTAAGACAAGCCAAATTCATGGAATGTCTTGTATAACCGTTCCATATGTGTCTCAAGAAAATTTTTCGAATAATTCTTCCTAACGGCTTTTTGCCCGGCGCCATTCTTTGGCGGTGGAATTGCAGCATTAAAGGGCTTGTACGCGCGAACCTTCGGGCTTACGGGATTTAAAGTCTTGGAAATTTGAAACTGCTTACGGGGAGAATTTCGTTTGAAAATTTGATATTGTGCTGGCGGTGAAAATTATTTTTGCCATATGGGAACCGTTCTAAAAGCGGTCGGAGTAAAATTTCCCTTCATGGAAATCCGGCCGAAAAGCTTGGCATGGCGCAGAACGCCATCGGGCTGGCAAACGCGCGGTTTTTTTTGATTTTCTACTTGTGAAAACGGTTCAGAAATGGTGGAATGCCTGACAATAATGGCATCGGAATTTCGCCAGGTTCAGAGGCAGGAACAGTCGTTGGTGCTGACCCCCCAACTTAAGCGCAGTTTGGAGATACTTCAAGCCGCGTCTCTCGACCTGTCTAAAATCATAGAGGCGGAAATAAAAAACAACCCCCTGTTGGAGGAGGCGCCTCCGGAGGATTATGCAGATAAGCCGGAGACGCTTGGAGAATCGGCCGATTTTGACGACACCGACGCCGCCGACGATTATGCCGCGCAAGCAAAATCGGATTCCTACAACGAGCAAAAGAGGCGCGATTTTATTTTGAACTCTCTGCCCGACAGAAAGTCGCTGCAGGAGCATTTGCTCGGCGAAGCCAATCTCGACGCGAAGAGCGAGAGTGTCGTCCGGGCGTTTGCAAATTTGGCCGGCTCTCTCGACGAGCGCGGATTTCTTCTTCCCGATGCGATAGATAATGCACGTTCCGCCGGATTCGACGATAAAACTGTTGCTGACGCGCTCGACCTTCTTAGGGGAAGCGATCCTCCCGGCATAGGCGCTTTCGACATGCGCGACTCTTTGATGCTCCAGCTTGAACGCAAAAATATGGGGTCTAGCCTGGCGTATAGGATTATGGAAAACCATTACGCGTTGCTCTTAAAAAGAAAAGTCGCAGAAATTGCCGAACTTGAAAATACTTCGCCGGAAAATGTGGAGGCCGCGATAGGCGAGATTGCAAAGCTCAATACTTCTCCTGCTTCTGAATACGCCGCCGAAACCGAAAAAATAGTGCTTCCCGAACTTTTGTTTTATAAGGACGACGACGGCATTTGGCGCGTGGAGCTTTCCAATGATTGTTTACCGCGTTTTCGCATAAATCCGGAGTACAGGAAAATGGCTGCCGACGGCAAAATGCGCCCCGACGAACTGTCGTATATAAGGGAAAAAATCCGCGACGGGAAAATGCTGATGGAGGCGGTGGACATGCGCCAAAAAACCATTTTAAAAATAGGGCAGGCTGTGTTGAAAAGGCAGGCGGACTTTTTTGAGAACGGCAGGGATTCGTTAAGGCCCATGACCATGCAGGATGTGGCCGACGATATTGGGGTGCATCCGACTACCGTGGGGCGTGCCATATCTGAAAAGTACGCCCAGACGCCTTTCGGGGTGTTTCCCCTTAAGTTCTTTTTCAGCGGCGGGTACGAATCGACGGGAGGGGGAAGCCTCTCGAGCGAGTCGGTAAAAAACATGATAAGAAAAATAATAGATGACGAATCACCCCGCTCGCCTTTGAGCGACTCTAAAATAGCAGAATTGCTTGCCGAGGAGGGCGTAAACATCGCAAGGAGAACAGTGGCGAAATACAGGGAGGAACTCGGAATAGCCACAAAAGCTTTGAGAAGAAGGTTTTAAAATGTTCGGTTCAACCGCAATAATAATAGACGGTAGCGGAGACAACGTCAAAGTCGCCGCGGTTAGGAACGGCGGGCTTTTATGCGCGCTTGAATCGGGTTCCCAGTCGATAGAAAGTCTTGCTTCTTGCGTCGAATCGCTTCCGTGCGGGTTTGGGGAAGTAAAAGCGTACGCCGTGTGTACCGGGCCGGGATCAATGCTCGGAATACGTTTTTCAAGCGCGTACGTTTCTACGTTTGCAAGCCTCTCGGGCGCCGAAATTTACGAATGGGACGCAATGCTTGTGGCTGCGCGTTTTATTGCCGGAAGCGTGTGCGATTCGTTTTCACTGGTAGCGCCGTCAAGGAAGGGGTGTGTTAACTTGCTTAATTACGGGAACGGCGGTCTTGAGCTTAAATCGGAAATAGTCGTGGATGCGCTTGCACCGCATCTAAAGGCAAAAAGATTTCATTTGTTTCAAAGAAAGGGCTTTCCGGCGGAGATAGACGGCTTTAAAAAAATATTTATGACGCCGCAATCGATTTTTGAAACTCTTAAGGAAAATCCGGATTTGCTGCTCCGTTGCGATTTTCCTCCCGATGCGAAGCCGCTTTCGAAAAGGGAATATGTAAAATGGAAGGATCAAGCACACATTTAAGGTGTTCAGTGCGCATAGACTTGTGCGCTTTGGAGCGCAATCTCGGCAGACTTCGTCACTTTGCCCCGAAATCGCGCGGATATATAGCACTCGTGTCGGCGGACGCGTTTGGATACGGCGTGGCAGCCGCGGCGGTCAGGCTTATGTTGAGCGGTGCCGACGCTTTTGCAGTCACAAATACAGCAGAAGGCGGACAGGTTAGGGAGGTCGGCGCGGGTTGGCCCGTTATAGTGATGTCGTCGTCGCTTCCCGGGGAGGAGGACGAATATTTCGAGAAATCTTTGACGCCTGTGTTGGCGAGCGTGGAGGAAATTGGGAGATTTGAAAGAAAAGCTGAGGAACTTGGGGTGTCCATAAACGTACACATGCGCCTTCCGACAGAAGGCAAGACGATACCTTCGCCAGAAGACGCGCGAAGAATGCTCGATATGTTGCTCGGATCTGAGTGCCTTAAGCTTGAGGCGTTTTGTTTGCTCGGTACGGGCAGCGGCGCGCCGCGCGAAGGCGCAAAACCCGATTCCGGCTTTATTGAGTTTGCAAAAAAACGCTTGGGCGGGTTAAAAACGAAAATATTTGTCCATCACAGCGACGTTTGCGACGCATCGTATCTGCCTTTCGATTGCGCATTGAGAGCAGGACTTGTGCTATTCGGCATGAAGCCTTCGGAAAATTCGCTTTTAAACGGCTTTGAACCGGATCCCGTTCTGACATTTCGTACGTCTGTCAGCCAGATTAAGAATCTTCCAAAGGGCGCCACGGTAGGCTATGGCAGAACATACACACTCGCCAAGGATTCTAAAATAGCGCTGCTATCGGTAGGCTACGGGGACGGTGTTCCCAGAAATGCCAGCCAAAAGATGGACGTTATCATAAGGGGAAAAAGAGCTACGGTAATCGGCCGTGTTTCAATGGATCAGGCGGCTGTTGATGTAAGCGATTTCGATGAAATCGAGGTCGGTGACGAGGCTGTAATCGTCGGCGAAAGCGCTGGAGAATCGATTTCTATAGAGGAGTATTCGCGCCGTCTCGGGATAACTCCGGCACAGGCGCTTACGTCGATTACAAAGCGAGTCGCCAGGTTTTATAAAATGTTATATTAGCGCAAAAAAAGCTTGCCATGACCTTCAATGAAGATAGGTTTCGTCAATTATTATTACGGGCCGTAGCGCAGTCTGGTAGCGCGCTTGCATGGGGTGCAAGAGGTCCCGAGTTCGATCCTCGGCGGCCCGATTTATTTTCGTGGCATATCGTAAGAATCGGATCTTTGTTTAGCCTGTGGGTATAACCGGTTTTTGTATCAACTTTAGAAGTTGGTTCAATGTCAATGTGATAGGATTTAGTGGGAAATGCCGCATTGGACGATAGAATCAATCTATGATTTTTTAAGTTTTTATGTGTTAAGGCCAAAGGTTGAGGGATAGGGATTTTTAAGGAATAGGCTTTTTATAATTTAGTTTCGGCGTTTCACAAGCAGATTCAAGGGAGGCGGTTTTTGGGGTTTTTATATTGGGGTGTTCGCTTTTGATTTTGCTTTGTTTTTCTATGGAAGCCCCCGGGTTATTTTATTCCCATATTTGGGCGCAGGGCATTTGCTTATTATGTTTTCAAACACCCCGTTATTATATGCGCCATATATATAATTGTCCCTTCAATGCCTAAAATCATGCTGCCGCAATTAATGTTTCTATTTCATTGTATTTATTCTTCTCTTAGATTGTATATTGTTTGAAGATTCTTTTTTACAACTTGCGCATTATTTTCTTAATTTTTACGCCAAATCGATAGCCTGATTTTCCTAAAAAAGGCATCAAACTGTTTTGTTTGCGGCATTATAAGTTAACGCCGCATAACCGCAAAAATAACTTTATCTTTCCGATTGGCTTTTTTCGTTTTTTGCCTTCTTAGCAAAATACCGTGAATATACTGTTTTCATTTTTAAAACTCCATAAAGCTATGCAATACTACCCATATAACAGTGAATCCAAGCGCCGTACGATATTAGCTTTCAGTGGGAAACGTCCCGCTTAATACATTATCAGTTCCTCAACATTTGACGGGAAACGTTTTTTTGTGCGCTAAGCCGTAGTTTTACAGATGTATGGCATGATACAATGCGATTAATGTTGACCCTAAAGGGAAATAAAATAAAAGATTTTTGCATGGTGGTTAAACGTATTTTGCAGATTTTATTTTTTCTTCTTTTTTGCCATGTAGGATTTTCCGATATTGACGGTTTTACTCCATATAAAATTGGCGATCTCACACCCGGAAAATTGCACGAGTTAAATTGTAGCAAGGATATTTTCGTATATGAAAACGAAGGCAAACTGGCGGTGTCGTCTCTTCCAAAGAACAACGCTTCTAAGTTAAAAATCGACAGCGGGCTTTTGATAGCTGTCGATTTCGGAGAATTCGGAGGTTATCTTGAATTTTTTAATGATTCCGAAAAATCCGTTTTTTTTAAAGTTTCGAACATAAAAAAAATATTCGAAATTGAAGGTTGCCTCTACTTCGCCGTCGGTTTGTACCATATAAATATCGATTCGGGAAATATTCAAAGACTTGAATTGGGCAAACGGTTGAATTGCGAAAAAATTTTTGATTTTGATTCGGCTGTACGGGTTGTGGAAGTGCGCGGAAGCAAGATATACACGGTATGTTCATCGAAGTTTGTAATACTCGAAAATTTCACCCCTAAATTTGTTTTGGAGGCAGGTTTTTGGAGCTTGCTGTATCCGAATTCAATTGTCGTGTTCGACGACGAAAACATATTTGTAGGCATGCGTTCTGGAATCGCCAAAATAAATGCTGTAAAGGCAAACATAGAGTTTTATTTGCATACGGGTGAAAAAATCCCCGAGTGTAAAGCCGCGCCAGATGCGGACATTGAAAAATCTCTTGCACGCTGGAATTTGTTTAGAAAATCGGGTATGAATTGGAGCGATTAAGCAGGGCTTCACCGATATATCGCTGCGGCGGATATTAGGATAAAAATAACTGGCGTTGTAGGCGCATTTCGAAAGGATATGGGCAAGTTTTATTTAGTAGGGATTAGCGCCAGGGATAAAGCTTTTGCATTTCCGTTATGGCGAGCGCTTCGGATATTCCTTGCATAGTGACGGGTACACCGAAGCGATAAGCATAGGGAAACGTCCGAATCTGAAAATACGTTGTCTTAGGAAAATCAAGATAGTGTTTTATTATTCCTGAATGTATCCGGCGCGTCGATTTTTATATGTGAAAGTGCATTAAAATGCGCTCTTCTTGCGCTATTAAGCGTAAAGCCAAGTTGATAGATATCTTGAACCCGCGTCGGGAATAATTACGACTATGGTTTTGCCTGCATTTTCCGGAAGCTTTGCGATTTCGAGCGCGGCGAATACTGCTGCCCCTGCAGATATTCCGGAGTGTATGCCTTCGTATTTTGCGAGTTTTCTCGCAGTATCTCCGGCGTCGTCATCATCGACTCCGATTGTGCCGTCAACAACGTCAGGATTGTATGCCGCCGGCACGAATCCGGCTCCTATTCCCTGTATTTTATGCGCGCCGGCGTTGCCTCCGGCAAGCACGGGCGATGCAGACGGTTCCACCGCGTAAATTTTGACGGACGGTTTGAGAGACTTTAAAACTTTTCCGATTCCGCTTATTGTCCCGCCGGTTCCAACTCCTGCGACGACTATGTCCACTTCTCCGCCGGTATCGTTCCATATTTCCATACCAGTGGTTTTTGCGTGCACTTCGGGGTTTGATGGGTTGTCAAACTGTTGTGGTATGAAAGCGCCCGGATTTTTTTCCTTCAATTCGAGCGCTTTTTCAATGGCTCCGCGCATGCCTTTTGCGCCGTCGGTAAGCACAAGTTCGGCTCCGAAACTCGAAAGGAAGCGCCTGCGTTCCATGCTCATTGTATCGGGCATCGTAAGGATAAGCTTGTATTTTTTTACTGCCGCAACCATTGCAAGCCCTATGCCGGTATTGCCGCTTGTGGGTTCGATAATAAGTGAGCCCTTTTTTAGCAAACCCTTCTTTTCCGCATCTTCTATCATGGCAAGGGCGGTTCTGTCTTTTACGGAGCCCGAGGGATTAAAAAATTCGAGTTTGGCGAGCACTTCGGCTTTCCCGTCGCTAAGACTATTTAAGCGCACAAGCGGCGTGTTTCCGATAAGTTCAAGTATGTTGTTTGCTATTTTCATAAATTTTACCGGCGTTTTGGCTGTTAAAATCTGCAAACATATAAGGCACAATTGCCGATATATGAGAGTTTACAATTTGTATTCTTGATAGTTTAAATTTTTAAATTGCAGCCAGTCAAGAGCCAAAACAATGCTGTGCGGAAAGATATTGTTCGCATTGTTGCGGCGCGATGGCTCGTGCGAATTTGTAAGCGCGCTGTAAAAACGGTTTTTAATTATTTTAATGTTTATCGGAAAATTTTTATAGAAGAGGACTGTTTTATTTATAGAGCCTGCCTCGCAAAAAATCTTGACATATCGGCGCCTTCAAGTTTTAGAAGGGCCGCTTTTTTATCTAAGCCGCCAGCATATCCAGTGAGATTCCCGCCACTTCCTACCACTCTATGGCACGGGATTATTATCGATATCGGGTTGGAACCTACTGCGCCTCCGACGGCTTGGCCCGACATCCGTACGCATCCGGTTTCGGCGGCTATTTTTTTTGCCAAATCTCCGTAAGTGACCGTTTCTCCGTATGGAATATCGCAAAGCATTCGCCATACGGCTAACCTAAATGGTGTCCCGCGCAAGGGGGCCATAGACACTTCGCATGATTGGGGATTTTTCCCGTCGAAATATTTATCCAACCACTTTTTTGCGGAAATAAGGGCTTTTGAGTTTTCGTTTACGCAAAAATGCTTTTCGCATTCGCGTGTAGGTTCGCCTTGTGCAAAATAAAGCCCGGTGAGCCCTGAAGGTGAGCCGGTCAATATAATAGCTCCCAGCGGCGATGAATATGTAGATATGAAGTTCATTGGCACAGAATATATTACGCCACTAAAACGGGCGCGCGTCGAGCGTATTTATCGTTTTTTTATCTTGTCTTCATCAGATTCTACATTCGTTGAATACATTTGTCCAGTTGGCGCCCAGCTTAAAATCGCCCACTTTTGCCCTTTGGCATTTCGCCTCCCGAGGCATAGCAGATTGCGGCGGCTTTACGGAAATTTATTGACTGCTTTAATGTTTTTTTAACAATATATATTTTTCAATTTTACGGCATATTGCGCATCGTGCAATATAAAACGCCGAGCAAATTTTAACGGTTAATAAAATGAGAGCGAATATAAAAAAAATACCGGCCATATTAGCCCTTTTATCAATCGCATTTTTTCCGCTTGCTGCGGCGAATGCGCAGATAAACCGTGGAGAAATGGCGAAAAGATTATTGGCGCAATTCCAGTCCGGCGAACAATCGACTTCTGCGGGCAAGGAGTCCATAGTGAAACTTATGGACAGTGTTAAAGACGCATTGGGAAAGCTAAGGGATGAAAAGTTAACCTTAAGCGATTTTGAGAGCGCGGTGGATAAACTGTCGGATATCGACGCTTCGTCGTGCCCTTCGGAGGTCAAGGAAAAGTTCGGCGTGTTTATATCCGATTTGAAGCAGAATCTCGCTGAGCTTAAGAAAATTTTTAAGGACGCCAATTTGTTGGATACGGAGGAGCTGGTCAAAGCGGGGCGGAACAATCTTTCGTCAAATCCAGAATTGGCATCGAAAATTATCCAGTGTTCCTCGGCTCTACGAAAATCGGCTCAGGAATTTGCAAACTCGGCGGTGCCTTACATGGTGGCGCCTTAAACTAATAGGCGGGATTTGGAGCGCCAAAGCGGCCGAAATTGCAGTTGTTCTGCCGCATTTTGTCATGATGTAATTGGTTGATTCTCATAATAACGGGCGCAATCGCCGCAGGTTGAGAAAAACGGTAATTATTACCTGCAAAAAAAAGACAATGAAACGGCTTTGCTTTTATGCGGACACCGGGAACGCAATAGGGGCTAAAAGCCCCGGTTAGTTAGCAGCGCGAAAGAGATTTTACTGGTCGTCTTGTATTTGCTTTGTTGATAAACCGTCTGCAAACAGGATTTTTAGGCTTGTCTGGACTATGCAAAATTCGTCCGACAAAAGGTATGGGCTGATTATGAAACTATTTATGGCCACGTTGCGTTTGCCCATGATTGGCCGCTTTATTCCAAAAGAACAGGAACGAAAACGCGGATTGAAATCCGCGCAACCCGCAGCTTCCCTTTGCTGCAAGCGGTAAACTTCCATGGTTGAAACCGCATGTTGCAACCTGTAATATTCTTGAAAATGCGGTCGTGAAAAATCGAATTTCTTTAACTGAAAACAGTAGAAAATTTTTCCGTCCGCAACGGGGGGACGGCGAATTGTCTTTCAATTTCGAGAAGGTTTGCCGCGCGCGTTTTTTTAGCGCTTGATTGCCATGCGCATTCGTAGGTCGTATTTCGAATGTTTGCGGCGGCGAGGCTATCTATTATTTAACAGGTGCTTGATTGCGGACAGGCCGGCAACGGCAGAAATTTAGCGGTTAAAGATGAGCGGGCGTCAGGGGCGTTCGCGTTCCATCATGTTTAGAACGTCGCCAAGCTCCGCATAAGATTGCGCCCCGAATTTTGTGGTTTTCAATGCGGCTGCTGCGGAGGCGAATTTTATAGCGGTGCCTATGTCGCCGAATCTTTTAAATCCCGCCAGAAGTGCGCCGGTAAAGCAGTCGCCCGCGCCCACCGTATCCACGGGAGTCACGCGGTAGGTGGGGTAGTGTTTTTTCCCGTTCTTATTGAACAGCGCGCAGCCGCGTTCTCCAAGCGTGACAATGACATTTCCGACGCCGTTTTCTATGAGCGAATTAGCGGCCTCTTCCATCGAAGCGCATCCTTGGCGTATTTGCAATATCTCAATTTCGTTCGGTATTATGTAGTCTATAAACTTTAATATGGAGTCGTCAAGCGGACGCGCGGGCGCGGGAGTCAGCACGGTGACGCACCCGGCGGCTTTTGCAAGTTTCAAGCCCTCGAATACGGTCTCAACGGCGTTTTCGAGCTGAAATGCCGCATGCGAAAACTTCCCGAAATCGATTGCGCGCATGTCGTCAGGCGAAAGCAGCATATTCGCTCCGGGGGCCACGGTTATGATGTTTTTTCCGTCGCGGTCGACCGTTATCAGTGCCACTCCCGTATGGGCGCCCTTAAAGACTTTCACGAGCGAAACGTCCGCGCCCTTGCCCTTCAAGTATGAAAGATATTCCCTGCCTATATTGTCGTCTCCCAATCCGGCGCAGAAGGCGGTGTTGTTGAAAAGCGTTTTTGCCGCCATTGCCTGGTTTGCGCCTTTGCCGCCTTGGTGCTGGCTGAAAACGCCTCCGAGAACGGTTTCGCCCCTCTCGGGTATTCTTTCCGACTTTACAACCATGTCGACGTTTGCGCTTCCGACTATAAGAATTTGTTTTTCGTCATTCATTGCAATCAGGTTCGGTTTTATCTTTTTATGCTGTGAAAAAACGCTTCCTTCTCGAAACTCTGCAATACGCCGCCGGAGCGCGCCGGACAGCGCGCCGCCCGGAAACTATCCGTCTATTTTTTCAGACAGATATGAGAACAGTTCCGATTCGCACATGCGAATTTGCTTTGTTGTGTCGCGGTCGCGCAGGGTGACGGTTCCGTCGCCCTCTATCGTTTGGAAGTCTATGGTTATTCCGAAAGGGGTTCCTATTTCGTCCTGCCGGCGGTAGCGCCTTCCGATTGCGCCGGACGCGTCGAAAAATACGTTCCAGCGGCGCCTCAATTTTTTGTAAAGCTCTTCGGCCCGGCCGTACAGCTCCGGCTTGTTTTTTACGAGAGGAAATACAGCCGCCTTAAACGGCGCGACGCGCGGGCTGAACTTTAAAAGAACCCGCTTTTCGGGCTGGCCCTTGTCGTTGGGTACTTCGTCTTCGCAATAGGCTGCGCTCATTATGGCGAGGAATGTGCGGTCCACGCCGAGGGACGGCTCTATCACATGGGGCAAATATTTTTCCTTGCGCGATTCGTCGAAATATTCGAGCGATTTTCCCGAGGCGTTTTGGTGTTGGGTAAGGTCGAAGTTTCCGCGCACGGCTATTCCCTGCAGCTCCTGAAGCCCGTGCGGGAAGTGGAAGGTTATATCGGTGCAGGCTTTCGCGTAGTGGGCGAGCTTCTCTTTCGGGTGGACGTCTTCTGCGAGCGAATCCGCAGGAATACCCACCGACACAAACCACGCCTTGCAGGCGTCTATCCATTCGCGGTGCAACTTTTGCCAGTCGTCGTAGGGCGATATGAAGTATTCTATCTCCATCTGTTCGAACTCCCTGCTGCGGAATATGAAGTTGCGCGGGGTTATTTCGTTTCTGAAGGCTTTTCCAACCTGCGCTATGCCGAATGGAACTTTTACCCTGTAGGTGTCGCAGACGTTTTTAAAATCGGCGAATATGCCTTGTGCGGTTTCCGGCCTGAGGTACGCGATGGCGGTTTCGTCGCGCAGCGCTCCGACATACGTCTGAAACATTAGGTTAAAGTCGCGCGGGGGCGTAAGCGTACCGGCGTTGCCGGTTGCCGGGGAGGGTATGAGGTCGTATTCGGACGGCTTTGCGTCCATGTAGTTCTTGAGGGCTATTTCGCCGAGGCTTCCCTGTTTTGCAAGTTTACGCTTGAGTTCGGCGGCCTTTTTTTCCGCCTCCTTTTGCATGTTTTCGTCTTCGAGAACGCTGACGTATCCGATTGTTTCGCCGTCAACCTTTACTTCGGCGAAGAAAATCTGGTCGGCGCGGAAGCGCAGTTTCGACTCCTTACAGTCAACCATAGGGTCGGAAAATCCCGCGACGTGTCCGGAAGCGCGCCAGACGTCGGGATGCATTATGATGGACGCGTCCAGACCGACTATATCGTCCCTTCCGTGGACGAAATCCTTCCACCATGCGAGTTTAATATTGTTTTTCAGTTCCACTCCGAGCGGCCCGTAGTCGAAAAAACCGTTAAATCCGCCGTATATTTCGGACGACCTGTAAATAAAACCCCTGCGCTTGCAGAGACCTTCGATTGTAGCCATGTCAAACATGATAGATGCTCCCGTATGCTTAAAGCGGCCGTGCGCGCAAATCCGGGCGCCTAAGGCCGCGTTTTTTGGCGGTAAAGAATGTTGAGCTGCCCGCTTTAAGCAAGAAAAAAGTCATAAAATAAAGATTGTCAGGGCTTGTTTTTATATTGACCTTCGCAGTGCGATGAATAGAGATATGCCGCATATGAGGAAATTATTATTTATTGCTCTCGTTTCAATGTTGGCTTTGCCCGCATTCGCCCAAAAGGACGCTTTTGCCGGATTTTACAAGGGTAAGATAACCCTTTCCGACGGAAGCGAATTAAAAAAAGGATATCCGGTATCGATGTATCCCGAGATATACGCCGAGGTTTACAGGGGGCCAGAGGCGAGATACCGCGTTAAAATATTGACGGGTATTCTCTCCAGAGCCGAAGCGTCGGCTATGGCGGACGGCCTTTCCGCGGAAAACGGAAAGATAAAATTTGAAACTGTCGAACCCCTTGCTTTGAAAGGGGTTATAACGCCCGAATCGATAGAGGCTGCCGGCAAATACGCCGGGCAGGACGTGAAGATAGATTTGAAACGATTTGAATACACGCCTCCGACTCTCGGGCAAAAGCCGCCGGAAGGCGCGGTGGTGTTGTACGCCGGAGGCGACCCGTCGGAAAATTGGGAGCTTGTGTCCGCGCGCGACATGCCCGTAAACTGGACCGTTAAAGACGGCGCGATGACAGTAAAAACCGACGCTAAAAAGCCGAATGGCAAGAGGCTCGGAACGACAATAGAGTCGAAAAAGGCGTTTGGAAAATGCAAGATGCACATAGAATTTAACATACCGCCGATGTACGAAAAGACAGGCCAGGCGCGCGCGAATTCCGGCGTATTTTTCGGCCCGTACGAAATACAGGTTCTCGACTCTTTCGGGGCGGACGGTTCGTGGGACAATTGCGGCGCCCTTTACCGCCAGACACCGTCGCAATTCAACGCTTCCCTCGAGCCGGGCGTTTGGCAGACTTACGACATTTTCTATACGCCGGCGAAATTCGAGGGCGACAAATGCGTGGCCGATCCCACTTTTACGGTTTACCACAACGGCAAGCGCATACACTACGAAACGCCCGTTCCGTATTCCACAAGCATGCCGTTAAAGAGGGCGCATACGTTTAAGCACCCATCGTCTCCGGTGAAAATCCAGCTTCAAGACCATACAAATCCGATATCGTTCCGCAATATTTGGATTCAGGAATTGTAGTGCTCTTTGTTTGCGCCGCGCCGGAAAGATTTTTTTCCGGCGCATTTTTTACAACTATAACTATTGACACGCCCGTTTTGTACGGGTATCACGTTCAAATATGAAACGTTCGGTTTTGTTTATCATTGGTTTGGCAACTTCGGTTTGTTCATTTGCGCAAATCGATGTCGTGGGGCATCGCGGGGAGCCGCGCCTTGCGCCGGAGAATACGGTTAAGGGGTTTGAGCTCGCATATAAAATAGGCGCGAATTGGACAGAATGCGATCTGCATTACACGAAAAGCGGGGAGATAATAATAGTGCACGGCCCCGCCGAATTAAAGTCTTATTGGGGCATCGACAAACCCGTGGGCTACGTGAACCCGTCGGAAAGGCAAAGGGCGAAATTAGTACACAAGGAATGGAAAAATTTGCCCGACTTGCGTATTCCGGTTTTGTTGGACGTGCTAAAATGTGTTCCAAAGGGGCGCTTCATAGAATGCGAAATAAAGGGATATGCCTCCGGTTTTGCTAAAGCCTTTGACGACGCCCGCAAGGAGGCCGGTTTGGACGTTTCGCAGGTTGCTGTCATATCGTTCAGCCAAAAGGCTCTCGCCGATTTCCATTCGAAATATCCAGAATATAAAATTCGCTATATTGCGGTGGCCGCCGACAAAAACGGGAATGTCAAGTCTCCTGAGGACCTTATAAACAATGCAAAATACGCAGGCGCCGAGCAAATTTCGCTCGGAAATTACATGAAGCTCGACAAGGCGTATGTCGACAAGCTCAAGGCCGCCGGATTCAGGGTGAATTTCTGGTGCGTTGACAACGAAGCGCAGCTCGCAAAAGCGGTAGAGTGCGGAGTTGACACAATAACGTCCAACCGGGCGGACTACCTAAAAAAGAATCTTCCGACATTCAAGTCGGTCGCAGGCAAGGTGGAGCTAAGGTAAGAATCGGGCTAAACTTTTTTTGCGGTTGGGCGCCTATTTGGCGTCCAACTTTTTTTGCGCTTCGATTTTAAGGATTTCCTCGGGGGTGAGAACCAGATATAGTTTCGATTTTGACGTTTCTATTACGTAGTCCGACTTCGATTTGATTCCGTATTGGACGCGCATTTTTTCTTCGGCCTCCACGAGCGCCTTTTCGCCCGATCCGAGTTTGGACGTAATTTCCATCTGCTTTGACGGATCCGTCGTTTCCGCAAGCTCCTTTCTGAGTTTTTCGACGTCTGCGCGGCGCTTTACGATAAACCCTATGGTGCGTTGTAAAGCCTCGTTATCCTTGTCTCCGGTGACTGTCTTCTTAAGGTACAGGGATTTGTTTCCCCTCTGAAATATCTTCATCGGATCTAACGCGTTTCCGGCTTCGTCTTTGAGCGACGACAGCGCGTCGTTCGAAAGCGGAACGCATATATTGGATTCGAGAAAAATCATGCGGTATTTTCTGTTGGCGGAGAATCCGTATGCCTTTCGCATGGCGGCGTCGTTCGTCTCGAAATTTTTTTCAAGAATCTTGAGCTTTCTTTCGAGTTCGGCTTTTTTTGCCGGATCGCTTTCCTCACCGATTTTTTTTCTGAAGAAGTCGATGGCCTGCGAGTCGCGTTGCATAATGTTTATGTTGCGCTGAAAATTTACGTTTTGCTCGGGGGTCTTCAATTCGCAGACGAGCATATATGCGGTGTCTCCGGCTTTTACGATGTCTCCTACTTTTTCCTGCGCCGACGCAAAGGCCGCCGACGCGATAATTGCCGTTGCAATAATTGCCGATATAAGCGGATATTTCATTTTCTAATCTTATTTCCCCTCTAAAGTGTAGGTTTTTCTATTTATTTTTTCCTTGGCCTTGTTCATAAAGTGGTCGGATATTTTTCTGAAAAACTCGTTGAGTTCGTCGAGATCGGTGACGATAAATTCTAACGTTCTGGCGTGGGTGGTTGTCGGATAATCCTTGTATATGCTTTTTTGTACGTTCGCGTCTTGAATGTTTTCCCTTAGCATTTTTTTAATAGATTCAGGCGGCGTTGCGTACTGCCTGTATTTTTCTGGCAGCTGCTTTTGAATGGCTTCGGAGGTTTTGTCTATCGGGAGGGCGCTCGAATGGTATATTCTTAGCTGCAAGGGGGATTGGTCGAGCTCTATGCAGACTTCCGTGACGAACAGCGGCCCGGCGATAAACTCCTGCTTTGATATCGATACAACCTTGTCTGCTCTTCCATAAAATTCCGTTTTGTTCGGGAAGACTATGCCAAAGACATTCGGGTTCTCGATGGCGGCGGGATCGATTTTGAGCGCGTGCGAATCTGCCGCGAAAAGAAGGACCGAGGCCGCCGTTGCCAAAAAATTAAAAATCTTCATGGTTGCAATTAATTATAAAATTGTAAAAATCTCAACAGAAATTTTAATTATATATCAAATGTTGAGTTGCAAGAATCTGACCGTGCGCGTGCCAAATTCCGATGCGCCGATTTTGAATGACGCAAGCGTGTCTTTCGAGCCGAACGCCATGAACGCGGTGATAGGCCCGTCGGGATGCGGCAAAACCACCCTCGTAAAAGCCATGCTTAAAATAATCCCGGCGGAGGGGGACTCGTATTATTGCGGCGAAAAAATATCGTCGGGCGAAGATCTCGTCGGAAGGGTCGGATTCGCGCCGCAGTTTACATGCGTGCACCCGATGCTCACGGTGCGCGAAGCGCTGTCGAGCGCGTTCGACATTGCGGTTGCGGATTCATCGGGGAAGGAGGAAAGGATAGCGTCGATTCTCGACACGGTGGGACTTTCGGAACATTCAGAAAAACTTGTGGGGTCGCTTTCTGGCGGCCAGTTGAGAAGAATGGGGTTGGCCGTCGAACTGGCAAACAATCCGTCCGTAATGGTTTGCGACGAGGTGACGTCGGGCCTCGATCCCCTTTCGGAGAATTCGATTCTCGATTTGATGAAAGGCTTGTCGGAAGGCGGGGGCAAGACATTTATATGCATAATTCATAATCTCGCCAAGCTCGACTATTTTGACCGCATAACCGTCGTGTTTGCGGGAGAGGTGGTGTTCCAAGGGGGCCTCGGGGAGTTGAAGGAGTATTTCGGCATAGATTCGGCCCTCAGCCTATACGACAGGCTGAACGATTTCGACGCGCTTTACTGGAGGCAGAAATGGAGCAGCGCGAAAGCGGAGGAGGAGCCTTGCAGCCCCGCCGAGCCGCCGGATTGCGCGGGGCGTCAGGAGTCTTCTTTCGCGAGGCCTTCTGCGATTTCGCAGCTTTGGACGCTTCTTTTGCGGAGGTACAAACTGTTTTTCAGGGATAGCACATATCTGCTGCTCACCATGGGCATAACGTTCGGTTTCCCGCTTGTCGTGGTGATATTCGCCATTGGCGGGCTTCCGCAAATAGAAAGCCTCTCTTTTGACAGGAGCCTCGGCGCCCTCGACGAGTTAAGGGGAAATTTGAAGATGCAGATAGGCGCCGCAAACACGTCCGCGATAGTCACAGGCCTGATACTTTTTCAGGTTGTGCTGCTTTCTTTGATAGGGGCAAACAACTCCGCAAGGGAGATTGCGGGGGAGCGCAACTTGTACGAAAAAGAGCGGTTGATAGGCTTGAGGCCGTCGTCCTACGCTCTTTCAAAGATAATGTTTACGTCGTCTCTGGCTTTGTTTCAAGGGGTGTGGATGTGCGTTTTTGTGAAGTTCGTATGCCGTTTTCCGGGTTCGGCTGCCGTCCAATGCGTCGATTTGGCGATGGTGTGCGTGACGATGACGGCGGTGTGCCTGGCGTTTAGCTCGATATTTTCTTCGGCCGACAAGGCCAATTTGGTGTCGATATACCTTGTGGGGTTCCAGCTGCCTTTGTCTGGGGTGGTGCTCGCGCTCCCGGAGGCGCTGAAATGGGTATGCCGGCCGTTTATCAGCACTTATTGGGGCTGGGCCGGGTACATGACGTCCATGAAGGACACAAGAATTTACGACGCATACATACAGACAAAGCCCGATTGGGACTTCATGCCGAGCCCGTCGCTGTCTTTGGCGGTTTTGTGCGCGCAGTTTGCCGTCGCCGTCGCCGTCGTTTTTTACGGTTGTCGTTCAAAACGTTGGGATTGACGATAATGCTTGAATATGCACGGCTTTTTGTAAAAATCATCAATGTGGAAAATTGTTTTGCGGTTTTTGTGCCGCGTATAAATTAAAGTGGCTTATTCTAAAAATTTATGAGATCTAAGACAACGCCTATAATCATAGCGATAATGATACCACTAATTTCGGTGGCGGTAGCGTTGGCGCTTGTGTATTTTAAGAAAAGCGCTTCCGACGGGGTTTCCGCATTTCCGTATAGCGATTATATGGCTTCGCCTAAAAATCTGTCCGGAAACGTATATTCTTTAAAGGCGGAATTGGAGATGCAGTTATCCCGCATACCTTCCAAGGGCAGGGTGGTGTCTGTGAGGGACGAAAAGCGGCACAAGTTTGCGGTTCTTATTCCTGACGGGTTGGACGTCAACGCGCAGACGAAGCAGAGGTACGACATGGATGTAAAAGTGGGATCCGACGGCGAAATAATCGTGTGTTCAATGCGTAAATATTGACGGAGGGAAACGAATGAAAAGGACGTTTTTTTCAATTTTTGCGGCGTTTTTATCGGTGTCGGCTTTTTCACAAGGGGCGCATTGGATTCAGCAGCAGGGGGCGGCGGTTCAGAGCCAAACCGTGCCGGCCGCCCCGCAGGCGGCAGACTCCGGAGTTTCGAGCGTGAGCGCGAAGGCCCCCGCGGGCGGATTCTTCGAAAGCGCCACCGGCGAGCGCATGGCCGATAAAATATTCGACACTGAAAAAGACTCGTTCGACCTTGAGGACGGGACTCTTAATTGGAAGGGGAAGACCTTCAATATAGGGAATTCCCGCATGGTGAGGGCGCGTTTCGAGCGCTATCTGTCTATGCCTGTGGACACGCAAAATTTCAACAAATACCAGGGCATACTTTCCGAGATAGCCGCGCGCTTGTCGGCTTCGAACGACAACCTCCCGGACGAGGCGGTGCGCGCGTGCTGGAGCAGGTTGTTCGACGCGGCGGAGTACGACGTTGACGGGCAGTCGTCGCTTACCATCGCCAATCTTGTATATCTCGCCTGGCGCATGAGAGGCGAGTACGACGTTGCAAAAATGGAGGAGCGCGAGCAAATGGCCGCCGTAAAGGAGGCGCAATTCAAGGCTAAGGAGAGGGCGGAGTTCATGGAGTACGCTTCGGACAAGATTGCGAAGATGAACTCCTCGAAGAACGCCTCCACGCGCAAGCGCACGGAGGGTACGGCGGATATTGCATACCGGGTTCAGGACCTCCAAAAAGAGGTCGTTGAATTGGCCACGAAAAACACCTTCAGGGAGGCCACCGCCACAAAGGCCGTGCTCCAGTTCCAATCGCAAGTACTGGCGTTTCTCATTGAGCGCAAATTTCAGCAGGCGCAAATAGCGTCGATGTTCTATAGGCACATATACAGGGGAAACGTGCAGGAAATGAAGGTCGGGAACGACCAGCTTAAGGATTTATTCCCCGTCTCAAATTTTGTCGCGACCGTCGATACGTTCGAGAATGTGGCAACCGAGGCGCGCAAAGACGTGCGCGACGGAATGGCGGCGGTCAACGCGCTTTATGACAGCGGCGAAACCTACGGTGCCCTTCAGCGCCTGATGGAGACGTTTGCGATAGGGGAATTCGACCCGCTGCTTGCGGTTTTTCCGTATGAAAAAAAGAAGGTGTTGCACAAGCTTTATAGGGACATGTCCGCGTTGAAAAGCCTTTCCGACTCGCGTGACTGGGGGACGATGGAAAAAATCCTCGAGGAGTTTGAAAAGGTGGCTCCCGATTTTCCCTCAAAGGAGGCGCTCGCAAAAATCCGCGCCGCACAGCGCATAAGCGAAATGCACGTTATGGCCGCCAAACAGGCGGCGGCGTTGGGAAAGCCTGACGACGTAAAAAAATCGCTTGCGGCCGCGATGGAAGCATGGCCGTTGAACCCGTCGATTGCAGATTTTAACGCCGACCTTGTCGGGCTTGCTTCTGGGGCGTCGAAATATATCCAGAAATTCGACGAGCTTTTGGCGCGGAAAAACTATCGGGAGATTGCCGCGGAGGCCCCGGAGTATGCGATCGCCATGCGGCAGGACGCCGAGCGTTCGGAAAGCCTGAAGAAAATCGTGGTGAAGATGTCCCAGATAGACTCCCTAATAGCGCAGGCTGAAGAATTCGAAAAGCAAAACAACAAATATTTTGCGTGGGACCTTCTTGATGGAGCTCGGATTATCGACCCGCAGGATCCCAAACTTGCGCTCGCGCTGGCAAGGCTTGCCCCGGAGGTGTCGGATTACGTCAAGATGTTGGGAAGGGCCAAAAACGCCGAAGATGCAAAGGATTTCGCGGCGGCCTTAAATTATTATCTGGCCGCCCAGGAGATTTTTCCCGCGTCGCGCTCTTGCAGGCTCGGAATAGAGAGGGTCGCGCCGAAATACGTCAAGTAGGATTCGAAAAAACATGCGAAAACTTTTTGGCTATATGTTTTTCGGATCATGCGGCGTTCTTTTGAACGCGGGGTTATATATGTTATTTGGCGCAATGGTCGCGTTTTTCGCATTGGCTTTTTCGCGCGGGGCTCCGTGTCCGGCGTCGTACACTTCTCCGAAGCTGGCGGATTTTATCGGTTCGAAGAAAGAATCGGAGGCTTTTACGGTTGGGGAGATAAACGAAGGTATTTTGGGTATTATTATGGCCGCCGCGCGCCAACAGGCGCGCGCCGAAAGGCAAGGCGTTTCCGCTCCGGACGCACCGGTGGTTTTGTTCAACGGCGAAAACGTAGAGGTATGTGTCCCGTTTATGGCGACTTTCGCTTCCAACTACGCCAAGCTCTGGGCTCGAGTGACGTTGAAGTTTAACGGACTTTCTGGAGGAGTTTCAGTTGTTTCGGCGCGTATAGGCGACGCCCTCTTGCCGCTTTTCATGGCAAATGAGCTTGGAAAAACACTTTTGGGCTTTTACCGGCCCTTAAAATCGTTGGAAAAATATATCGACGCCTTTGAAAAAATGGAGGTGTCTGTTGTTGCGGGAACCGCCGTTTTGAAAAAATGAACCGATCCGCCGCCTTTATATTTTTTGTTGCGGTGTCCGTTTCCGTATGTTTCTCGGACGATCCGCCGCCGCTGACGCTTTCCGAGAAAATAGCTCTTGCCCGCCATCTTGCAGACGAAGCCGCCGAAGGAAAGGCGGAAACTGGGCGCGTGCTTACGGGCAATTTCGATTTCGGGGAAGAATTGAGGAAATTTCGGGCAATGGGGAAGGCGGGTACAGACGGGGAGCCTATCCCGGAGTATTCGGACATTACTGCGCGCCCACAGGATATTTCCAAAGCGGAAAAGTCGGCTTCAGAAGAATCCGCTTTGCGCGGAGAGACCGGGCAAAAAGGGCAAGTTGCCCGCAGGGTTGCTGAGCCGGAAAAAAGACCGGAGAAAATCGATACTTCAAAAGGGTTTGTTAACGGTTATTATATGGGCGTTGTAGGGGGAGACGGAAGCGAAATTAAGGAGGCAGAGGCAACCGGCAAAGCTCTCGCCGAGCGCGAGAAGTCCGCCGTTAGGATTTATTCGTATTCTGGGAGACTTTTCGAACTTGTGTCCGACGATTACGAGGCGCATTCGGAAATGATTCAGATGGTGCGCGCGTGCGAAGACATGATAGGTTCCTATTTTGGATACGGCGATGAGCAGCTTGTTTTTGCAAAGAAAATTGCGCTTCAGGTTTCGTCTTCCAAAGATTTAAAAATGGACGGCAATATCGGTTTTAATATCGCGAAAAACGGCGGCGCCACCCTGACGGTTAAGTGGGGAAGGGAGCTTGGACTGGAGGATTTCTGTTCGGCATTTAGCAGTTCTGTTTTAATGAAATTGGCGTTTGAAAACGGCGGCGAAAAGGCTTCGAAAAATGTTCCTTTATGGCTTAAAGTGGCGATGTCAATGGCGTTTGAACAGCGCGTTCGTTTTGGCGTATCTGCTGATTTGGCGCTTGCGGCGTCGAAATCTCCTCCCCCGCTACCCGCGGAAGTTTTTGCTGCAGATAAGAACTATCCGGCGTTTGACGCGCATGCGTATTGGACCCTTGTTTCTATAGAAATGGCAGCCGGAACCGGCGGAGAACTTCAGCGCATCATGTATGCAGCCCTCGCCGCGGAAGCTCCCGAAAAATTGTCTGCGCGAGTTTCGGGGCTAATGCCAGCTTCGTACGATTTCGCGCTTTGGTGGCGCTGTCTTATAACGGGGGAAATTCAAGCCAGACTCGGCGGAGTAATGTCGCTTTCGCGTTCTGCCGACGAGATAGCAAGATTGGCGGTTCTGCAGATAGATTCTCCGGATTCGAACCGCGTGGGTGTGCGTATCGACGACCTTATAAAACTCGGCGAGTCTTCAAGGGATTTGTTGGAGTTGCGCCTGCTTGAAATAAAGGTGGCATTTGCAAACATAAACCCCGCGTACCACAACGCGCTTCTCGCGCTCGGCAGGCTTTACGAGGCTGCGGCCGACGGAGACGGAGACGCGTTTGCGTCGTCAAAATCCCTCTTTTTGGAGGAATTTAGACTTGCAAGAAGCATTTCTGTTGAAATAGAGAAATTAATGGAAGGAAAATAATTCATATGCATAAGTACATTTTGTTTTTTGCTATCGCGTTTGCGTGCGTCGTTTCGAAATCCGCGCAAGATATAAAACCGGCGGCCTTTTCCAAAGGCGACAACGTGTGTTTCATCGGTGACAGTATAACCCACGGTGGCGCGTATGTAATGAGGATAACTCTGTTTTATGCAACGCGTTTTCCCCATGACAGAATAAATTTTTACAACGTCGGAATAAGCGGGGATACTGTGCAGCACGTCAACAAGCGGACTGAAAGCGACATTCTTTCGCTCAAGCCAGATGTCGCCACGCTGATGATAGGAATGAACAACAACGGAATATACGCCGTTCCGAATATGGACGAAAAACACGCAAAAAGAGTCGATAATAATAGGCAGATGTACAGGAAAAACATCGACGAAATTCTCGACAAGCTCGCTGCCGCAAAATGCCGCGCAATCGTTTTTACACCGTCCATCTACGACGAGACGGTGCGTTCTGACAAAAAACTCGACCGCGGTAAAAACGGCGAACTTCGCGTGTTCGGCGAATACGTTTTAGAGACGTCAAAGAAGCGCGGATTAAGCGTGGTTGACATGTGGGGATATATGATGGACGTAAACGCTGAACTCCAGCGCGATTTTCCGGAGTTGTCGGTGGCGGGGGTCGACAGGGTGTACCCGCGCGACCTTGGCGCGTATGTGATGATGGCCAATTTCGTCAGGACCATGGGCGAGCACGATACCGTATCGCGGGTTGAAATTGACGCCAAATCCGGCAAGGTTATTGAGAGCTTTAATGCGGACGTTTCGGACATAAAATCCGGTGACGGATTGTCGTTTTCGGTTTTGGAATACGCGCTTCCGTACACCATAAATAAGGACGAGGAGATCGCCGAGAAGATTATCGGATTTGTGAAGAATTGCAACAAGCAGATTGTGAAGGTCGCAAATCTCGAAAAGGGTGAATACGAATTGGCAATCGACGGCAAACCGGTGGGAAGATATACGTCCGACGAGCTTGCTTTTGGGGTGAATCTCGGCTCCAATAAAAATACTCCGCAGTACGCGCAGAGTCTCGGCGTTGTCAAGATTGCGGAGAATTACAAGACTTTGTGCAATTCCCTTAGGGAAATAAACGCCACAGAAATGTGGTACGATTTGGAGAATTTAAAAACCGACGAGGAAAAAATTGCCAAGCTTGATTTGATGCTTAAGAAAAACAAGATGAAGCACCCTTATATAATCGCCTGCGGAAAACGCTATAAAAAACAAAAACCGCTTCAAGCTGAAACATTCGAACGCACCCGCGTTTTGCTCGGCAAGATTTACGATGCCGCCAAACCGGCAAAACACATCTACGAATTGAAAAGGGTTGCAGATTGACGTTTGCTTTGGAGGCTGTTCCAAAATTACGCTTGACTCAAAAATGGCTTAAAATAGATTTGGGAATCTATGAATAACATACTGATGTTTGGTATGCCAGGTGGTACGGAATGGATAGTCATCATTCTCGTGGTTCTTTTGCTTTTCGGCGCAAAGCGCCTTCCAGAATTGGCGAAAGGGCTGGGGAAATCGATTCGCGAGTTTAAAAAGGCTACGAGCGAAGTCGAAGACAATATCCGCGAGGCCATCAGAGAAGAAGAAGTCAAGAAGGTTGACGTGAGACCGTCGGAACCTGTCAAGACCGAGACTTCCGCAAAGGACGGCGATAAAGTGGAATAAGTTCTTCTTTTCTTATTCGATTTTTTAAGCCCGCCTAACGGCGGGCTTTTTTCGTGCTTCAAGAAGTGTTTAAGGCGTTCGAAT
>CALXLM010000022.1 GCA_944389195.1 uncultured Opitutales bacterium
TATACCTTACCGCGCATTTGCATAAAAAATGCCATGGGCGCCCCCAGAAATCCCCGCGGCTTAAACGGCTCAAAAATCCCTTTGAATCCGACAAAAGCGACGCCGCGGGGAAAAACGCCCGCGAACGTGCCCTAATTGCCGCGCGGAACAAGCGATTTCGACAAAGACTGCTGCGGGCGTTTCATGTTTTCCTCGCCGTCCGGATTTGCGAGTGGAATATTCCGCGCCTTAAGTTCCTCTTTGGTCATCGGCGTTATGTAAAACTCCTCGGATTCGTTGGACGGGAACGGCGCCTTAATCGGGCGGGCGAACGCTATGACTTCGTCGGCGGTCTTTCCGTCCAACATTTTAGCCACCTCGGTTTCGGACGTCTTTTTTTGCTCGGCGTCGTACATTATTTTGGCAAGCGCCGACGAGAACACCCTCTGCTTGTTTACCGACATGCCAATGAGCATTTGGCCTATGCTTTTGTTGAAATCCCCGAGCGTCTTGCCGTTCACCTTCGTGGCGATTCCCCTCAGCTGCGGAGTCATCGATTTCGCCAGGGCGATTATTTCGTCGGGCGTCTTGCCGTTGACAAGTTCGACATATTTTTTGTGTGCGGCGTCCTCGGAGTATTTTTGAGACAACACCACGCCTATGGTCGCCATGGATGAGGCGAACTGCTGCTGTTTGTTGTCGTCCTCCATGGCGACCATGGCGTCGAAAAAGGTCTCCTGCAGCTTTTCGTTCGAGCTTGCGTCTATCTTTTTCGGTTGGGCGCAGAAGACGCAGTTAAGCGCAAACGCGGCGCATAAAATTAATGTTGCCTTTTTTTTCATAAGTGCGAGAATGGTTTGCGGTTTAAATGTTTATAAATTTGACATATATGGCAATCGCAAAATACAAATCAAACTTAATAAGGGCGGCGGCAATATCGGTTGCGGTGTCGGTTATGGCATCAAGCGCCTTCGGGCTCGGGTTTTCCACTGTTGTAAAAGACCAGTCAAGCGCGAAATATTCCAAATGCGGATGGGAGTCCGATCCGCACTATAACAAGGTTCCCCTCAAGGGCAAGCCGGGAAAACGCGACAACGTTTGGATAAAAACCGACGGCAAGGATTTCTCGATCGACGTTCCGGTAGAGGTAAAGCAAATGTCATTTCTGTACGACTCCCGCGCGAAAATGGAGGGCAAAAAGCTCACCACAACCCGCGGAAACCTCCATTTCGAATCCGCCGGCTGGACAAACGGTACGAATTTCCTGAAGATGAAAAAGTCTGAGGCGGAAGTCAACGGTTCTATAACGTTCGGGGTTTGGGAAAAATGCAAGCAGATGGGCAGCTGTTCGCTTTATCTTGAAGACTCTAAAATAGAAGCCACGGGCGGAATTTTGTTCACAATGCCTGCTCTTTATATGAAGGCTTCTAAAAACCGCTCAGGTGCGGAAATCAACCTTACCGGCAACTCGAACATCACATGCAAGAGCGGAATTATCCTCGACACGATACTCGGCGACATGCCCGACATCCACTTCAAATTCGTATTCAACGACAAAGACGGCAAGATGCCTTTCATATCCGTAAAAAGCGCAAACATAAACGGGGCTGAAATACATATAAACGTGAAGGGAAAGCTGAAGAAGGGAATATACCCGCTTCTCGAATGCACGGCTAAGAATCCGCCGCAGGGAACGCTCCGCGCCATCACCTTAAACGGCAAAAAGATATCGCTCGGCACAGTGTCGGCCGTCAACGGGCAGGACATAACTTTCAAAATTGATTCCGCCGACGGCAAGCATAAAAACGACTATGTATTGGAAGTGAAATAAGCTACGCAAATTATGCCTGTACGTTTGACAGCCGAAATTTCGAAAGCGTTTTTTTCATAAGCATCACTTTTTTCTTGACTTGTAATACGCCAGATAGAAATATTTTGCGCAAGACTCGGAGTGGGCAATGCCCGCTCTTTTTTGTCTGTGTCAGGCAATAATGGCAGCAACACCGAAATAAACAAACACCAAACATTCTATTATGAGCAACAGCAGCGAAATTTTAGCAATTCTCGAATACATGGAGAAAGAAAAGCAAATAAGCCGGCAGGATATGATCGAATCTATCGCGTCGGCCATAAGGAATGCGGCCGCAAAGAGTTCACATGCCGGATACGATTTAAAGATAGAGATAAATCCGCGGTCGGGGGCGCTGAAGTCGTGGGCGATGCTTACGGTGACCGACAGCGTGGCCGATCCGACCACGCAAATACACATAGACAAGGCCAAACTTTTGAAACCATCGGCACAAATAGGCGACGTCATTGAGAGAGAAATAGACCTATCGAATCTGGGGCGCATAGCGGCCAAAAACGTATATCAAAGCATAATACAGAAAGTAAGGCAGTTCGAGAAGGAAAGAATATACGACGACTATAAGGACGTCGTGGGCGATATCGTGTCCGGAACGGTACGCCGCAGGGAAAAGGGCGCATTCATCGTGGATCTTGGCAAGGCCGAGGCAATCATGCCCAAACGCGAATGCGTCATGGGTGAAGACTACGCGCCCGGCGAGCGGATACGCTGCCTGCTGCTCGAAATAGACAACTCGCCGCGCGGGCCCGAGATTATTCTTAGCCGCGCAAGCTATAAATTCGTAAGGCGCCTTTTCGATCTCGAAGTCTCCGAAATAGCCGACGGCTCCGTAAAGATAGACGCGATGGCGCGCGAACCGGGCTACCGCACGAAAATCGCCGTAAGCTCGTCGGATCCGCGCATCGATCCGGTCGGGGCGTGCGTGGGCGCAGGCGGCTCGCGTGTAAAGAGCATAGTAAGGGAGCTGAATGGGGAAAAAATAGACGTCATAAAATACTCTCCTGATCCGAAAACGCTGCTTGAGGAGTGCATAAAGCCGGCTGTCGCAAAAAACGTCAAGATAGACGCTGCAAACAAGCTGATTTCCTTTGAGGTGTCCGAATCGGATTTGTCGATAGTCATAGGCAAGCGCGGTTCGAACGCAAAACTCACGTCGCGTCTGCTCGGGTGGAAACTCGATATCGCAAAGGAGGCTTCGGTTGAAATAGGTTTGGACGAGAAAGTCGCGCAGGCCGCCGACAGCTTGTCGAACATTCTTCCTCACCTTAGCGCCGAAAAGACGGCGCTGCTTGCGCAAAACGGCCTCGTAAGCGCCGAGGCATTCGAGGACGTCGAAGCCCACGAGCTTGTGGAAATGGGCTTTGACGCGGAAGAGGCCGAAAAAATCATAAATGCCGTAAGGGAATATCAATCGCAATAGATTTACCGCGCAATGGCAAACAAACAGGGCGTTAAATGAGTATTAGAATACACGCATTAGCAAAAGAGCTGAACGTACCGAGCAAGGAGCTGATTGATTTCATCAACCAGCGCAAAGACAAATACGGGCTGGAGATAAAGACGTCCTCCAACGCAATCGCGCCCCTGTATGCCGAAGAAATAGCCGCCGACTACAAAGCGATGGCCACGGCTGCAAACGAAGCCCCGAAAGAGGAGCCAGAAGCAAAAGAAGAAAGCGCCGGCGCTGAAACAAAGCCCATAAAGTATGTAAAAACCGCCGAAGACGTCGAGGCGGAAAAACGCCAAAAACAGAAGGAGGCCGAAAACGCCAGTCGCGCCGAAACGAATGCGCCCGCGTCGGATATCCGGAAGGAAAAAGTGCCGCAAGAAGACAGCGGCCACAAGTCGCCGCCCGTTGTCACGCCTCCGCCCCCCGCTGTGCGCAAGCCCGCATTGGCGGTGCCTCCGCCAATTGTAAGCAGGCCTAAAATTTCAATGCCTTCAGTGCCGCCGCCACCTCCGCGGCAGGAACAGGCGAGACAGCCGGAAGTGACCGTAAGAATGGAGCCGAAACAGCCGTCGAGGCCGCCCATGCCGCAAATTCCACCGCGAAATCCGGCGCCGATGGTTCCGCCGACATTCCGCCGGGCGCCCGCGGCAGCCGTCCCGCCGAGCGTGGCAAAACCGCAGCAAGACGCGGCTGCGCCGTCAGACGGGGCAAAGAGAAAGACGATTGTCGTAAAGCCGCCGATCATAGTCCGCGATTTCGCCAAGTCGATAGACATAAAGCCATTCCGCCTCATATCGGAACTTATGGACATGGGAATTTTTGCCTCGATGAACCAAGCCATCGAGGAGCCCGTAGCCGTAAGGATAGCCCTGAACCACGGCTTCGACCTCGACATTAAACACAGGGGAGAACAGCAGCAAAGGCAGCTTGCCGCCGAAGCCGCAAAACGCGAAATGGCCAGGCGCCTTGAGGACGACATAAAAAACTACGTTCCGCGCCCGCCAATCGTCTGCATACTCGGGCACGTTGACCACGGAAAGACGACCCTTTTAGACACAATCAGAAATACAAACGTAGTCGCCGGAGAGGCCGGCGGAATCACGCAGCACACGGCGGCCTACCAGGTGGAATGCGGAGGCAAAAAGATAACGTTTATCGACACACCCGGCCATGCGGCTTTTTCAAAGATGCGCGAGCGCGGCGCAAACATCACCGACATAGCGATTCTCGTTGTAGCCGCCGACGACGGCTTTATGCCGCAAACCGACGAGGCTCTCAATTTTGCGCAAAAGGCGGGAGTGCCGATTGTCGTGGCCATAAACAAGATGGACGCCAAGGGCGCAAACATAGACCGCGTAAAACAACAGATGCAAAAGCGCGGGATAGCCTCTGAAGACTGGGGCGGCGAGGTTCTATGCACCCCGGTGTCGGCTCTTAAAAACACGAATATAGACAAACTGCTCGAGCTTGTTCTGCTTCAGGCAGAAATGATGGATTTAAAGGCCAACCCGAAGGCCACGGTGGAGGGCGTTGTGATAGACAGCCAACTCGAAGCCGGGCGCGGCGCAACATCGACGGTAATCGTGAGGGCCGGCACGATGAAAGCCGGCGACGTTCTCGTATGCGGCGAAAACTGGTGCAAAGTGCGCGCCCTTCTCGACGACAGGGGCAAAAAGATGGACAAGGCCCTTCCCGCGACCCCTGCAGTAGTTATGGGCTGGTCGGGAGCTCCTGAGGCGGGAGAATCCTTTAGAAGGGTCGAAAACGACAGAACCGCAAGGAAAATGACCGAAGAGGCGGTTCTGCAACGCAAAAAGGAGGCCGCCGCCGAAGCGGCGCCCAAAGCGTCGAACCTCGAGGAGCTGATGGCCGCGATAGAGAACAAAGACCAAAAGGTGTTCAAATGCGTCGTAAAAAGCGACGTTTCCGGAACGGTCGAAGCCCTCGTCGCATGCCTTGAAGACATCAAAAGCGACAAAGTAAAGCTTGAGGTTGTTTCGAGCGGGGTCGGGCAAATTTCAAAAACCGACGTCGATTTTGCAGCCACCACGCAGGCGTCGATAGTGGCCTTCAACGTAAAGCAGGAAAACGGCGTGTCGGGTTTTGCAAAGCACAAGGGCGTAGAATTCATATCGCACAACATTATCTACGAACTTATAAACCAGGTAAGGGAGGCCATGAAAAACCTGCTCGAACCCGAGTTGCGCGAAAACAAGCTCGGAGCGGCGGAGGTGCGCGCCCTTTTCAACATTTCAAAGGGAGGGAAAGTCGCCGGCTGCATGGTCACGGAGGGCACCGTCAAGCGCGACAAATACGCGCGCGTGTTCAGAAAGGGCAAGGAAATTTCCAAGGGCAGGATTTCCGACATCAAGCGTTTCAAAGAGGACGTATCGGAAGTGCGCGCCGGCTACGAATGCGGCATTGCGCTAAACAATTTCGACGGTTTCGAACCCGGAGACGTCATAGAATGTTTCGAGATTCTCGAAATACGCCCCGACCTCTAACATTCGATGGGACAAAGAAAAATCAGGGTAGGCGAATTGGTAAAGCGGGAGCTTAGCGGGCTTCTCCACGGCCGTTGGCGCGCGGAGGCCGTGTCGATTACAATTACCGAAGTCGATGTGTCGCCTGACCTGAAAAACGCCAAAGTTTTTTACTCCGTTTTCGGGGGGAGAGAAAGCGCGGCAAAAGCCGCGAGATTTTTGTCGGCCGTCAAAAAAGAGCTTCGCAGGCTCCTTTCAAAAAACATAATCCTTAAATACACCCCCGAACTAAACTTTATATACGACGCTTCGGCCGAACGCGCCATGAAGACATTGGCAATCCTCGACGAGCTCGACGCCGATGCGAATGCTGTCCGAAACGGGGAAGAAAGGGAGCGCGAACCCGGCGGGCCGGCGGAAGAAAACGCGGCAAAAACTGAATTTTAAAGCCGACGCGAATAAAAATGAGCCTTTTATTTCCAGAATATTGCGAAGACTTCAAGCGCCTTCTCGATTCCGTTGGCGGTAAAAAAATCGCCGTGGCGGGCCATATGCGTCCCGACGGCGACTGCATATCGTCGCAATTCGCCCTCGCGGAGTTTCTGAGGCAGGCAGGAGCGGCCGAAGTCGTTTGCGTGAACCAAAATCCGGTTCCGTACCTGTACGAAAATTTCATCGGGAACGAAAAGATGCTCGACGCCGAAACTTTCGACGACCCGTCGTTCGAAATAGCGGCAGTGGACTGCGCCGACTACCACAGGATAAACGAATCCCTTTGCAAGCGTTTCCCGGAGCCGCTGGCGTGCATAGACCACCATGTGACGAACCGCTCCGCATCGAAGATAAGCATAATAGACCCGAAGGCGAGCGCGACGGCGGAGCTTCTCGCGGGGTTGGCACTCGACGCCGGGCTTGAAATATCCAAGGAAAATGCAAACCGCCTATACATGGGCATAGCCACCGACACGCGCCAATTTACAACCACGTCAACGCGCGCAAAAACATTCGAGACAGCCACAAGGCTCGTTTGCGCCGGAGCGGACTCATCGTGGGTGGCGATACAACTCTACCAGCGCGAAAGGTTCGCCAAACTAAAGCTGCTGGCGGCCTATCTTCAAACCCTTAAACTGCATTTCGGGGGGCGCCTGTGCATGGGCTTCCTTCCGGAGGGCGTCTATGAAGAAACAGGCTCGGAGAAAGCCGACAGCGACGGTTTGGTGGATTATGCAAGAAGCGTGAACGGCGTGGAGATAGCGGCGCTTCTGGAGCCGCTTGAAAACGGCGTAAAGGGAAGCCTTCGCGCCAAAACCGAAACCTACCGCGTAAACGAAATAGCCGAAAAATTCGGAGGCGGAGGGCACCTTGCAGCAGCGGGCTTCACCGCGAAGGGATACACCCTCGAGACGCTATATCCCAAACTGCTTGGGCTCGCAGAAGCCGCACTCAAAAACGCCGACAAACCCAGGGATTAAATTTAATGGAAAAATCCGTTTCAGATTACGAGGGGATACTCCTGATAGACAAAGACTCGGGCTGCTCGTCGCACGACGTCGTAAACATGGTCAGGCGAATTCTAAAAATAAGAAGCGTCGGGCACGCGGGGACTCTCGACCCGATAGCCACGGGGCTGCTCGTCATACTCGTCGGAAGGGCCACAAAAGTGTCGCAGTACCTGATGAGCCTCGACAAAGTTTACGAGGGGGAAATGCTGCTCGGCAAGGCGACGGCGTCGCACGATTCGGAGGGCGAAACCATATCGGAGCTTCCCGTTCCGGAATCCGTGGACGAAGCCTGCATGAGAAAACACATGGCGTCGTTTCTCGGCGACCAGTACCAAACGCCTCCCATGTTCTCCGCAAAGAAGCTCAACGGCATACCGCTTTACAAACTCGCCAGGCAGGGGCAGGAGGTCAAGCGCGATCCGCGCTTCATAAACATATCAGAATTTGAACTTCTCGAATGGAGCAAGCCAAGGGCAAAATTCAGACTCGCCTGCAGCAAGGGAACATATGTGCGCACGGTGTGCAACGACCTCGGCAAAAGAATCGGCTGCGGTGCCCACATGACGGCGCTGCGGCGCATAGCGAGCGGAAACTTCAATGTCAAAGACGCCGCAACAATCGAAAAGCTGTCGCAAATGAACCCGTCGGCCGTCAAAAAAATTCTCATTCCTGTCGTCTCGGCGGTGCCGAGCTTCGCCCTATGACAAAACAGCCAACAAACGGAATGGCGGTACCGCTTGATAATATAAAAGAATGCGGCGCTCCTCTGGTTTTGGCCATCGGCATGTTCGACGGGTTTCATACCGGGCACGCCGAAGTGTTAAAAGCGGCGGGAAAGGCGGCAAAAGAACTTGGAGCGAAGGTCGGTGTATTGACATTTTCCCCGCACCCGTCGAAAGTTGTCGACATGGGCAGACCTCCGGTGAATATGATTTTTACCCCGCAAATCAGGGCCGAAATGTTTGCGGCCGCCGGCGCCGAATGGGTTTTTGTAAAAAAGTTCGACAAGAGTTTCGCCGCACGAACAAGCGACTCTTTCGGAAAATTTCTAAAACGAAAATTTCCGAATCTCAAGGGCATTGTCACCGGGGAAAACTTCCTTTACGGCAAAGGCGCTACGGGAAATGCCCAAACCATGCTTGAATTGGCCGAACGCAACGGCTGGAGATATACAGCGGTAAAAGGTGTCTATCTTCCGAACGGCAAAAGAATGAGCTCGTCGCTTATGCGCAGCGCCCTTGAAGCGGGAAACCTAAAACTTTTTAAAAAAATTTGCGGCCGCGACTACGCCGCGCGCGGAACCGTCTGCGGCGGGAAAAAGCTCGGGAGGGCTCTCGGATTCCCCACTCTAAACCTGAAGTGGAATCCCGACTGCAAGCCGCCGTTCGGGGCTTACGCCGTGCGGCTTAAACACGGACGCCAAACATACGAGGGCGTCGCAAATTACGGGACAAACCCCACAGTCGGAAAAGTTTCACCTCTTTTGGAATCGCACCTGTTTAAAAACGTGCGCTTCGGAGAGGGAGAGACCGTCGAGGTAAAATTCCTAAAATTTTTGCGGCCGGAAAAAAAATTCGCAAGCCTCGACGCCTTGAAAAGACAGATAGCAAAGGACAAGCTCCTTGCAAAAAGGTTTTTTGCCGAGAATAAAAAACCCGGCGGGCGGCGCGCTAAAGCCCACCCGAAACTGCTGGCATAAAAAAATGCGGCTCTGCCGCATAAGGCAACGCCGCTATCCGCGCAAAGGGAAGGCCTCTGCTTCTTTATCGACTCCATGATGAGGCGCGAACAAAAGATGGAGCTATTGCGCCCCCCCTACTTTTTTATCGATTCCGCCTTTTCAATGAGAGCCGAAGGAGTTTGGAACTGCAATCCGACATATTTTTCCGTCTTTCCCGTCCGGGGCTCGATTAGGATAATAGTCGGGAAACCTGTCAGCTCGTATTTTTGCGCAAGCTTGTTGTAATTGTCGGCCTGCGCCTTTTCAACCGGCAGGCGGTCCAAGCCGTAGTCGGCGACAACAACCTTCAGTTTGTCCTTGGCGTATTTGAGGAACTGCTCGGTGTTCAGCACATATTTATGCAGCATCTTGCACGGCGGGCACCATTGCGAACCTGTAAATTCCAGCATTAAAACCTTGCCCTCTTTTTTTGCGTCCGCAAAGGCCTTGTCAAAATCTTTTTCAGCCACGTCTTCAAGCTTCGAGATTTCGGCCTTCGCCTTTGCAACTACGCCTTCAGCGGCAGATTTGTTCTCAGCCGAACACGCCGACACCCCGATAACTCCGAATAATACGGCTATAAATATACACGTTTTTTTTGATAGCTTTTTCATGTTTTCTTTCTCTTAAGCGTATTATCGTAAAAGTCCGCCAATAAATTAAATGCTATTTGTCGAATATCGACAAATCCCATGAATCATACCACTTTATCACCGGCAACCCATTTTCCCACTCGATAGGAAGGAACACGTATCTGCCGTCGATTGCGTCGTCCGGATGCCACCTGTCGCCCACATAAATAAAGGCGTCTTTCTTGCCGTTAACCGGTATGACATAGGTGCTTTGCGAGCGGAACGTCGTGTCGGCCTTAGCCGCGGGGTAAGTTCTATTCGCCTTTTGGCCTTCGCCGCGGCACGGATTTCCCACCTCTTTCCATTCGCCCATTAACGAGTCGGAAACGCTCAGCCTGCCCGGATTGGGACTCCATCCCGTGCAATACGACGTAAACATGTAGTACTTTCCGCCTTTCTTAAATATGGCGGGAGCCTCATGCCACCCGTAATGAAGGACTCGCACGAATTTGCCGGTAAAGTCGGTAAAGTCGTCTGTGAGCTCGTGAATGTGAATAGTGCTGTTTTGCTCGGACGTCGTAATAAGATACGCTTTGTCGTCCTCCACAAATACCGTAAAATCGCGCGACATCTGGCCCGTCTCAAAGTCCTGCCAGAAGGCCTGGCCTTTTATCTTTTCCCTGTTGTTCCTTACAGTAAACAGATAGGTTTGTTTCCAATCGGGATATTTTTCGTCGAGAATTTTCTTCGCCTTTAAGAGCTCGTCGGCGTCGTTCGCCGGAAGCTTTCCGGCGTTTATGCGTTTAGTCTCTAAGAACTTATAGGGTCCCGTAATTTTATCCGATACGGCAATGGCTATTTGCGCCGTCTTGTAATTGGGTTTTTCCTTGAAGATATCCTCGAGTTTCGTGGATTTTGCCGTAGCCCCTACGCGCTTCTCAAGGTGCACAAACATGACATACTTGCCAGTCTTCTTATTATAGACAACCTTCGGGCGCTCGAGTATGGTGCCGACGACAATCGGAGAATCGGGGTCGTGAGACACCTTAAGCGCAATGCCCTCGTCGCGCCAATTGTACAAATCCGCAGAGGAATAGCAGTGAATGCCCACAATAGCCTTGTTGCCGAGTGTGCCTTTCAGTTTATGCTCCCCGAACATGTAGTATCTTCCCCCGTCGAATATGAATCCCGCCCCGTGCGCGTTGACATGGCGCCCGTTGTTGTCGAGCAAAACTTTACCCGGTTCAAACGAGGAATATTTTACATATTCCGATGAATTAACCCCGGAATAATTCTCAGAAACGCAACCCGACAGAAATGAGCACGCAACAGCAAAAGCAAAAAAAGCCCCTATCCGAATTTTAACCGATACAACATTCATTTATTTTTTTCCCTTATTTTACCTATTTTATACGATATTATTTTTACGCCTCGCGGCAGATACTTGAGCGGAGCGTAAAAAACATATATAAGAAATATTATAGCAAAACTGTATTCGCGCAAGATAAATATAAGCATTATTCCCACGATTAGAGCCACAAAAGAGCGGAAGCGCATGCTCGACGTCCAATTGATGTGCTTGAACGAAGGATACGGTATGTTGCTTATCATAAGCCACGCTATCAAGAGCATGAGAGGTATCAAAAGTATCGGTATTATCCCCTGAAGATTCAGGCTGAGCATCGTAAGGGCTATCGACGCCACAGTCCCCGCCGCGGCGGGCGCGGGCAAACCGGAAAAATAGTCGCCAAGCTCGTATTTTTCATGCCCTAAGATGTAGGGGTTTGTCAGAACATTGAAGCGCGCCAGCCTTATGGCCGTGCAAAGCATGTATATGAAACCGATAAGCCAGCCAGTGTTTTTCAAAAGGTTGCTGTATGAGTCCTTCATGCCCTCGATAGGCTGAAGAACGAGAAAAAACATCAGCAGACATGGGGCAATCCCGAAAGACACGCTGTCGGCAAGGGAGTCGAACTCCTTCCCGAAAAGAGAGGTTTTGCCGCTAAGACGCGCAACGCGCCCGTCGAGGGCATCGCAAAAAAACGACGCCAGAATGCAGAGTATGGCAAGCAGATAATAGCCCGTGCTGTTCGATATGCTCGCGTTGCTCGGCGTTATCAGCGAAGCCACCTGCGTTATGGACTCGCGCGCCGAATCCGAATTGAATTTTCCCTGTATGCAAAGAATTATGGAAAGAAACCCGAAAAACAGATTCCCCGCGGTAAATGCGTTGGGAAGAATATAAATCTTGCTTTCCTGATGGACGTTTTTCCGAATGTATTCAGTCTTCATTTTTTCAAAGATTCAAGATAGCGCCAAAAATTGTCCTCCTGCTCGAACATAGTCTCCTCCTTGAATGGAAGCTTGAAGCGGAATACGAAATCGGCAAGGGTGTGCTGGTGCAGAATGTAATGGGCGTGAAGCGTCTGGGTTTCCTCGATAAGCTCGAAATATATGCGGTAGTCGCCGGTTCTAAGCCTGTAATAGATCTTAGAACCCCTGTGTATTTTCCCAATGCTGGGAAGGCCGCTTTCAAGCTGTTCGGCAGTCAACGCCCCGAAGGACTCGATGATCTCAAGTTGTGAAAGCTTGTCGAGCTTGTTAAGCTCCGACATGCTCTGATTGCTGAAAGTCACCTGGTACATAATATTGATATTACGGAGCACAAACTTAAGAAACGGCGGTTTTTTTTCAAACAAAATATATTTAATGAAACTTCGCTAAAAATCGGGCGTTTTCAAATCCATGAAAAGAAGTTGCAATATGAAAAAACTTACAGTTTCATTAATTATAACATTTGCGGCGGCAAATTTCGCGGCGGCACAGGAACCGCCGCCTGCGTTCTCTAAACTCGATGTGGAAACGAGAATACAGCTCATGAAGCGCTTTGACAAGGACGGCGACGGCAGGCTGAATCCCGAAGAGCGCAGGGAGGCCATCGAAGCCATGAAGGGCAAAGCCGCCGACTTGGAGGATCTCCGCCAAAAGCACGTCGAAGAAATAATGAAGAAATTCGACAGGGACGGCGACGGCAAACTCGACAAATCCGAAATGGCGTCGTTCCTCGAGGAGCAAAGAAAGATGTTCGACGAGCAGCGCCGGAGAATGGGGCCGCGCCGCGGATTCAACCCCCCAAAAGAGATTCTCGCAAAATACGACAAGGACGGCGACGGCAAACTGAGCCCCGAAGAGCGCAGGGAAATGTTCAGGGACGCCCATGAAAGGCGCGCCAAACTAATTAAAAAATACGACAAGGACGGCGACGGCAAACTGAGCGACGAAGAGCGCAACAACCTCATACAAGACCCCGAAGTGCAGGGAATGATGAAGAGAATGCTGTCGGCCCCCATGCCTCCCCCTCCGAGGGACTAATGTGAAAGTTTCTAAAATCCCCGAAGGTGCGCTGCGGGAACATTCCCCCAGCGCACCTTTGTTTTCAGCCCAAAGCTTTGAGCCATAAGCCCCGGCATACGGCACGCTAATTAACTTGCAAACGGACAATTCGCTTTTTTTCAATCGCGAATTAAATACTCCAGTGCATAAAAGCTAAAGGAGTTAGACAAGCGGTTTAAGGAATGTAGAGTAGATGTTTTTCGACCAAGAAAAGCACTATGACAAAACCGAAATACCGCCGTCTAACATAT
>CALXLM010000023.1 GCA_944389195.1 uncultured Opitutales bacterium
AAGCGACAGAAAGGGAACTAAAATTTGCGTTGAACGAGATCAACTCTCGACCGCGAAAGAGTTTAAATTGGAAGAGTCCAAGCGATTATCTTCACGAGTTAAAGTGCGCCGCCCCCTAGGGGGCAATGAGAAAATGAATCAATAACTTAAACTTTAATCTTTACAAACAATCAACAATATCTAAAAGCATCTATTGCCAGTTATGCACTGGCGTTTTGAAAAAAGGTAGCACTACGCTAAAAATCAATCCTCCAGATAAATTATTTTACAATTTTACATGATTCAAAATATTCGAAATAAATTGAAACTGCAAAAAAAAATAGCAATCGGTATCACTATAATACTTTCATTCTTCATCTCCGTTATTTCATTGGCAAGCGAACCGAAAATTGATGATATAGAGCTTTACCTTATAAATGTCGATGTTCAACGGCATTTTAGTTACGGGGTTTGGAGTTCCCGCCAACATTTAATGTTGCGGGTAAAAGCCGGAGAATTTGACGGTTGGGGCGAAGCAATTTTGACTACCAACAAACCGAATATCGATTTGAAGAAAACTGCAAATGATATAAAAAAGGCTATCGGTAAAACGCCATCTGAAATACTGGAAGAGATGAAATCTAACCGTAAATATCTGCCATGGCATCCGTTTGAAGCTCTAAATATGGCGCTATGGGATATTAAGGGCAAATACGAAAAAAAGCCTTCTGTCGAGCTTATAGGGCTTTCCAAAAAAGACCCGGTCAACGGAATGTTCTGTATTTTAGAAAACGACCCATTAGAAGTCGCCAAGCAGGCAAATATCGCAAAAAAAGAAAAACTTACAAATGTTATTAAGTTGAAAGTTTTTGGAGATATAGAGCTAGACTGCAAACTCGTATCCGTATTGCGAAAATCAATGGGCGACAAATGCTTTATAGTTGCCGACGCAAACCATGGGTACAAGAATTTTACCGACTTGCAGGATTTGGCCAATACTTTAAAACGCCTCTCTGAGGCAGGCCTAAACGCCTTAGAAGATCCCGCAAATCTATCTGACGAAGAACTTATAACCCTTCAAAAAAAATGCCGCTCTTTCGGACTTTCCCTGATACCCGACGTAAACTTGCGTCCGGCATGGAGGGCTCTGGCCGAGGCTCCTAAAGGAATGGGAGATTTTTACAATCTCCATCCGGGATGCATGGTCGATCTTCTCGAAATGGCAAAACTTGCCAATAAAATAAACTCTTGGAACACGCGAATAATGATTGGCGACGACAGCCTCATCGGAGCGGCCTGTACAATCTACCAGCAAATCGCAGTCGCGTGTGGCGCAGCCTGGGTTGAAGCTTTGGAGAAGCCTCAAGAATCTGCCGTATTTACCGATTGCATAATCGAGAAAGCCACTTACAGGCAACCCAATGGAATGTATGCGGTAAAGCCCAATATAGTCGGATGGGGGTTAAAGGTTGATTCTGACAAATTAAAAAACAAAGCTTCGCGTTGGATTTCTTGCAAAAAACAGAATTAGAACGTAAATTTGTTTAGTTAGTTTTATTTGACGCAAAACCCCGCCAAATTGAACTATACCTAATAGAATAGTTCATATAAGGCTTTATTTCTCAATATCTCACTTATAAGATTCCATATTAAGGTAGATAATTTGCGAGGTTGCAAAGTTTGTCCAATTTATCTCGCTTTGTTTAAAATTTCGCCTAACAAGTTAATCTTCATTAAGTTCCGAATATAGACTTATTCATAACTATTCTACCCTTTTATATTATTAAAATTTCTCAAAGCCCCTATCCAACAGATGCGCGACCAAACTGCGACCGCCATTCCATACCATAACTTGGCAACAATATTGATCTCTACTCACGGTGAAAATCATCCTTTGGGTACGTTTTTTTATATCGCGATTTTTTCTACAAATTACATGCGTTTTTTGTTGTCTTTTTAATACGTTTATTGACCATTTAGACTTAATCACAAATTTGTAGGCATTGAAAATAAAACAAAAAGAGAATAAAAACGGAAAGAAAACTCGTTCACGTCTTCTAAACGCGGCGGGAAGCGTATTTGCGAAAAAAGGATACGAAGCGGCCTCCGTAAGAGATATTGCAGAAGCCGCCGGATTACCGTTTGCTTTGATTACATTCCATTTCAAGACGAAGAAAAACCTCTTTCAGCAGACAATCGAGCATTTTATATTAAATAATGCCAAGCTTGAAGCTTTATTCGCTCCCTTTGAAAAAGTCGACGTTACTTGTCCGAAAAGCATTTCTGCCGCAATGTATGAGAGCGTAAAAAATATTGTTTATATCTGCCATAAGCCGAAAGTCAGAATAAAGCAGATAAACGGATTGATGATGACTCTCTTAAAAGATGGAGGTAAAGAGGCGAACAAAATGGTTCAGCTTCTCGGAGACAATACAATGGCTGATGTGTACCGGATTCTATGCGAGACAAATCCGCGCCTAACGCGTACCGATATATATTGGTGGAGCCATATGTTCTGGGCATTGATATTCTATCCGATGTACGGAGAGCTAAATCCGTTATTTTGCAATGATATGTGTTTCCAAGTATGCATGTGTTAAGACGTATCGCCTAAGTATTTACTATAAAAATTATACCAGGCAAGATTTTGTCTGCAGAAATCCTATTTCTTAAGATTGTATGCTATGGCACGATTCCAGACAGGTTTTTCTTTTATAACTTTTAGCAGTACCATATTGCCGTTTAGTATGGGCCATTCAGATGTGTTATCGCCAAAATAACATACATATATCATAGTTTTATAATATAGAAATTTGTAAGCTATTAGCTGCTTAATTCAGCATTATAAAAGCCTTATCGGCTAAAATTTCGACCGTTTTAGGCGTTGGACAATCTTGCGTTTTTTAAACAATATTTTTTATAATTTACAGGCATGACTTTGCCAGCATTTGTATCGGGAAAATCTATTTCCGCAATCGCCATATTCGCTAACACTGTATCTGTAAGTATTTGCGAACTGCCCTTAGAGATTGTCGATTTTTTATTCAAAATACAGAAGTAAAGGTACCGAATGGCGCATAGTAAACATGGAGGGATTCAAAACGCGTATCCCCGTTTACCGCCTATATAATCACGGTCAATGATACGGCCTCCATTCCGGGTTTAACGATATTTCCAAAGACTTTGACATACTACATTCATAGCAGGTGTCGCAAAGCAATTCCGAAAGCATTTTTACAGCCTCCCTGCCGACCTCTCTTTGGTTGCTGATGTATGGGATGCGCTTATCGGCGAATCTTTCGTCATAATGGAATATTTTCATTTCAGGACATGGAATTCTCGAAAGAATCTCCGATATGTCCGTCGAATATGAAAAAAGCGCGTCAAGACCATATTTTTGACGGTATTGTGATAATTCGAGGATATTTCTTTCGTTGGATTTTCCCCAATAAAAAGGCGGTATAATATTATTTTTTCCGGACTCAAATTGCGCCGAAAAAAAACCTCCGGAAAACTTCCCTCCTTCATATTTGTCTGAAAATTTTTCTATGACAAAACCTATGTTATCATATCCGAGCTTAAAAATCCTTTTTACATATCCCTTAACAATAAGAAATCTGTCCATAAATACGGACCCGCACACCGGAGCATTAGACTTCACTCCCAGTGAGACAAATTTTAATTTTTTCATCCCTGCGCAAAATTCTTCCGGAATGCTATCCTTGTAGTAATGTCCGAACACTATACCTCCGCGTATTCCCCGGGCTGACAGCAACCTTTCAAATTTGGCAACCGTAAAGTTTTTCTCATATAACCAAACATCGCATATGGCATATCCGCGCTTTTCAGCGGCTTTCCTTACCGCGTGAACATATTGGGATATGGCAGAATATAGTTTTGAAAAATCGCGCACCGGTTTTGCGTTTACCAAAGCGATTGTTTCGCATTCCATGATTCCTCCGCCCCTTATGTATGACATTGCCTTAGAAAGTGGTATATTCCTCACATAACCGAATTTTTTTGCGGCACAACGTATTTTCTTTGCAGTTTGTTTAGAAACTCCAGATTTGCCAGAAAGGCTCCTTGAAACCGAACTTTTCGAAACGTCGGCGTAGATTGCCAGAGTTTCGATTGATATTTTTCTATCTCTTTTACGCGCCATTGAAGCTATAAAAAATATATATATAAAATATTCAAATAATTTGTTAAGTATATTAAAAATAAACTACATGATTCACGCAACAGTTGCGTAAAATTTATATTCGGCGCTGTTGACCAAGAATAAAAAAACTTTAAGTTAAAAAGGCATGAAAATAACGGGACTATTATTTAAGAAATTTTTTTTGGCAATCTTGATTCTTTTCTGGGGATTCCATGTAAATTGCGCCGAGCGGATTGTCTTTGAGGGGTTTGAGCGTGGAATGGGAATAGGCGGATGGCTCACAAACTATAAAAGGTTCAACGTTCTTCCCGACGAATGGAAAATGAAAATAACGGTCGGCGACATGGAACACTTCCGCTCATACATAACGGAGGAGGATGTTAAAAATATCGCCGGCATGGGGCTCGACCATATAAGGCTTGGCTTCGATCAAATTGTAATAGAGGAGTCTCCGTATAAATACCGAGATGAAATATTCGACATAATAAAACGCTTCGCCTTATGGTGCAAAAAAAACAACCTCAACCTCGTTTTAAATCTCCATAAATCCATAGGCAACTATTGCGACATTAAAGAGGAGGTCTCACTTTTGGAAAGCCCCGAACTGAAGGAAAGATTCGTAGCCTTATGGAAAGAATTTGAAAGGCGTTTTTCAGATTTGGACTATGTGGCTTTCGAACTCCTAAACGAGGTGCGAGACGTAAACCCAAACGATTGGAACGCCCTCGCTGAACGTACGGTGACAGAAATACGGAAAACCAACCCGAACAGAATAATCATTATCGGTGGAACTCATTGGAATTCCCCCTATTCTTTAAAAAACATCAAACTATTCAACGATCCGAGCATAGCATATACCTTTCACTTTTATGAACCATTTGAGTTTACCCACCAACGCGGCGTCCTGCAATCGCGACCGCTTTTTTACAACAGGGTAATGCACTATCCGTCGGACATCGCTCCGTATAGGGAATATCGCGAATGTATCGGTGCGGACAAGGCTTTGTACAAAAACTTTTCAAGGATGGATAAAGAGGCTTTAAGGAGGATGTTGAAGCCGGCTTTCGATTTTGCAAAAAAACATCCGAATAAAATCGTTTGGTGCGGCGAATTTGGCACGATAAGGCACGCGCCGAAACGCTCTCGCGAAAACTATATGCGCGACGTTATTTCATTGTTAAAAGAAAACGGCATACAATACTGCGTATGGAACTATTTAAGCACTCCTAATGACGGAAATCGTTTTAGCTTAGTTGACGATGACAGTAGAAAAATTCTTTCTCCGGAATTATTGAAAATCATACGGGGCGAAGTTGATTAAGCCGCCACATTTTAACCGCGACAAGCGATTATGCAATTGGCTGCAATGTTTGCTCCAAGCTTTGTTTTTGCGATCTGACGTCTTGCCTGCGTTATAAAAATATGCTATCCCCCCCGCTGTTTTAGATTCTTTGCCTGCATCAACATGTCCATCCGCGAACTGACCGAATCAGATACGGTTTTCCAAAGCATGCGCATCGAGCGTTATTTGAATTAAACTCGACTAAAAGGGCCTACCGCAAACATTTGGCAACGCTTATATTTCGAGCGCTTCTCGAATTGGAAGGTTTATTTCAACCGATTTTATATTGCGGCGATTGAAGAAAACTTTATTAAAAAGTTATAATTGCGCTTGCAACACCCACATTCCTTCGTAATTCGTTCGATGTAATTATAGTTTTTTAAAAACATTTCAAATCGCATTCTGAATGTAGCCAACCCGCCTTAAAGCGCGTAAATTTTTGTAAGGTGCTTTATACGGGCACATCCCAAGCAATTTTAGTTTTTTTGACTCTTGCCATAAAAATTGCCCCAATCGCCCAAAAACTTTGCCCATACGCATGCCTGATCGCATAAATCGGGCATGCGCTTTCCCGTTCATATTTACTCGCGCTGATTCCGTTTCTCAAACCATACTCCATTAAAAACAAATTTTGAACGCATTCTCCGGGAGATATTATCGATGATAAGGCAAAAGCCGAAAGAATCTGTTTTGGTCATAGATCACTTTGCAATCGTAAAAAAAAGCACATAGACATTCATGAGATTCCCTCTTTTGTCCGCGATAAATGGGCACTCTTAACTTATCGGCAGGTTTATACTGCGCACGATTTACACAATCCGCGCGCGACACGCTTGTTCGCAGCATATTTACCAAAATTCCACAAGCAATACCATCAATTCTAATTGCAGTGCTTTTGAAAATATTAAGAGGAGTAAATCAAGCGCAAAACGCCCGCATGCGACAAACCGCATAGAGTTTACTTCCGATTAGGATCCGCCAGTATCATGCGAGTTAGCAACGACAAAATGTATCATTTTGCCAGCTCCTCGCTTTTATTTTCCTTTAAACTCATTTTTGTTTGTAAAAAGAAACTTCTATTGGCAAAACGCTTATATGCCGTTATTCACTTCCGGCCTTATTTTTAATTAAGACCAAGCAACATGGCGGGATTTCTGCGAACAAGTAAATTTACATCGCCTTCGGAGACGCCATTTTCCAGCATCGATTCGATACAATTGCGCATTCCCACAAGCGGATTCGGAAATCTCGATTGCCCCAAATCCGTACTTACGAAACTTCTTTCTGGAACTATTTTTACAAAAGATGCGAATTCCGCCCCCGCCATTCTCTCAAATCCGTAAAGTTTTGTCCCCGGCCCCCACAGGCATGGAAGGTAGCTATACTCGATAAATGCTCCCAACTCTACGAGCTTTTCTATTTCGCCCAGAGACAGTTTCCATATTAGAGAATTGGCATGCGTGACGACAAATTTCGCCACTCCTATTTCTTTTGCTTTTCTTGCCATTATAAGGCTCTCGTGCGGAGAGCTGTGACCTGTTGTAAAAATTATGCCGGCTTGTGCCCATATCTCCATCACCCGCACAACTTCTGGCAACACGCCGCCGTCCTTATCTAATACAGGAATGCCTCTCCTTTTCTGCCCTTGCATTCGTTTTGGTACACTGAATCAAACGTAGGCATCCATACGCACTTGCATAGATTTCCCGCGGTATTGACCGCAAGTTCGGCGGCTCGAACGTTTTTACCCTGTCTCCGACGTATGCGTTCATGCAAAGGCTGCCGAAACATTCAAACTCTGACATGGCGTAGCGCACCAAAAACGCCCTATCGTGACAACTCCACGCATTGGATTTGTACATGACAGCGCGGTATCCGGCGTTTTTGGCGTCGAGGGCAAAATCTATTTCATCTATAGAACGCTCTTTTGTATCGGGTGCTGCATGTACATGAATATCGCAAACGTTTTTCAGCAACCCGTCTTCATCGTCTGCCAATGAGCTTTCAAACGAACCGTGCGCTTTAATAAGCGGGCTTTCCGTCTCCGCCGCCGATGTATCGGCAAAATTTCTATGGTTATATCCCATTGAAAAATCTATTAAAGCCTTTCCTTTTTGCCATGAAACGCTCTGTCATATCAAATTATGCACGCTGCGCGCCATATCGCTACCCGGCACATAGCGTTCTCCGGCCGGAGCCATTCGGGAAAGCCGTTCGTTTATCTCTAAAACCTCCTCATGGGTAAAATTCAAAGAGGACGATCGGACATTTTCCAAAAGATGCGCCCGTTTCGTCGTTTCCGGAATCGGAACTATCCATGGCCTTTGCGCGAGTATCCAAGCGAGCGCAACCTGAGCGCAGCTTGCGCGTTTTTGTCTGCCTATTTCATCGAGCAAATCTATAAAAATTCTGTTTTTAGACATGGCCTCCGGACTCATGCGCGGAAAATTAGCGCGCATGTCAGTCTTAGGATCAAAACGGGTATCCGCATTCATTTCCCCGCCCAAATATCCCCTGTCAAGCGGGCTGTAAGCAACGAGTCCTATGCCAAGTTCCTCCAAAACAGGAAAAGTTTCCCTTTCATGGAGGCGAAACGTCAGTGCATACTGGTCTTCGACGGCGGTTAGAGGAAATTCCTTGTGCGCGCGGCGGATAGTCTCCGCCTTAGGTTCGCTCATGCCCCAATGCCTGATTTTTCCTTCGCCGGCGAGTTCCCCCATGGTTCCGGCAACTTCCTCTATGGGCACTTTGTCGTCTATGCGGTGTTGATAATAAATATCTATGCGATCCGTCTTCAGGCGTTTTAAAGAGGATTCAAGCGCCGCCCGTATGCGCTCCGGGCGGGCGTCCTCCAGCTGCTTGCCGCCCGGATAATACAGGCCGAATTTGCTTCCTATTAGCACGCGGTCGCGGTAAGGTTTGAGAGCTTCCCCGAGCAATTCTTCGTTCGTATGCGGACCGTATATTTCCGCAGTATCAAAAAAGTTTACTCCCAAATCTACTGCTTCGGCGATCAGGTTTACCATTGCCTTCTTATCGCGCGCCGGGCCGTGGCCATGTGTCATTCCCATGCAGCCGATCCCCAAAGCGGAAACTTCCATGGCAGCCTCGCCGCTGCCAAGTATTCTGCGTCCCGTCAGCAGCGCGGCATTTCCTGAATTGTCGAAATTTTCCCTTTGGGAGTTATCCTTAGGTTCTCCGAAAATTGCGGGCGCAGTTCCCAATGTCGCGCCTAAAAAGGCTGATTTTTTCAAAAATTTCCTTCTATTTAATTTGCTTGGCATGTTTTTATCCTTTCGGACATGTAAAATTATTTTTCCAAAGAGTTGTAATCGTTGTCATTTACGGCTTCCAGCCAATCGTTTGAAGAGTTTTGGCCTGGTATTTCAAATGCCAAATGGGCAAACCAACTGTCCTTTGCGGCCCCGTGCCAATGCTTTACATTTGCGGGTATGTTTACAATATCTCCGGGAAGCAGTTTCCTTGCGGGTTTCCCCCATTCCTGATACCAACCTCTACCCGCCACACATACGAGCATCTGTCCGCCGCCATTTGTTGCGCGGTGTATGTGCCAGTTGTTTCTGCAGCGCGGTTCAAAAGTGACGTTTGAAAAAGGGATTTGCCCTGTGGATATGCGCGCTAAATAACTCTTGCCTACAAAGTACTTCGCATAAGCGTCATTCGGTTCCCCTATGGGAAAAATCATTTCACGCTGGAACGCCGCCTTGCCGCCGTCGTTTTTTTCGTCGTCCGCCCAAACGTCTTTTGCAAGGCGGAAAGCTCCCCATGCATTTGGCCAGCCCGCATAAAAAGCGATATGCGTAAGCATCTCGGATATCTCCGTACGCGTCAGTCCATTCTTCTTTGCAAACTGGAGGTGGTGCGAAAGCGAGGAATCTATAATCCCCTTCCCAATCAATGCCGCTACAGTGACCATGCTGCGGTCTCGAGGGCAAAGCCCCTTCCGATTCCAAATATCCCCGAAAAGAATGTCATCGTTTATTTCCGCAAACTTTGGGGCAAACCCACCCAACTGTATACGGCCAGCATCTTGTGTGATTTTTTCGTGTGCCATAATGTTTTGATTGCTTAAGGTTAATATAAAAAGTCCGGGAACAACGACTGTTAACGCAATATTGCCAATTTTCATAAGTAGTTCTCCTGTTTTATCGTTTTATAGAAACAATACTGAACGCGCCGCCGACAATGGCGTCTTCCATCGCTTGGACATCAACGCAATTTATCCCGGGTAAAATCCCAGGAAATGGGCGCGCAGCGGATAACAAAGCACTTGCCTGGTATAAAAAAGCCGCCCGGAGTCGTCTCAGTTTGCGTGCCGTTTCTAAGCAAATCGCCTTGCAAAACGCCGCTTTCCCCATGTTTGAGCAATCCCTCATTTGAATTGAAATCTCCCTTTTGCGAAGGAGTCTCTTTGATGCGTTTGATATGAAATTGTTTTTCAATCTGGCTATGAACACCGCGGATTTCCCAACGCTTAGCGCAATGCGGATAAGCGCAAATATTTTACAACCGCCATGCGTAAGCAACTCCTACCGAATTAAATTAAAAATAGCTATTGAATAGTGTAGCCGCCATCGACAGGTATAGACTGGCCCGTTATAAAACTCGCGCCCGGGCCGCACAGCCACAGCACGGTTTCGCCGACTTCTTCGGGGCGTCCCATTCTGCCGATTGGCTCTACTATATTTGTTATCGCGCCCGATGCCATCATCTTCTCCACCATAGGAGTCTTTATCGTAGCCGGACATACAGCGTTTATCCTGATATTGCGTGTCGCATATTCAAGGGCCGCGCATTTCGTAAGCCCTATGACCCCATGTTTCGACGCGTGGTACGCGGCGCGTCCCGGAACGCCGATTATGCCACCGATGGAAGAATTGTTTACAATTGCGCCTCCCGAACTTCCGTTTTTTAAAATTTGCGCAAGCTCGTATTTCATGCACATAAAAACGCTGCGCAAATTTGCGTTTATCACCTTGTCGAATTCCACGGTCGGAAGCTCGGCCGTTTCTATGTCGTCCGGCATAATTCCCGCGTTATTGAATGCGTAATCCAGCCTTCCGAATTTTTCCACAGTTTTTTCCACCATAGACCGCACCTGAGATTCGACAGTGACATCGCAAACAGAATAATCCGCCTTTAAACCGTCGGACAGAAGGGAATCCGCAAGTTCCTTAAGCAGATTTTCTCGCCTTGCCGCCAGCATTACAGACATTCCTGCTTTTGCGAATATCCGCGCAGTGGCTCTGCCTATTCCGCTTGTGGCTCCAGTTATTATAGCAACTTTGTCTTTCATATTTTTCCTTTCGTAAAATCAACCGCGCCCCCACCTTTTGCGCCTTGATTATCGCACAATTTTATGAAATAGCAAATATTTATAATTTATATCATCATATTCTTGACAAGAATAACACATGCGCAAATTATAGCGCGTGAAAGGAAGATTTATGGAGTTGAGGGTATTGCGCTATTTTCTGGTTATTGCCAGAGACCTAAGTTTTACCAAAGCGGCAAATTCGCTGCACGTTTCACAACCCGCGCTTTCAAAACAGATCATGGCCCTTGAAGACGAGTTAAATTGCAAGCTATTCAAGCGCCAAAGCCACAGCGTAAGCCTTACCGACGACGGCATCCTCCTCAAGAGGCGCGCTGAAGAAATACTTGAAATGTCTGAGCGTACGCTCTGCGAATTCTCGCGCAATAAAGACGAAATTGCCGGAGAAGTTTATATAGGCGCGGGCGAAACTAACGGGATAAAAAGCATAGCAGACGTCGCATGCGAATTACAAAAAAAATATCCCGATATATCTTTCAATCTCCACAGCGGCAATGCGGAAGACATTATGGAAAAGCTGGACAAGGGGCTTTTGGATTTTGGATTGATAATCCAGCCAGCCGACATTTCGAAATACGACAGCATAACGCTTCCGAATAAAGACATATGGGGCATTATAATGAGAAAAACCAGTCCGCTCGCATCAAAAAAGGCGATTAAAAGGGAAGATTTGTTCGAACAGCCTTTGATAATGCCCAAACAAATAGCCAGACGCATATCTGCCAAAGGCGGATTAGCGAAATGGCTCGGCCCCAACCTCGACAAATATAATATTGTTGCAAGATATAACCTGCTATTCAACGCCTCCGTAATGGTTTCAAAAGGCATGGGATATGTAATCGGCCTTGACGGAATTGTTGATACTTCAGCAAAAAGCACTTTATGTTTCAGGCCGCTAATGCCAAAACTCGAATCCGAAATGGGAATAATATGGAAAAAGGGGCGCCTTTTTTCCGCTCCTGCGAATTTATTTTTAATGAAAATTAGGGAATATTGCAGCAGATAATTTTTTTGCGGTCATTCAGAAGCTAATATGGCCAATATTAACCAGCCTGGGGGTTCAATGAAAAACCGCTTGCGCCTTTGGACGCACGATGTATCCTCCCGCCATAAAAAGACGTGGAAACGCTATGATAAAGCGATGTGAAAAGTATGTGGATATTTACATATTCGTAAATTTTTGGAGTTTCAGGCAGAAACACCGCTTCAAGATTTTAGAGTCCAGGGCCTTATGCGAAACGTTCTACACGAGCACAAAAAGGCGCGCTTTTAATAAATCGCTCCGCGCAAAAAAGTTATAGTATAAACTTACTCCATTTCATAACCTTGCAAAAAATAAAAATTTGCAAAATGGTGCTTTGTTTGCGCTTGTCATTACGATTAAATTTCCGCGATAAAAGCTCCTTCTTTTCTCTTTTTTAATAATGGCTTATAAGGAAATTTTAAGTTGACATTCGTATTTCTAAATACGATAGCTTGCCCATGTAATGGAAAAGAGCGACAAAATATTCATTGCGGGAGCCAACGGAATGGTTGGATCCGCATTGGCAAGAAAGTTTGCATCTGAAGGATACACAAATCTATTGCTTCCTTCGCATTCAACTTTAGATTTGACAAGACAGGAGGAAACCGAGCGTTTTTTTGCTCAAGAGCGCCCCGATGTCGCGGTAATAGCTGCCGCGAAAGTCGGTGGAATATATGCGAATGATACTTATCCGGCCGATTTCATATCGATTAATATGCAAATCGCGGTCAATTCTATTGTTTCCGCATATAAATCTGGGGTGAAACGCCTACTGTACCTCGGAAGCACGTGCATTTATCCGAAATACGCTTCGCAACCGATAAAAGAAAGCGAACTGCTCACAGGCGCCCTTGAAAAGACAAACGAGGCATACGCCATTGCGAAAATATCCGGCCTTAAGCTGTGCGAATACTATAGAAAACAATACGGCGTACTTTACCACTCGGCTATGCCAACAAACCTGTACGGGCCGAATGACAACTACGAAAGCATGAACTCCCATGTTATGCCCGCTCTAATAAGAAAATTCCACGAAGCGAAAATTAACAACGAGCCTGAAGTTATTTTGTGGGGCACCGGCAATCCGCTTCGGGAATTTCTCCATGTGGACGATCTGGCGTCGGCCTGCCTATGTTTGCTTAAAATCGACAACCCGCCAAACATCGTGAATCTCGGAAGCGGAGAGGAAGTTTCCATTAAGCAATTAGCGTCAATAATAGCGGATGTGGTGGGATATAAGGGAAAAATAAAACACGATTTGTCAAAACCGGACGGTACGCCTAGAAAACTTTGCGATACGACTTTACTGCGTTCGACCGGTTGGACGCCGGAATATACGATAAGAAGCGGTATAGAAGCCGCTTACAAGTCTTTTCTTTCCGAAATTGCCTCTCGTAAAATTCGCATTTGAATCCAATAAACAAAATAACGACATGGAAAAGGAACCTTTAAAAATAGCCATAGTTGGATTGGGATACGTCGGACTTACATTAGCGGTCTCTTTTGCCAGAAACGGCCTAAAAGTATTCGGCATTGAAAAACGCAAAGAGGTTGTGGATTTGACGAACAATGGAATCCCGCACTTCTCGGAAGCAGGCTTGGACGCAGCTCTAAAATCCGTTGTGGAAAACGGCACGCTGCACGCCTACAATGAAATGGAGGAAAAAATCCCCCCATGCGACTTTTATGTGATAACAGTGGGAACCCCATTGCTAAAAGGCACCCACACGCCGCGGCTTGACATGATACGCCAAGCTACGGAACAAGTAGCTTCACATATGCAGGACGGTGCAACCGTAATTTTGCGCTCGACAGTGCAGATAGGAACGACAAGGAATATTGTAAAACCCGTGCTCGACGCCACCGGAAAGCAATATTATTTGGCGATGTGCCCCGAGCGCACATTGGAGGGACGTGCGCTCAGGGAGCTTTCGGAGTTGCCGCAGATCATAGGTGGCATAGACGGCAAATCTTCAACGGCGGCAAATTCGCTGTTCAGCCTTTCCACAAAGACAACCATTATTGTCTCGTCTCCGGAAACGGCCGAGATGATAAAGCTTGTCGATAACACTTCAAGGGACGTGCGGTTCGGATTCGCCAACGAAATAGCCAGAGCGTGCGTGGCGCTGGGAATAGACGCCTATGAGGTTATCCGCTGCGGTAAAATTGATTATCCCCGAACAAACGTCGCCCTTCCCGGACTCGTAGGAGGCCCCTGTTTGGAAAAAGACCCGCATATTCTTATGTACTCTTTGAAACCGACGGGAATTGAATTGGAAATTACCAAGGCTTCACGGCTTGTAAACGAACGCCAACCCTCCGAAACCGTGGACGAAATTGCCAAAATAGCCGCCCAAAAAAACATAAGAAAACCATATACTGTGGCTTTGCTCGGACTGGCATTCAAGGGCGTTCCGGCGACAAACGACCTTCGCGGCTCCATGTCTTTAAAAATATATGAAGAAATAGAGCGAAGACAAGATTTTGGAAGTGTCAACGGATTCGATCCGGTAATTGGGGCAGACCACCCGCCGGAGCTGCCTCCAGCCATAAAAATGTTCGACAACATTAAAGATGCAATAAAAGGCGCGGATATCGCAATAATCGCCAACAACCACCCCTTCTTTTCAAAGTTTAACATAGACTTTTACAGGGAAAATCTGTCGCCAAACGGTTTTGTTTACGATTATTGGAACAATCTTAATTTCGAAACTTTATCGCATCGAAATCAATTTTATTATTCGGTGGGGAACGTATGGGAATAGTCGAAAAAAGCGCTGACATGGAAACTGTTGCTATAACCGGGGCTGGCGGCTTTATAGGCGCCTATCTTGTAAGAAAATTGCTGGAATTAAACTACGGCGTCCGCGCCATAGACAATTTTTCGAGGGGAGATCCTGAACGCCTCAAGTCTATAAAAAATCCCAATTTGACCATATACAAAGCCGACGTAAGGGAGGAAAAAGAATTAATCCCTATTTTTGAGGGTTGTACCGCAGTTTTTCATCTTGCGGCAATAAACGGCACGGAAAACTTTTACAAACATCCGGACTTGGTTTTGGACGTTGGAGTGCGTGGTATGCTCGCGGTGGCAAACGCCTCATTAAAAACAAAGATAGCCAGCCTTATTGTCGCATCGTCTGCCGAAGTTTATCAGACTCCGGCTAAAATTCCCACTGACGAAAATATTGCGCTTACAATTCCCGATTCGTTAAATCCGAGATATTCGTATGGCGGATCAAAATTGATTTCAGAATTGATAGCGTTCAATTACTGCGGCAAGGCATTAAAAAAAGTCCAAGTGTTTAGGCCGCACAATGTTTACGGCCCCGACATGGGGTGGAAACATGTTATACCCCAGCTCATTGAAAAAATTGAACAGTCAGGCGACGGCGAAGAAAGAACAATTTCAATACAGGGTGACGGAACCCAAACCCGCGCTTTCTGTTATGTTGACGACATTGTTGGCGGAATTATTACAATGTGGCTTAAGGGCGATTCGATGAACGTTTACCACATCGGCGCAATGCGAGAGATTTCAATAAAGGAACTCGCCGAAGAAATCGCTAAAATTTACGAAGTTCGGCTGACAATAAATCCCGGTACTCCAAATAAAGGCGAAACGCCGAGGCGCTGCCCGGATATTTCCAAGATGGCCGCCCTTGGCTATTCGCCAAAAGTTTCTTTAAATGAGGGTCTTAAACGGACAATAGAATGGTATAGACGCCATGCCAAAACAAAAGAAAACAGCCTATTGTAATAGGTGGCACAGCGCTCATTCTGCAAGCGATAGCGATTCGAAAGCAATACATTAGAGGTCTTTACTTATTCTGTTTTATGCATGACGCCTGGACAATTCTGTTTTGCACATATATACGGACATAGAGACTCATAGCATAACAACCAGTAGCTTCACCGTAAGCCGTCTGCCAAATTAAGCCCGCAGATTGCGGCAATATTGTATTGCAGCAGTAAATGTTAAAGCATGGTTCTACACGCCGTTAATAAACGCAAAAACGTTTTTGCACAAGTTTTGCATCGGCGCTGCGGACCCGTTCTTGTTCGCAAGTGTTTCATCATCAGAATTAAAAATAAAAAGCTAGCGATACACGCAAGTGCGATGGCAATAAATAGATATATCGACAGGTTAAAGATGGTTCGCCGCCCTTTTTAAATGCACATAAAAGCGCGGTATCCATGTCTATATATGTTCATGACAAAACGAATATGCGTAATATGGATAATATTAAAATTTAGGCAACCTTTTATTATTATATTATAATAATAAAATATTAATTATAATGTTATAAATTCATTTAATATATAAAGCATGAAAAACAAAAATACGTATGCATATAAAATTATCCTCCCATGATATCTTTTATTTGCCGATTGCAAATATTGAACGCGTCAAAATCCGATGGCTATTTCGCCGTAGATATGCGAAATTGGAACGCGGAACATCACCGTAAATTTTAATCAACAACCGGCATTTTAACCGTTTAGCGTATGACGTTTCCCTGTATCGTAAACATGTATAAACGCTAACCCCCAAACCGCCCCGCGGGAGAAACGCCTGCACAGGTGAAATTTCAAAATAGGAACATCAAAATAATATTGCGTTCTATGCACCCCCAAATACCAAATTTCCCCTTCCGGTTATCAAAACCCGCCTTTAACTTTCTAAAAAACGCTCCCGAAGCAGGAAAGTGCGGATTGCACTCTTGTCTGCGAAAGCCAATAGCTTAAGCCTTTTATAAATGCTGCGAGCTTATCGCTACCCTATTTTCGAGAAAGCCGACCCAATTCTGGATAATACCCTTTCCCTACCCAATATTTCGAGCATTGGGAACAAATCAGGCCCGCCTGCCTGTCCCGTCACGGCAAAACGCACTATTTGAAAATACTCGCTCGACTTTCTTCCGGCATTTTCCGCAAGAGAACATATCGCCGCATAAATCGAATCCTTATCAAAGGATTCAAGATTTTTTAATACTTCGAAAGCCTCGGCGAGCCTGGCGAGAGGATCGCCCTTTTTAAATATCTTTTCGCGCCCGGCAGAATCGAACGGATAATCGTCGGAAAAAAAGTAGCGCACCATAGACGGCAAAGACTCCATATTTGCCGCTTTAGGCTGGCACAAATCGAAGACTTTTCCGATATATGCCTCGTCTTTCCCCAAATCTATATCGCTTTCGGACTCGACCGCGCGGCGGGCTATCGCCCTGAACTTATCGCGGGGAAGCGCGCGCAAGTGTTCGGTATTAAAATGCGCCATTTTACGCTCGTCAAAGCGCGCGTTGCTTTTTACTATGCCGCTAAAGTCGAAAAGGGAAATTATCTCCTCTATCGGCATAATTTCCTTGCCGTTTTTCGGATTCCACCCGAGCATGCAAAGGTAGTTGCGCACCGCTTCAGGCATAAAATTTTTAACCTGATACTCTTCTATGAGGGCGCCGCGGTCGCGCTTGCTCATCTTCCCCTGCCCTTCGCTCTTAAGTATGAGAGGTATATGCGCAAACTGGGGCATCGGGGCGCCGAAAGCCTTAAACAACTCTATGTGTTTGTTCGTATTAGTAAGGTGGTCCTGCCCGCGTATGACGTTTGTTATGCCCATGCAAATATCGTCCACGACGTTTACGAAATGGAATACGGGAGTGCCGTTTGAGCGGAATATCGGGAAGTCTTTTTCCTCCACGCGTTCGACGTCACCGTACACGGCGTCGTGCAAAACCTGCGGTTCGCCGGAAACCTTGAAAAAAACTGCGCCGTCCTTGTCGTATGCCCTGCCTTTTGAACGCAAGATTTCGAGATACTCCCGGTATATTCCGTCGCGCTTGCTCTGAAAATACGGGCCGAAATTCCCGCCCACGTCCGGGCCTTCGTCCCAATCAAGCCCGAGCCATTTCATTCCGTCCTTGATAACGTTCAAATATTCTTCGGAATTCCTTTCGCTGTCTGTATCCTCTATGCGCAGCACAAAAGTCCCCCCCGTGTGCCTTGCGTACAGCCAGTTAAACAGCGCGGTGCGCGCGCTTCCGATATGGAAAAACCCAGTCGGACTGGGTGCGAATCTCACTCTTACATTGCTCATTTTGCCATCAATAAAAAAATTAAACTCCGCCAAATGCTTTCGACAAATAAAATCTGTAAACGCAAAGAAACGAAGGCGTAAATTCAGCGGGATTTTCCGACGCCGCCTTTTCAAAATCGGAAACCTTCACCCATTCGAGCGACGCGACTTCATCGGGAGGGGGCGAAAAAATTTCCGACCCGTCGCATTCCATAGCGTAAACGCATGTAAATTCGTTCCCCGTTTCGGAGCACGCGCCGACTTTGCCGATTTTTGAAAGCCTAGAGGCATCTACGCGCAAACCGGTTTCCTCCGCCATTTCGCGCACTGCGGCCTCAGAATACGATTCTCCGCTATCGACGTGCCCCGAACAGGAAGTGGTATATATTCCGGGATATGAATCCTTTGTTTCAGAGCGGCGCTGAAGAAGAATACTGCGCGCCCCCCCCCTACCCTTAAACATTAAAACATGGGAGGCGCGATGCAAAAGCCCCTTTGAGTGAACCTCCGAACGCGGAGCCCGCCCCACGACGCGGTCGGAGGAATCGACTATGTCAAAAATATCCTCTCTATCTGGCATGGCTATCTGTCTTTGGAAACGTACGGCACGCTAACACGCCTTATCTTGCGCAAATCGTAATCGCCGAGCTTCAGTTCCCTACAATAGTTTAAAAGCGGCGGAATCGGATCTATCGGGGCAAATCCGAACGAACGGCGATATTTGTTTATCAGATTCCACGCCAGATAGTCTATAACCACCGGATTGGCGCTCAAATAAAGCGTATTTTCTGAAAACGAGCAGCGGGAATTAAACACCGCCCCGCCTACAAACTGGCCGCGTTCCAACGTAAGAATCGTCATCAGATTGGACCCCCTAAGCTCTGGTATGGACGCAACCTCGGCGGCGGCCATTGACGCGTTGGCCGGCTGTTTTAAGAATCTCTCGTTGTTCGACATATTCCATATGCTTGCATTGCCTATCGCCGCGCATACTCCGAGACCCTCCATATCTGTAATCACTGGCAGGTTTATCCAGAAATCGACCGTCAGAAAGAGTGGCACCGGAAGATAGCTTTTACGCAGTTCCGGATTGTACAGGCTTGAAGTAGCGTCTATGTTTTTCATCGACTTTGGCATAAGTGCGTTGTCGTAATACCAGCGCTTGTCGAAAAATTGCCCGCTTTCGATATCAGCCACCGGACAACCGTTGTAGTTGTCGGGAGTTCCTTTTTGGAGAGCGGAAACGCGCGGAAGGAATCCGCAATCGCGCATTCTGCGCCTGCTCATATCCACTAGCGTAATATTTTCGCGCTTATAGCCGCGCTTTTCAAGCTGCGCTACGACAGCGTCGACAAGCGGACGCGGGGTGCACATTCCCGGTCCGGAATTAGTGTAGATTTTCAATCCGACCCTACCCTTTGTCGCGGGAGATATTTTTGAGCCATATTCCTTTTCAAACGCCGACATGAGGGCTGATACGGCTCTATTGTAGTTCGAATCAGAAAAATCCGGGAGGTTGCACTCGAAAATCACGCCCCTCATTCTGTCCGACTCCGAAGGGGTTGGGGAACCGGCCGCGCCCGGCGCCGCGAAAACGGAAGCCGCCAATACCGTTAGCGCTTGAAAAAACGCGAGTTTTTTGATGGAATTTTTCATAATTATATTGCCCCGCCAATAAAAATCTGGCTGAATAAAAGATAATCGGGTCAATAAAAGCGAATTTTAAAATTTATGCAAGCATCGAAGTATATTTTAATGCGCGCATTTTTTTGCGGCATTGCACTGTTGTCAACACTGCTGTCGGGATGCGGGGAGAAAACGCCCGAACAAATAGCGGCCGAAAACAAAAAGCAAACCGAAATGTCGGTGCGCCGCGCTCAAGTTTTGATGTTTGAGGAAAAGTCTCCCGAGGCGATAAAGCTTCTGGAGGAAACCTACCAGAAATGCGGAAGCAGCGCTGAGCTTTGCGAAGCGCTCGCATACGCCTACATGCAAAACGGCCAGCTCGCAAGCGCGGCGATGTTTTTCGAAAATGCCGCCTCCCAAAAAGGCGGCGACGCCGAACTGCAAATTAGCGCGGCAAAGGCATACGAACAGTCTAACGCATTCGATTCCGCTTCAAGGGCGTATGAAAAATACTTAAAGCTCAAGCCGTCAGACGCCGTCGCATGGCGGGCGCTGTCTGAATGTTTTTCAAAACAGGAAAAATACCAGGACGCGTTGACCGCCATGTTAAGCGGCCTCAAGGCTGCCGGGCGCAACCCCAACACCGCGGAAGCCGCAAGAATAGGAAACCTTTTTGTAAAAATCGGCAACGCCGTACAGGGCCGAAAATGGCTCGAGGCTGCCTTCAAAGCTACCCTGCCCGAAAATACTGAAACCAGAAAGGAAATCCTGCTGGGCCTTGTGACGATATATCTTTCTCAAAAAGAAACGGCCCTCCTTGAGGAAGCCGTCGCAGAGCTCGATAAAATATCGCCGAAGCTGGTGGACGAAAAATATCCCGCCCTGCGCTCTCAAATCAAGGATTTCAGGGCCGCCCTTAGCGCCGTCAACGAAGCCATTAAAGCCGAAAAAAGCGCGCCCCCAGAAAGCCAGTCCGCAAAATCCGTCGGGCAGGCGGCGTCCTCCGATACCGGGGAAAGCGCAGCCGGCGCAAGCACGCCAGACAAAAATTCGAAAAGTGAAAGTTCCCCGGTCAAACCGTCCGAAAATTCCGCCGCAAAAAACGGCGATGGGGAAAAAGGCGGTTCCGCCATTCCCACTTCGGAAGGGGAAGCATCAAAAACCGCTTCTGCGAGCGAATCGCAAAAAACCTCCGACGCTGCCGATGAAAAGCCAGATATGACCGAAAAAGAGGCTGTGGACGCCGTGAAAACCGAAGACGCTCCCGTAGAAAATTCTGCCGGCGTAAAGGACGAAACCAGCACTCCCGCAAAACCCTCAGAATACGACGCCCTCGTGCAGAAGTGCTACGATGCCATCGCAAAAAACGACGCCCGCGAGGCCGAAAAGTCGGCCCACATGGCGATAGCAAAAAATCCGGAACCGGAAGCCGCATGGAGGGCGCTTGCAAAAGCCTACGAACTCTCAAAAAGGGACAACGACTCATACATGGCGGCCGCCGAAGCCTACAAGCGCAACCCCGACGATATCGACGCTACGCTTTTCTATCTCCGCAACGCAAGCAGAGTTTTAAACAACGAGAAATTCTTAAATAAAGTTTACCGTGCATATGAAAAATTCCCCAATAATCCGGAGATATGGGTCGATTTGGCGCGGACCTACAAACTTATAGGAAACAAGCGTAACGCCGTGTTTTTCTACAACTATTTTTTGGCGAACACGCCTAAGGAACACGTTCTGTACGACGAAATGGCCGAGGAATACAAGGAGCTTTCGGCGCAGAAATAATGGGGCGCATAAAACAATCATCTATCGAGGAGGTGCGTTCGCGCGTCGGGCTTGCCGATTTGATTTCAAACTACGTAAGCCTAAAAAAGAGCGGTTCGGCATACCGCGGGCTTAGCCCATTTTCCCACGAAAAAACGCCGTCGTTTTTCGTATATCCAGACAAGGGCTTCTACTATTGTTTCAGCACGTCGCAAGGGGGCGACATTTTTAAGTTCGTAATGGCTAAGGAAAACCTGAATTTCCCCGAAGCCGTCGAGTTCATAGCAAAAAAGTACGCCATAACCCTTGAGTACGAATCCGACGGCGGAAGCGGAACGGCATCGCAGCGAAAGCAGCTTTTTGACATGCACGAAGACGCCGCCGACTGGTATTCAAAACAGTTCTTTTCCGACAGCGAAGAAGCCGGACAGATGCGGGAATATTGGACCCGCGAGCGCGGATTCACCCTCGAAGACGCAAAAGAGCTGCGCATAGGTTTCGCCCCGGCCGACCCGTCGGGTCTAAGGCGCCTTTTTGCCTCGAAAAAATACGATCCTGCGGCCATAGCCGCATCCGGAATATTCTCTGCGCGCGACGGCGAAAAAAATTTGCGCAACTTCTATCCGCGTTTCCGCGGAAGGCTCATGATACCCATATGCGACATACAGGGGCGCGTGATCGCCTTCACGGCAAGAAAGACAAAATTCACCCCCGACGCCCCGTCTGAGGAGGGAAAATACGTAAATTCCAGGGATACCGAAATATTCAAAAAGAACCTTGTCGTTTTCAACATGGACAAGGCTAAAAATTTCGCCAAGGAAAAGAACACATGTATAGTCGTCGAGGGGCAGCTCGACGCCGTGCGAATGTTTTGCGCCGGCTTTAAAAACACCGTGGCCACGCAGGGAACCGCCGCCGGAGCGGAACATTTCGGATTAATCAAGCGTTATGCCGACAAGGTGGTCCTCCTTTTCGACGGCGACTCCGCAGGCCAGCGCGCCACCCTTAGGGTGATACCAATATGCTTCAGGGCCGAACTCGAACCCTTTGTGGCGGTGATACCCGGCGGGGACGACCCCGACTCATTCATAAAAAAGTTCGGCGCCGATGCCATGCGCGAGCTCGTCGAAAACGGAAAAAAGACCGCCCTAAGCTTTGCGGCAAAACATATTCTTTCCGACATTCCCTCCCCCACTCCGCAGGACAGGCGCAGCGCAATGCTTTCGCTTTTCGAGATGGTGTCCGCGTGCAAATCAAACGTCTTGCGCGACGACCACCTGAGGGAAATATCCTATGCGACGATGACCGACCTTACGTCGGTTTCAAAGGACTATTCGGAATGGGAAAAACGCCGAATTTCCGCCGGGCGCGGGGACGGCGGCGACCAGGGCGCAAATCCGGCGCAAGGAATGTTGACAAATTCGATTTACGACGCTTTACTTGTATGCCTTCATTACGATAATGTCGCAAAGGCGCTTTCGGAGGTTCTTGACGACGTTTGGATTAGAGGGAATTCTACGGAAGCCAGAACGCTAAAAAAAATTCTGGCGCTCTACCGCGAGGGACTCGGATTTTCTCTTTCCGAGATTGACGCGTTTTTTGACAGCGACGACGAAAAAAACCTAATATACAAAATATGCTGCACAGAAAAGTCATCCATTGAAAATCCGATAAAATACGCCAACGAATGCATAAAAAAAATCTACAAAAACTTTTACGCCGACGAACTGGAGGCATTAAACAAAAAGCTTCTGGAGGTCTCGCGGTCTGACCAGGACGAGTCCATTGAAATTCTCAAGAAGATATCGCGCATAAGGAGGGAGTCTAAAAATCCTCCGGCGCGCATAGAGGAAGAATAAGTATTTTTAAACAATAAAAAAACAGAGTATGTCTACAAAGAAGAACCAGAGGAACGCCGAATCAAAAAAATCGGCTCCGAAAAAAGCGGCGCCTCAAAAGGCGTCCAAGGCAGCCGCGCCGAAATCGGCTCAAAAAAAGGCGTCCAAGCCCGCCCCGAAAAAGCCCGCCGAAAAAGCGCCGGAAAAGGAAAACCGCAAAAAAACCGCTCCAAAGGCAGCCCCCAAGACAGCGCCGCAAAAAGCCGCGCAAGTTCCGGCTCCCAAGCGCTCCGCTGCGACCCCTCCTGAAAAGCCGGTTCAAAATACGCAAAAAAAGGCGAAAAACCCGGCGGCCGAACATAAAAGAAAGCTTAACGATAAAATTAGGCAGCTCATACATCTCTCCAAGGAAAAGGGCTTTCTGACCAACCAGGACATCAACAAGTACCTGACCGAAACGCTTAGCGATCCCGGCGAATTCGACAACGTAATAAACATACTCGAAAACCTCGAGGTCGAAATTCTCGACAACGACGAGGAGATAGAAAATTACAAGACGCGCAAGGAGGAATCCGAAGAGCGCCAAACAAGAGCACTGCAGTCCGACACATTGGACGATCCGGTAAGGATGTATCTCAAGCAAATGGGGCAGGTTCCCCTGCTTACCCGCGAGGAGGAGGTCTCCATATCCAAACGCATAGAAGCGGCGGAAAACAAAGCCATAAAGGCGCTGTTTTCGGTATCGCTCACAAACAAGTTTCAAATCGACATAGCAAAAAAGCTTTCAGCAAAAGAAGAGCGTTTCGACAAAATCGTGCTCGACAAAAAGGTTGACGTGCGAGAAAACTATTTTGCGGAACTTCCCGAATACATAAAAAAAGCTGAGGACATTCAGGCAAAGCTCGACAAGTCATGGGAAAACGCCGAAGCAGCGGAAAATCCGGCACTGAAAAAGCGGCATTTGACGCTTTTTAAAAACCTCGAGGGAAAGCTGAAAGACATATATATTAAGGGATTTAAATTCAAGCTCAAGGTCTTTGAGGAATTTCTCGACTCCCTCGCCCCCACGCTGCGGGAAATCGAGGATTGCCTATACAAGCTGCGGGCAATAGAAAAAATCGGCAAAAAAACGAAAATCGGCGACAGCAACGCCATCAACGCGCGTCTCAACGAAATACGCTGCATGTATTGCATCGATCCTTCGGAGCTCGTCGATTTGGTTAAGTCGGTGCGCCAGGCAATGCGCGAGGCGCACAAGGCGAAAACCGAAATGGTGCGCGCAAATTTGCGCCTCGTAATTTCCATAGCAAAAAAATACACCAACCGCGGCCTCAATTTTCTCGACCTGATTCAGGAGGGGAACATGGGGCTGATGAAGGCCGTCGAAAAGTTCGAATATAAGCGCGGATACAAATTTTCCACATACGCCACGTGGTGGATACGCCAAGCCATAACGAGGTCCATTGCCGACCAGGCACGCACGATACGCATACCCGTGCACATGATTGAAACCCTGAACAAGGTTATGCAGGTGCAAAAGCAGCTGCTGCAGGAGCTCGGGCATGAACCGACTCCCGAAGAGGTCGCAAACGAGATGCAGTTTCCGGTCGAGCGCGTTCAGTCAATCATGAAAATGGCGCAGCAGCCTATTTCCCTGCAAAGCCCGGTGGGCGATTCGGACGATACAAATTTCGGGGATTTCATCGAAGACAAAGGCGCCGAAAACCCCTACGACATGACCGCCTATTCGCTTTTGCGCGAAAAGCTCATGGACGTTCTCGACTCTCTCACTCCGCGCGAACGCAAAGTTTTAACGCTGCGCTTCGGCCTTCAGGACGGATATTCTCGCACCCTTGAGGAGGTCGGCAAACAGTTCAACGTGACGCGCGAGCGCATACGCCAAATAGAGGCAAAAGCTTTGCGTAAAATGAGGCACCCGACAAGAATCCGCCAGCTTCACGGCTTCTTTGAAGCGGAAGGAAACTCGAGCGGGCCGGGATTCGACCATTTTAGAAAAACAAGGGATTCGTAGGGCGTGGAAACGCGCTTTGCATCTTTATCGGCATTATTCCGAAGCGTGGCTGTTTTTTATGTTGCGCTTATGGTTGCCGCGCCTGCGGAGGTTTTCGGACAATCCGCAAGGCGCAAGCTGACAGGGCGCGTGGCGCCCTCACCGTCAATGCGGCAATATTTGGCTAACCTGCCGCATAAAGACATTGACCTTTATGTAGGAAGAATTGTCAGAAAAGACGGCGAATTCGTAATAGTAAGCGTAAGCTCTCCGAACGCAGTCAGGGGAAGAACCCCGATGTATTACGCTTGCGACGCAAAAATGAATCCGACTGCCATACTCCAAAACATGAAGGTTTCCCACCGGTCGTGCTCCACTTTTAAAACGCTTAGCGGAACGGCGCTTGTCGGAGACGTGGTAATGGTTAAATATCTATCACCCGAATCGCAGCCGGACAAATAATGCCCCGGCAAGCTCCGCGTTTTCTGGCAAGACTCCCTTTTATTTTACGGGCAAAGTCCGGATATTTGCGCGATATTTAATCCCAAAGGCCGTTAAAAAAGCGGCCGATTCCTTCCGCAGCGAGGCATAATTTTGGCACTTCCCGTCGCAGGGCAAAAGCCCTCCGCATGCACGCGCTTGGGCAAGCTGACTCCCGCGGCGCCAAATCTCCGAATGTTAATGGAAAACGCGCAAATCCGAAAAATTCCTCCTCCGGAATTTTTCGGAAACAAAATGCGCCGGCCGGCAATTCCCAGATTTTAAGTGGTTAAGCGCCGCAACCGCCGTCCTTATATCCGCAATCGCGGCACGAACGGCATTTGCCGTCGAACACATAAGCCAGGGAGTGGCATTTGGGACAAGTCAGCGCCGTGCCCATTCCCTTGTCGCGCTTCTTTAACTCAGAAGCGGGCCTCGAAGTGGTCAACGGCAATTCCGTCTGCATCGGCTGCTCGATAGACTTTATCTTGAGCGCATGCACGCCGTTGGAGAACATTTCGCTTATGTAATTCTGGTCGAGCGAACGCAGCCTGCGCTCGTTTTCAGCCGGGAACATCCAGTCGAGAAGCTGCATGAGAAGATCGACTATGCTCTTGCAAGTGTGGATTTCCGGCTTGTCCTCGTCCTGATACTCGCCTATCTTGACCCAACCCGAGGGGTCGAACGACATATACCTGAAAGACGATATAAAGCTGTCAAAGGGAACTCCGTATTGCAGCGCGATGGAGAATGCTTTGCAGAATGCGTCGAACATTCCGTTGATAAACGAGCCGCCCTGTCCCAAATGTCCGAAAATCTCGGCGCACGTGCCGGTTTCGGATATGCCGACCGTCATGAAACCGTTGATATCGTTGCCAATTGTAAACTTGACTGTCTGGCCCCAACGGCGGTACGGAAGCCGCTTGCGTATCGGATTAGCATGCTCCTGGATTCTTATTTGTGTCGCGGTCTTAAGAAGCTGCTGCCACGCCTCCTGAACCTCGGTGGAATCGAGGCGCGTGCTGTAAACGGCGTTCGCCTTTGAGCCGTCCCTATATATGGCGATGCACTTGACGCCGAGTTCGTGGCTCTCTATAAGGCTGTTCACGATGTCGTCTTCAGTAGCGGAAGCCGGCATGTTAATGGTTTTTGAAGAAGCGCCGGATATAAACGGCTGCAAGGCTCCAAGCATCTTGACATGCCCCTCAGTGGCGATGCAGCGCGTACCTCCGTAGGCCGTATTTGCGCAATCGAACACTTTAAGGGTGTCCTGGTTTACCCACGGAATGTTTTCCATGTGGCCGCACCCGAAATAAATAGACATGTCGCCTATAGAAAGTTTGCCCTTTTCCGACTGCGAGGCCAACTGCTTTATGAAAGCGAAATACTCGTCGTCGTCCCTAAACATGGAAATGCGCGAACATATTTCCCTGCAAATTTCCCCGCCGTCGCACAGGTTTCTGAGTATGTCCAAACGCTCCTTCACATGCTTTGACTGCAGGAAGTTTTCGACGCCCGCAAGCCCCGACACTTCCGCCACGATTGTGGCTATCTGCTCGAAAGAATAGCCCAATTTTGCAAGTCCCAACGGCACCAAGCCGTTTATGAGCGTCATCGTACCGCCGCCGCTGAGCTGCTTGTGCTTGACGAGCGAATATTCAGGCTCCGCAGAAGTCGTACCCTCTTCATATATTCCGAGAGGCGCGCTTATTGTGCCTGTAGGCGCAATGCACGTCACAAAGCTGTTGCGGAAAGATTTTGCCGAACGAACGCCTGACCACAGTTCGCCAGCCTCCGCAATTACCGCCCTCCATTCGTCGCCCACGTTAAGCTCCGAGGCTCCTATGCTCTTCTTAAATCCCTCCACTGCATCTTCAGGCGTAAACGACTCCTCAGAGGGCAAATCGAGATTGCGCATCGGTGAAACCTTCATGCCGGCTATCTTCTTAAGCTCGTCGTTCATCAGCGAATGCATGTTGATAACGCGCCTCATGCTATTTTTAATCAGCGAATACTTTGCAAAATCGCCGAGAATGCCGGCAAGCTGGGCACTTACAGAATAACACGCGGAAGTCAGCAGAGACGCCAACGAAGCGGCTACAGCCCTGCCGCTCGGAGAATCGTATGGAATTCCCAAAGACATCAAAAGCCCACCCACGTTTGCGAATCCTATGCCGGTGGTTCTGTAATTTACTGTATTTATCGCTATGTCCGGAATCGGGAATCCACCCCTTGAAACATTCATATCGGCGGCAAGCATCGCTATTTGAACCGCCTTTTTGAACCTCTCTATATCGAAAGAACAGTTTTTGTAAAAACGCAATATGTTAAACGAACTCAAATTGCACGAACTAAATACGGGGCCGAGATATTCCGAACAAGGGTTGCTTGTCTCTATCATAACCTCGTCGCGGAATGTACTCCAGAAGTTTATTATATCGTTGTTGTGGAGACCCGGCTCGGCGTTGTTCCAAATTGCGTTCGCCATCAAGTTGAGCAATTCAAGAGGCTCGTATTGGCGGACTATATGGCCGGGATCCTTAACCCAGCGCGTGGCGTATTTCTCGCCGTTTTTAAACGCGAGCCAAAAGCCGCTCTTCATCGAAACTGTGTGGTTTGCGTTCTGGTTTGAGAGAGTCTGGCCGTAAATGAGATCGTCCATCGCGGGGCTGAACGACTTATCGACAACAAAAGGCGTTGACAAAAGCATTCTCGCGGCGATGTGTTCCTCCGGCGTTCCGTCTTTAAGTTTTTGTTCGGCAAGCTTGCGGAGGCCGTACTGCACATTGTGCTCCTGCAATATGACCTTTGCGACCTCCTCCTGCTTAAATTTGGTGTTTACAAATTCAAACACATCGGGATGGTCGGAGTACATTACGACCATTCTCGCCGCGCGGCGCGTTTTGCCGCCAGACTTTATGGCTCCCGCCATCTTGTCCCATCCCCTGTCGAACGAAAGCGGGCCCGACGCGGACCCTTTCCCCGCTATCGGCTCCCCCTCGCTCCTTATCGACGAAATGTTTATTCCAACACCGGAACCGCTCGAAAAAATGCACCCCTCCGTATATTGATGCTTCAGAATGGCCTCCATGGAATCTTTGACCCCGAGAATAAAACACGCGCTCGCCTGCGGATTTGCGTATGCGTTGACGGCTTTTTTCGCCTCCACAGCGCCCTTCTTGTTTTCAACGCCGTAATACGCCGTATTTCCCTTATTCCCCAAAATATCCCGCAAGTCGGGGCGCCCCCATCTCCACTGCTCCCATTGGCCTATGTTGAACCACACCGGGCTGTTGGGCGCCCATATCTGATGAAGGAGCATATATTTCATCTCCTGATTGAATATCAAAGCCGATTTCTCATCGGCGAAATACCCCATTTGGTATCCCCATACGGTATATGTATTGGCGATCCTGTCGAAAATATTTTTTACCGAATCCTCGTATTCCGGCGACCCCGGCTCCTTGCCGAATATATACTTGCTAACGGTTATCTTAAGCGCGTTTTCGCCCCAATGCGCGGGAACTTCCACATTCCTGCGTTCAAAAACGGTTTCACCCGCCGCAAACATCTTAATATCGTGGCGAACCCATTTTGCCGTATCGTACGCAAAAACGCCGTCCTTTGTAAAAAATCTCTGAATTTTCAAACCTCCAGAAGGGCCCTTTTTACCCAAATCGAGAATTTGATTTCCGTCCACTGTAATCTTTGCCATTGTAGTTGCTTTATTTTATAATTATAAAAATTTTTACGCGGCGCGGAACGGTAAAACCAAAACCTCAAACATAACGGCGCCGATACTTCGGCGCCGACCCGTTTTCAGTATGCCAGAGTAAACCTTTCCGCCTTTCCGAATCCTACACAAGCCTCAATTAGCCGCCTTGTCAAACGTTAATTTCAATTTTAATATATTTTTCGCAATATATTAATAATACGTTAATTACAATCAAATAATCCGCGCAAACCAAGCTCTTTCGCGGCCCGCATAAAAATTTTTTATATTATATAAAAACATAATATAACCAACAAGCGCCATGCTTAAACGAGGCACGCAAAAAAACGACGCCCCAAGGCGGTTTCGCCCCGCATGGGTCAGACCGGAAAAACCGTTTTTGCGTATATTGAAAGCGGCAAATCAAAGCCATACACTGAGGGAAGCACGAGTTCGCCGCACCCGGTTTCCGCCCCCGCTATTCCCCCGAAAAACTCATCGAGCATATTTGCGGCCATAATTGGCGAAGCGTCGATTGAATACAGCGTCATCAAAACAAATAGAGGCCTCTTGGAAAGTACGCCGGCACACGCGCCGAGAAGCTCCGGCAGCATTCTTTCAAGTTTCCACAACTCATTTTTAGGCCCCCTTCCAAAAGCTGGAGGATCCAAAACCAAAGCGTCGTAGCGCCCCCCCCTGCGGAGCTCCCGCCTGACAAATTTCAGCGCGTCGTCAACTATCCAGCGCACGGGAGCGCCGCCGAGCCCGCTTTCGGCCTGGTTTTTTCTGGCCCATTCGACGGACGGTCTTGAAGCGTCCACATGTGTGACCGCAAAACCGGCTTTTGCCGCGGCGAGAGTGGCCGCCCCCGTGTAGCCGAAAAGGTTCAAAAGTTTGGGAGCTCCTTCCGCCGAAAATTTCTTTGCCGATTCGAATATAAACTGCCAGTGGGGCGACTGCTCGGGGAAAACCCCGATGTGTTTTGTACCGTCGGCAAATTTTGTCCGAAATTTAACGCCGTTCCAATCGAGAACCGGAGGATTGACCTTTTTGTCGAAAACCCAACGGGGCGCGCAGTTTCCGCCCTCTACATAGCGGGCATCGGCGTTTCGCCAAATTTCCGGATTTGAAGGCCTCCACCAAGCCTTTGGTTCGCTTCTTACGACCGTCGTATCGCCGAAACGCTCAAGTTTCAACCTGTCGCCGCTGTCGAGAAGGGCGTATTGCCCCCAGTCGGACTTTAACACATCTATATTCATGACCTTTTTAAGCGCCGGCCATTTTTATAATATCTTTGAGGTTGACGCGTTTCTCGTAAATAGCCTTGCCGACTATAACACCGTCCAAATTCGGATATTTTAACGACAAATTTTTGAGGGCCGCAATGTCATCGGCGCCCGACACTCCGCCCGAAGCCACAAGGCGCGCCCCATTTGCGGCGAGAGTTTCAAGCATTTTTTCCTGCGCCGGCAAATTTACCCCGGACAGCATTCCGTCGGTGTCTATGTCGGTGTAAACAAAGGTTTTCACACCTTTCCTCGAAAGCTCCGACGCAAGCGACAGCGCGGAAATTCCGGCTATTTCCACCCACCCCTTTATTGCCACCATGCCGCCCTTTGCGTCGATGCCAACCGCTATTGCGTCTCCGTACTTCTGCGCCAGCGACGCAGCAAAATCGGGATTGGTGCAGGCTTTTGTCCCTATTATCGCGCGCGACACGCCCGCGTCGAAAACGGCGCGAACCGAACGCTCGTCGCGCAGCCCACCCCCGAGCTCCACAAACATTCCCAAAGCGGCGATTTCCGATATCGCCTTAAGGTTTCTGGTGCCGCCTCCGAAAGCGCCGTCGAGATCTACAACGTGTATAACCTTAGAACCCGCGTCGAGAAAAGATTTTGCCGCATCGAGCGGGTTTTGGTAATACACCGTGCTGTCCTCGGCCACGCCCTTTCTTAGGCGCACGCATTTTCCGTCCTTTATATCGACGGCCGGATATATTTTCATTTGTCTCCCCTCCCGGATCCTTCCGAAAAATCGACAACTATGCGAAAACCGACCATTCGGTTGCGCTGTTTGGGGTCAAATTTCGATACGGGAACATCGAGCAACGAATCCGACGACGTTTGGGCGCCTCCGCCTATGATTTCCACGAAACCAAAATCAGCCGATGAATCGGGTCTCAAATACTCCGCAACGTTTCCGAGAAGGTCGTAAAAACCCCTGTCGTTCGGTTTTTTAGAGGCCGCAGGATGCGTTGTTCCGCCGCTATTCATGTTATTCCAAGAAATTTCGCCAATGTCGGCGTACCTTAACGAACCTACCGCTTTGCGATAGATTTTCTTATCCGGGAGTTGCACGTCGCGGCCGATAAGCCACGAAAGCCTATTGCAAAATCTATTCACGTCCTCGAGAGTCACCGAATCAACGGGCCTTTTTTTATCGTCCACGAATCGGCTTGGATTTTCCTGCATGACAAGGGAATACAATTCCTGGGTCACTTCGGTGCGCAACATTTTCAAATTACGCTCGCCTTCGATTTCGCCGAGATTTGAAAATATCAGGGAGCGTATTTTTGCAATGTTTCCCGACATAAAGTTTATATAGCGCATGCGCATGAGAATTTCATCGTCAAGAATCCTGCTCTGGGGAAAGTTTTGCATGAAATGTTCCGCTTTTCTGAGCAGGTTCGACGATGTCTCCGATACCCCCTCCAAATTGCCCGACCTGAGGCTTTTAAGCAGCGCCGCGTCCTGGTCTTTTATTTCCTTGGCAAATTTCCAGCTGTACGCCTCTATTTTTTTTCTTTCAAATTCCCTCGCGTTTTCCTCCGAAACATGGCGGCTCTTGGGATAGAGTTTGTTCAGGTTTTTCTGGTTTTCCACGGCGTCGGAATACGCCTCGGACGCCGCAAGATAATCGCCTTTTGATTCGGCGTTTTTCGCCTTTTCGAGAGATTCGGCTATTTTCTCGGCGAGGCCTCCCGACTGCAGCGAAGAAAGCTCAGACTCAAGCCTCATAAGGCGCGCAAAGTCGGTATAGACGGAAGACGGATGGTTCGCATGCAGCTGCGATATCGTCTCTATCGTTTTTTCAAACATGTTTTTGGCACCTATCAGATCGTTCTTTTCCAACGCCTGGCGCGCCTTATTTTCAAAGTCCACAGATTTTAAATATAGCGGACGCGACTCAAGCATCTTTATCTGCCTGTCGAAAGACACCCGCCTGCTGATGTCCTTGTACTTCGACAGAGGATAGTCGGTATTGATTTTCGACTGAAGGTCGTAGGCGTGGCGGTATAAATCTATGGCGGTATCGTACTGTCCGGCCTCCTCCGCGGCGGCGGCTTTTTTCTCGAGTGAAGCCACGCTTTCGGCGAGCGGAGCCGACTCGACATTATGCAGGCGAGTCCTAAGCATCATCAAACGCTCCGCTGGCGCGCGGTTCATCGTTTTTGCCTTATCTATATAACGCTCCTGGCATATTATTGCCTTATTTAAATAATCTATCGCTTCGTCCGATAGCGCGTTCACCGCCGCCAAGCGTTCGAACTCTTTTTCGTATTTTTCAGACTCCTTTAAAAGCTGCTCTCCCTCTATTGTGGGATCTACATAGTTCTCAACAACTTCTTCAACCCTTCCCGGCCCCATAAGCGCCATGAGATAGAAAGCTCCCAAAACGAGAAGCGCCAAGAGGGTAAATGAAATAAATTTTATCACGCTCATAAAATATCCGGCATATTTTTGCAAAAAGCCCCTGAATGTCAAATTATATAATTATTTGAATGCTAAATTCGCCGTGAAACGCCGGTAAAGGCAACGTTCCGGCTCGACGAATCCTAAACCCGCCAAGACAGCGGCGGCAAATATCGCAGCTAAAATGCCGCCCAGCTCTATTGTGCCGAAAATATAATGAACTCCGGGCGTTTCCGAATTTGCAAATATCGGCGGATTGTCCCCCCTGTCACGGTGAATGCCGGACATAAAACTGGCGAGAGCATCGGGCTAAACGATAAAATAAGACACGGTATCTTAAGAGGTGCATTATCCCCAAAAACAATCACGCAATATTTTGAAAGCCCTCCAGAAAAACGATTCGGCAATGCGCCGAGAGTACCCCCCACCCCCGCAGCGGCTCTCGCCAAAATGAAGAATGGACAAGTGCCTGTCCGTATAACGGATTTTAACTCTCCTCGCTATTGCGACATGTTTAGAACAAACTTTTTTCAGGCATGCAAAAATCTATATAATGTTTTATAATACCATGTTATATTTAATAATAAATGGAACGTACCGTCTTCCTAATAATTATAAAACAGAATTTCTTACGGCGACATTGTGGCGATTTTTGCTAAGAACGAAGAATTTTATGGAAATTTCTTTTGAGACAAAAAAATATTCCGCGATACATCTTTCATGAACCCAAAGCAAAAACACGAAATAAACATGGGCGAAAGTATTCTTTAAAAATAAAAATTTAGGTGCCAAAAATCCTAAAGCCAAAGTGCTTGCCATAAACACGTCGGCATTGCGTGTCCATACTCAAAAGCAGCCTCACCTTCTACGGTGTTTATGTCGCACAGCCGATTTTTTAATAACGGAATTGGTTTTAATTATAAATGCAACTTTGGCGGCGGAGCGTCTGTGAATACAAGCCGCATAATGCAACTGCATCGATAGACTGATGAAAAAAACATAACCCCTTAAATTGCGCGCTTATTTTTCCAAGCCCCGGACGCCAAAATGAATGCGCCTTCAATCCGGCTGTCAAGCGTGCGCATACCAACCGCCGCGCAGAGCCAAAAGGTAAACCCCGCACATAAAATTTCCGCAAGATTCCACGCGCTATCCCGAAAAAGTCTAAAAAACAGCTCCTAAAAACATGCGGCGCATATACCGATTCGCCCAGAACGCGCGGTTGCACAATACCAAGTTTGCCTCGAAACACAAAATAACGCGCTAAAAGGCAACGCCGACTTCCATGTCAACCTATCGCCCATTTAGAATATGAGTCGCATATTTTCAGTGGAACGCGCGCAAAGACTTCCACGCCTCCGTCCGTATCGCGCCTCGACCTGATTGCGCCTGCATTGTGGAGCTCGGCTACCGCCCTGTATTCTGAATGGGGAATCAAAAGCCTCATCGGCCGAACGGCATGTGAAATAACGTCCTCGATTTTCATCAAAAGCCGTTCAAGCCCCTCCCCGGTATGCGCGCTTACCCAAAGCGCGTCGGGATATCTTTGCTTTAATTCGAAAATGAGGGCACCGTCGCTGGCGGCGTCCAGCTTGTTCATAACCGTTATTATTTTTTTGCCGTCCGCGCCGAGTTCCGAAAGAACTTTAAAAGTCGTCTTTATATGTTCCAGCGCGTCCGGACTTGAACAATCTACAACGTGCATGAGAAATTCCGACATTACCGCCTCCTCAAGCGTGGCTTTAAAAGCTTCTACAAACCTGTGCGGCAGCTTTCTGACAAACCCCACGGTATCCGTCAAAAGAACGTCCGATCCGTTGGGCAAAGTCAGCCTACGGGTAGTAGGGTCTAATGTGGCGAAAAGTTTGTCCTGCGCCAAAAGCCCGACATTTGCAAGGGCGTTTATCAGCGACGATTTTCCCGCGTTTGTGTACCCGACGACAGCCGCCGTCGGCATGGGAACCCGCATACGCCTCTTGCGCTGAACGTCGCGCGCCACCCTAACCTGTTTCAGCTCCGACTTGAGCTTTGCTATGCGCTCGCAAATAAAGCGCCTGTCAAGTTCCAGCTGGCTTTCGCCGCCGCCGCGCTGAGTCACTCCGCCTCCCCTTTGCCTGTCAAGGTGCGACCACGCCTTTCTGAGGCGAGGCAACGCATATTCGAGGCGCGCAAGCTCCACTTGAAGGCGGGCCTCCTTCGTGCGCGCCCTTGAGGCGAATATGTCCAATATTACCTCCTGCCTGTTTACTACCGTTAAGAGCGACTCCCTCTCCCAATTGCGCTGTTGCGCCGCGCTGAGTTCGTCGTCAAAAATCACGCAATCCGCGTTTAATTCGCGAGCGGTTTCGGTTATGCGCGCAAACTTCCCCCTCCCGACAAGAAAATGCGCCGACGGTTCACGCAACAGCACAATCTCCCTGCCGACTACCTCGATGCTCAAATTTTTAGCGAGTTCGGCGAGTTCGTCAAGCAGTCCCGAAACCTGGCTTTCGGGTTCGTCGGGGCGGCGTATCCCGACAAGCAGAGCCTTTCGTTTTTCGGCGGCCTCGTCCGCAAGGTTTATCAGCGCCGCCATGACAGATTAAAAAGAAAACTTCTATCAAACATCGATCCAATATTAGCCCATTAAAAATATTCTCGGCAAGCTTAAATTTCAAAACATTTGGAACGTATCTGAATGAAGTTTCCAAAAACAGTTTTTACTTGATGCGGCGGTTTTTTTAAGTATAACCCTTCGAAAAACCAATTAAGGAGGAAACGTATGCTAAAGAAATTTATCGCATTAACCGCTATATGTTTTTGTTCGTTCACACAAACGATCGCAAAAATATACGACATCGATATATCTCCGGAGGCCTTTAAGAATTTTAAAGCCACAAAATACGCCTCTCCGGATACCCATGACGGACAAAACTCAATAAAATTCCAAGCCGACGAATATCTCAAAGACGGCGCATATCAGATTGTAAAGATACCGATCGACCTTTCGAAGGGCAAAGGGAAATACATGATGATTACTATGGACGTCGTATCCGACAGCGGTCTTGAAAGAACTCCCGGCAAGGGAATGTTCGACGGCGGCACAAAGATATTCTTCACTTATGTAAAAGACGCGCAGCCCATACACTTCAGCACCCGTCCAGAAGTCGGAAAGCTCAAAAACGAATTCGGCATAATGCTCGACATCATACCCGAAGACATTTTGCAGGGCGAGCTTTCAATAGGGTTTTTCAACGTCAAAGGCACGGTACACTTTAAAAACATACGCCTGCACGTCGGCAAAAGCGCATCGTATTGGACGCCCAAACTTCCTCCGGACTTCAAATGCGAATACTCCGACAGGCTGAAAAACTGCCCCCTCATGAGGGGCGCCATGTTCGCCACAAAATACAATGAAAAAGACCTTGAAGACTTCCGCAAATGGAACGGAAACCTCATAAGGGTCTCGGTGGGCGGCTCTCCCGGCGACAACAGGTTTACCTACGGGGAAAAAGAAGAGGCCATCATAAACGCGCCCGACTATTTCGAGCGATACGACGAGTGGCTCGACAGGCAAATTGAAACATGGAAGCTCTTTCTCGACAAGTGCCAAAAACTCGGGATAAAAGTCGTAGTCGGCCTTCACAGTACCCCGGGGTTCCGCTATAAAAACAAAGACATGCGGATATTCTTCGAGGACAGGTACGCCGACAAATTTATCAAGGTATGGAAGAAAATAGCGCAGGAGCTTAACGGGCATCCCGCAATATGGTGCTACGACCTTTGCAACGAGCCGATACAGTCGCGCCCGTCAAAGCGCGACTACCTAAAACTGCAATACCAGGCCGCCCGCGCCATAAGGACCATAGATCCCGACACTCCTATTTCCGTGGAAGCCGTCAACTGGGACAATCCCGAAGCGTTTAAATATCTCGCTCCCCTTCCGCTCAAAGACATAATTTACCAGGTGCATATGTACTATCCGGGGCATCTTACACACCAAGGCGTATTTGGAGGCATGCCTCCGAAAGTGGTATTTTATCCGAACCCGAAAAGCAAAACCCTCATGAAACAGTCCCTTATAGACTGCCTGCAGCCGGTGAGGGATTTTCAACAAAAATGGGGCGCCAGAATCTATGTGGGCGAATTCTCCTGCATAAGATGGTCTCCCGGAAACGAGAACTACTTTAAGGATTGCATAGACATATTTGAATCCTACGGGTGGGACTGGACCTACCACGCCTTCCGCGAATGGAACGGCTGGAGCGTGGAACACGGGCCGGATAGAAACGACAACAAGCCTACCGCAGAACCGACGCCTGCGAAAAAGGTCATACTCGAGGCGTTTAAGCGCAATAAGCCGTAAAAAAACCGGAGTTCTAAAAAGCTAAAAAACGCACGGATTAAACGACCGGCACACCGTTGAAAATCCGTGCGTTTTTTTTGCCGAAACGGCGTATCAGAAATAAGGCTTCAATATTCCACGGCAAAACCAGTTGCCAATATGTCAACTTGCGCTCGCGTTCAAACACAACAAGGCCGCAAATAAACTTTAAATTTCAAACATATCGCAGGCTGAACCGCCCCACCTGCCTGCCGGCAAATACGGCGGTTCCGAGGTGGAATAAAAAAACGCCGCGCGGGATAAATTACGCGCGCGGCATCAAGACAAAAACACGCCTTTTAAAGGGTGTATGTAATGAAATATTCCCCGCTTGGCAAAATTGCAAAAGGATACCCGTCTTCGGTTTTCCCGGAAATCGGCGCAGCCTTGCCGCCGACGCGCACGCTCGAGGCGTCTCCCGTTCTAAACACCACCCTTCCTTCGGAGTTTGAAGGAATAAGTATAGACCAATTCATCCTGCCGTTTGAAATTGTCCATCTCGACGACGCCCTGCCGTAGGGCGTATCGTGCCAAACAGAAACATAGGAAAACCTTTTGTCCGGATGCGGATCAAACAATATGCGTTTGTATCCCGGCTCGTCGTACCATAATCCGCCGATATCCTTATACAGCCACTGCCCTATCGCGCCGTACGCATAGTGGTTAAATGAATTCATGTCGACGTTCCCGAAACCGTCTTTGTGCGAGTAGCTATTCCAACGCTCCCACATAGTTGTCGCGCCCTGCATTATGGGATACAACCACGACGGATATGTGCGGTTAAACAAAAGTCGGCAAGCCAAATCATTGCGGCCGAATTTTGTAAGCACCGGATTCAAATGCGGCGTGCCTACAAAGCCAGTATTCAAATGAAAGCCGTCCTTTTCTATCCTTTCCAAAAGTTTTGCGAAAACCTTGCCGCGCATTTCTCCAGACGGAATTATGTCGAATCTGAGCGGAAGCAGATATGCGGTTTGCGTATCGCTCTCAACGCTTCCGTCGGATTTGACAAACCTCTTGTTAAAGGCGCTTTTCACGTCATCCGAAAGCGATGCGTATTTTTTTGCGTCCGCCCGGTTTCCGAGAACCCGCGCCGCCTTTGAAAGCAGATCGGCTGTATGGGCGAAGTACGCGGTTGCAATAAGAGAAACCGGCGTGTCCCCCCTTGTGAGTTTGGCGTGCGGCTGAAGCCAATCTCCGAAACCGACGTCCGAACGTATGAAGTTCTTGGCGTCGCGCCTCTGCCACTCGACCCACTTTTTCATGCCTTCGTAATTGTTTTCGAGAATTTTTTTGTCGCCGTACGCCATATAAACCTCCCATGGAATTATGACTCCGGCGTCTCCCCACACCGGGGCGCCGTTTGCGCAATTTAAAACGTCGGGGGCAATCCACGGATAACGCCCGTCGGCCAATTGAGCGTCGAGCAAATCGCGCGTCCACTTGGCGTAAAATGAATTTACGTCCATATTAAACGCGGCCGTGGGCGCAAAAACGGCGGCGTCGCCCGTCCAGCCGAGCCTTTCGTCGCGCTGGGGGCAGTCGGTCGGAACGGAGAAGAAATTGGATTTCTGCCCCCATATTATGCACGAATGCAACTTGTTGATCAATTCGTCGGAACATTCAAACCCCGAAGTATGCGCCATATCGGTGTGCAAAACCACGCCTTTTACGTCTTCGGGTTCCGGCTGGTAGTCTATTCCCGAAACCTCAACATACCTGAAGCCGTGAAAGGTAAATGAAGGCGACCATTTAAGGCGCCCGCCTTTGCCGATTATTTCGTCGCGCGAAGTTGCCGCGCGATAATTTTCAGTGTACAAAGTGCCGTCCTTATTCAGCATTTCGGCATATCTAATCGTTATCTTTTTGCCTTTCGGAATGTCCAGGTCCACGCTTATCCAGCCGACCATATTTTGCCCCATGTCGAATATGTAGGCGTCTTCCCCGATTTTTTTCACGCTTTTAGGCGTCAATGCGCCGACAGCACGCACCGGAGGGTCGCGGCGCGGATCGATTATCGGGGAAGTTGCCGGGGTAAATATCTTGGCGGAAAGCCAACCAGAGTCGTCAAATCCAACGTCGTTCCAACCGTCCATCTCGAGCCTGGCATCGTAAACCTCGCCCATGTAAATGTCGGAATATTGAATGGGGCCGTAAGACCAACGCCAAGACTCGGAAGTGACCACATTCATGCGCATGCCGTCGGCATATTCTATTTCAAGAAGCATTTTTAAGGCTGGAACGTCCCCGTAAATAGTTACATGCCGCCAAGCTATCGTGCCGGAATACCAGCCGTCCCCGAGTGTTGCGGCCAAAACATTGTTTCCGCACCTAAGCATTTCAGTGACATCGTAGGTATCGCATTGGAGGCGCTTGCGATAATCTGTCCAACCGGTACCCCAAAATTCGTTCCCCACCTTTTTCCCGTTGACATACGCCTGATATATGCCGAGCGAGGCAACATACAGGCGGGCTTTTTTTATCTCTTTTGCGGTGTCAAATTCTTTTCGGAAATAGAGCGGCTTGACTTCGTTGCGCTTTACTTTGTTTACATATTTGTTTTTGGCCACTTTAAGCATATAATTTTTATCCTTGGGAAAGCCTCCAGTTATGTAGTTGCCGTAAAAGTGTCCCGGCAATTTTCCGTATTCGAAAAAATTTATATCTGACCATTCCGACTCGCCGCCGGAATTGTCCCAATACTTTACGCGCCAAAACAGGCGGTCGCCCGAAAACGGCTCATAGTTTTTTATTCCGAACGGAACCTTCACGGATTGCCCGCTCTCGACTTTCCCAGAATCCCACAGGCGTATTCTGTCCAAATCCACGTCGTTAAGCCTAAAATGATTCGGATCTGACACCACCTGTATTCGGTAGGCGGTCTGCCTTATGCCGTCGCCTTGCGGTAGCATCCACGAAAAAGACAAGTTTTCAAGCGAATATCCTACAGGATTTTTAAAACCCTCCGCAACCGAAAGATTTACCGGTTTTTTCCCCTCTCCGTATAGCGCAAGCCAAAAAACGGACATTATTATAATAATAAGCCTTTTCATAAGCTGAAATTAAAACACACAAAAATACGGTCAATTCAAAAATAATCAAAGTTTCGAAATTACTTTTCAAGTTTGGACAAAAATGTACTATCAGCGCTTTCATGAACATTGAATTGACATATCCCGTCATAGCGGCGGCGCTTTACAGCGTGAGCGTAATATTTGTAAAACTGGCCACCGCCGAAGAAAAAATATCGCCCAATTCCATACTTGTAATCAACAACGTCGCAATGTGGCTGATATTTTTGCCGTCTCTGTTTTTGGAAGGCGGGATAAGGGACGCATCTTTAATTTGGCAGCCGGTGCTTGTGGGAATATTTTTTGCAATGGGGAATATCGCAACTTTTCTGTGCGCCCACAAAGGCGAGGTAAGCCTGATGACCCCGATTATGGGGGTGAAAATTCTGATTGTGCTTGTCCTTGCGAAACTAATACTGGACATGGAACTCCCCAAAACCATGATCGCCGCCGCTTTCATTTGCTGCGCCGCGGTATTTATAATGGGTTATTCAAAGGGAAGGATATCTTCAAAAAAGGAATGGATTACGTTCGGACTGGCAATCTGGGCATGTTCTTCGTACGCCATGTGCGACGTTCTCATACAAAAATTTTCCTCAAATTTTTCCGCATTTTCAATGCTGTGCATAAGCAATTTCGTCCTTCTGCTGTCATCGCTGCCCTATTTCGGCACGCTGCGCGCGGACGTGCGACGCGCCGATAAAAAGGCAATTTTATTGGGAACCGTTGCCGCCGCACTCATGGTTGCCGAGTCGATATTTATGTTCACCGCCCTCACCGGAAACGTGAGCGCACCTCTTTGCAATATATTATATAATACAAGGGGAATAATGTCGGTAGTTCTCGTCTTTGCCATCGGAAAATTTGCCTCGGGCCTCGACAATCTGTCGCAAGGATCGGCGCTAAGGCGCGCCGCAGGTTCGATAATGATTCTTGCTGCTGTGGCGATGGTGGTGTTTTAATGCTGACGGATTCGCACGCCTTCCCGAGAACAAGGCAGGCGCACTGAACAGGCAAACTAAAGCGGCACACTGAGAGTGCGAACTACTTTGATTCGCGCCAGTCAACGAGCGTCGCCTGTGGGGTTTTTCTCCTGTTCCACCTGTTCCAACCAAGCTTTACAGCCAAATCGATGCGCTTCCCGACAGGCGGAAGCTTGTCGGCGCATTTCCATGCAACCGCGTTAATCCATCCGTTGTCCCCCAGAGGAATTTGAAAACGGTAATTCTGCGCCGAACCAAACACTTCCACGGGCTTCGGCAAAACGACGTTTTTGAGCGCAAAAACCGGCTCCCTATTCCCTTCGCCATAGGGGTGCAAAAGCTCAAGTTCGTCGAGAAGCTCTATGCCGACGTCGGAAACGTCAAGCGTAAGATTTACGGTGACGCTGCGCGAAAAATCGATATCCGTACCGTACTTTTTTACGATTGTGTCGGATATTTTTTCCCTAAACAAACCAACCTTATCCTCCATTACTGAAACTCCGACTGCCATGGGATGCCCTCCCCAGCTTCCCAATATTTCGCCGCACTGAGACAGGCACTCAACAAGATCTATGCCCTGAATGCTTCTGCCCGAACCCTTCGTAAATCCGGAGTCCACCTCGCCGAAAACTATGACCGGCTTGTGGTATTCCCTGCTGAGTTTTCCGGCGATTATGCCCACGACTCCCGGATGCCATTTGGGATCGAAAACCACTATGCACGGATATTTGCCAAGATTGTTGTCCTCAACCTGCCTCACCGCGTCTTCAAGAACGCCCCGCTCTATTTCCTGGCGCTCCTTGTTTATGTCGTTGAGCTCGCAGGCAGCGCGATAACACGTCGTAAAATCGTCGCCCAAAAGCATTTCGAGCGGCAGAGACGCGTCGGCCAAACGGCCGCTCGCGTTTATGCGGGGACCGAGTTTAAAAGATATGTCTATGGGCGTAATGTCGTCGCCAAGCGCTATCCCGCTGGCCTGTATGAGAGCCTGAATACCGGTCCGCCGCGTGGATTTTAGCCTTTTTATTCCGTAGCGCGCCATTATGCGGTTCTCGTCAACAAGCGGAACGAGATCCGCCACCGTGCCCAACGCGACCAAATCAAGATAATCCTTCAAATTTATCTCCCACGAACGCCTGTCGTTGCGCAGGCGCATTTCCTTTATGAGCCCGTGCGCCAATTTAAACACGAGTCCGACAGTGCAAAGTTGGCTCCACGGAGTGGCCCCCAAGTTATGGACATGCGGATTTATAAGAATGTGGTCCGATGCCGGCACGTCCTTGGCCTGGTGGTGATCGACAATTATTAGGTCGATGTTTTTACCGCGTATGTATTTTGCAGCCTCAAGGGCGTTTGTGCCGCAATCCAGCGCTATCAGCAGCGAGGGCAAACCGCTGGAAAGGGCCCGTTCGAGCGCGGCTTGGCTGAGGCCGTAGCCCTCCTCCATTCTTCGGGGGACAAAATAAGTCGGCGATATTCCAAAATGCCGAAATATGCTCACCAACAGTGTTGTGCTCGTTATGCCGTCAACATCGTAGTCGCCAAACACGAGAACGTTTTCTTTTTTTTCTATGGCCTCTATTATCCTGAGGACGGCGCGCCGCAGGTTTTTAACCCTGAAAGGATCGTCCAAATCCGCAAGTTTCGGACGCATAAACATTTTTGCGCGCAATAAATCGCTGTATCCCCTTTGGAGAATCAATGCTCCCAAGATGGGGCTAACCCCCAAGTACGCGCCTAAATCTTCGGCCGATTTCTTGTCGAACTCTACTTCCTTCCATTTCATTTTCCATTAAAATACACTTTGCCAAATCTAAAATCCACAAAAATTTTGCGCCGCAAAAAAAATTGCGCGCAAAATTTGCGCGCCCGAAAAATCTTATTTTCTATCCCCAAACTTTTTTTTCGAGATCCGCGAGCTTTCCGGCCTCTTCGGCTACTCTTTCCCGCAATTCCCGGGTTTTCCCGCCTTCAAAATATTCACGCAATGCAGCCGCCTGCCCCAAACATATTTCATCGTGCAGCGGAAAGAAATTTTTCCATAAAAACGAAGCGTATTTTAGCATGCGCATTTTGCCGTACATTTTAGGCCTTTCAAAGCTTCCAAAAGTATCGACCGCTACCGTGCTGCGCGACATTATCGCCGATTTTACGCCGTTTAAATCGCACGATGCGGCAAATGCCAATGTCACCCCGCATCCGAGCTCTCCGGAATTGTGCGCGTCGGAACACCCGACAATCGGCATATAGTTTCCCGATTGGGCGGCCTCGGCGTGGCGCGCGGCCGACAAATCGCTGGAATCGTAGTTTATGGAGCCGTTTACTATTTCGTAGGCGTCGAATTTTCCGCGAGAAATAAGCGCGTCCCTAAGCCCGTCCGAAACGCACAGCTGTTCTCCGTTTCTGCGCCAATATGGGTGGTTGAAAATCGAAATCCCCCCCATTTCCCCGATTTTCTCGAAAACGGCCTCGGACTGTGCGAGTGTCAAAGCGTCCAAATCTGAAAGTTTTAAGGACGGCGGAATGCTGCCCAATATTCTATTTGTGTGCGCGTCGAAGTCGGCGCGCTCGCGGCGCGACCACTCCTCTATGCTACCTGTGCTGCCGAAATTGTTTATGTGGAGCAGCGACGCATGCGCCTCCTCGGCTGGAAAAACCTTTAAAGACGACGGAACGCCCTCAAATTTCCGGATTAAATCTATCGATCCCTCCCTGCGCCTGTGGTCAGAAGGCGAAATAAAATCGCATCCGACAGAAAGCGCAGACAAAGCCATTTCAAGATTAGTATCCCTGCCGTCTGAAAAAGTCGTGTGCATGTGTATGTCGCCGCGGTATGGGCGCAGTGAGAACAGATCGCTTTCGAGCGCGTAAACCCAAACCCTTCCTATTACCTTCCCCCCGGAACGCATTGAAAACACATATCGGCCCTCCCGCGGAAAGACCACCTTTAAAACGATTCCCTCCGAAGTTCTTTCATACGGCAAATGCGGCATTTTTAACCTGTCCGACGGGCTTTGCTTTTTATATCCGGAAACGGAATCGTCGCTAAAGACGGTGGCGTATTCCGGAAAATAATTGTTTCCGTCGAGGTCGAAGCCGTCTTCGGAAGCGCAGAAAATCCAAGCCGTATCCGGCAAGCCGCGCGCGCGTATGTGCACCTCCGAAATTTTTCCAACCTCGAAAACTTTCGGGAATACATCGTCCGGACTCGCGCTTTCGTAAAACAAATCCCGCGAAACTGCCCTGTATTTTTGAATTTTTTCGGGTTTTCTGCCATTATATCCGCCAAACGCCGCAAGCGGCAATGCGCAGCAAACACTTTAAAAATGCTCCGCCTTTTCATAAAATTCAATCTATTGGCGCAAAAACCCCTTTTCAACAAAAAAGGCGGACTTTGAAAACGTCCGCCTTTTATAAATTAACGCCGCCGCAGCCAAAAGCCCTCCGCGTTAGAACAAAGCCGGGCTTTTGCAACAATAAGCCAAATAAGGCCTATCCGACCTCCCACTCTTTGGGTTTAGACTCGCTCTCCTTGCGCTCCTTTTCCACGCGCGCCCTGTTGCCTTTATTCCACCAATAAAACACGGGGCTTGCAATGAATATCGACGAAAACGTGCCGACCAAAATGCCGAGCATGAATACGAGCGAAAAGTCTACTATGATGCCAGTTCCAAACAGGAAAAGCGCAAGCGAAGCCAAAAAGGTCGTTATGCTCGTAAGCAGCGTCCTTGAGAGGGTACGGTTGATTGAAAGGTTTATTACGTCTCGCAAAGAGAGGGTGGGCTTCATGACGAGCTCTTCGCGTATGCGGTCGAACACGATAATCTTGTCGTTGATGGAATATCCCATAACCATAAGAATCGCCGCGACCATCGGCGCTGAAAATTGCCCCGATCCGACGCCGAGGAGCCCCAATATGACGTAAAGGCCTATCGTCATTACGACGTCGTGCGAGGTGGCGACAATCGCGCCGACGCCGTAGCTGAATTCAAACCTGAGCGCTATATATAATAGTATGGCAATCAGCGAAAGCGCCACCGCTATCGCCGCGTCGCGGGTTATTTCGCTGCTGACCGACGCCCCCACGCTCTGTTGAGCCACAAGCTTCAAATCGGCCTGCGGAAATTTTTTGGAAAGCATGTCGAACACGCGCTGCCCCTTCTCTCTCTCCACCTGAAGCACGAGGCGCTCGGTCTTAGACGCCAAGTCGGTCTGGTAGGAGGCCTGTATCTCGCCGATTCCTGTATCCGATGTCGATTCGCTCAAGGCTGTGATTTTGCCGACGGGAATCTTATGGTCGGCGTTAAATCCGATAGTGACGATATCGCCGCCGGTAAAGTCGATGCTGAGGGATTTCTCGCCGCGCGCTATGATTGCGGCTACACCCAAAACCACTATCAGCCAGGATGTGGCAAACGCCTTTTTTGCATAATTGAGAAATTTTATATTGCAATTGCTTGAAATGAACGAACGCATGAGCGCCTTGCGGATAACGCCGTATTTTACCGCCAGCTCCAAAAGCGCACGGCTGAATACCAAAGCCGCAAAAAGCGTTGTCAATATGCCCACCGCCAGTGTCACGCCGAAACCCTTAACGGGGCCGGTCCCAAATTTCCAAAGTATTATCGCCGAAATAAGGGTGGTTATGTTGGCGTCCACAATCGTGGAAAAAGCCTTGTCATAGCCCATTTGCAGCGCGGTCCACAAACTCTTGCCCTGGTGTGTTTCCTCTCGCATTCGCTCGAAAACCAATATGTTGGAGTCCACGGCCATACCTATCGTCAAAACGAGGGCTGCTATGCCAGGCAGCGTCATTGTGGCGCCGAAACTCGCAAGCACACCCACAAGAATCAGAATGTTTGCCACCACCGAAATCAGCGCTATTATTCCCATTCCGTAATAGACGGCCACCATGAAAACCACAACCGACACAGTGCCTATTACAGCCGCGATAAGGGAGCTGTCGCGTGCCTCCGACGCTAAAGACGGACCGACCTCGTTCAGCGACGTCCTCTTCAAGCCGACGGCAAGCGGATTATTCAGCGCATTCGCCAATTCTATGGCTTCGCGGCGCGAAAAATTGCCTGTTATGGAGCCGCGATCGCTTATCACGCTCTGAATGTGCGGAGCGCTCATCAATCTGCCGTCGAGAACTATCGCAAGCGGCTGCTTTGTCCCTGTGTTGCGGTCGCCCTCCAGAATCTCCCTGGTTATACGTTCAAAAACCTTTGCGCCTTCGGGGGTAAACTCCATGCTTACGCTAAAGCGGTTTGCATCCTCCATAGCGGGATATGCGTGCTTTATAATATCCCCCTTCGCCTCGGCGCGCCGCTTCACAAACATCGGCTCCTCGACAATTTTTCCCCCGCGCTCAGTCTCCATAACGAGCACTTCGTATCCCGGGGGAATTTCAGAAGGCAAAGGCTTTGCCGACGACGGCCTCAAATCGCGGTGGACGAGCCTAAACTCCAGCTTGGCCGGCCTCGAAAGCTCCTCAATCGCCTCCGGATTGTCTTTCAGGGAAACGCCCGGCATCTGAACCTCGATGGCGTTGCCGCCGATTATGCGGATTGTAGACTCCGTAACCCCGAGACCGTTTATGCGGTTGTTCATGACGGTTAAAACGTCGTCGAGCTGCCCCTTGCGGGTCATGTCGTCAGAATTTAAATTTTTATCGTCAATCTCGAGCGTGAAAGAAACTCCTCCCTGAAGGTCCAACCCCTTTTTGAGGGCGCCCTTGCTCTGGCGGTACAGCTCCTTCAAGAGGATGTCATTTCTCTTCTTCAAAATTTTAATATCCGACACGTTCACGTCCGGAAAATATTTCGACAAATCTATCTCCTTCTCGTTGGAATAGTCGCGCAATGCTATGTAGAGCGTTGGCGATTTCGTCTTGTCCGTTTTATATCCGTTGGGGTCCACCCTCGCTCCGGCATCTTTCAAGACCTGCGCAAATTCGGCCTGATTTGCCGTGGCGCGAGTCTTAATATAGTCTTCAAAAGGCGTGTCCCCGAACGGAACCATTGACGATATCGCCCATACCACCACGAGCGCCGTGACGACAAGTTTCCAAACTATTGCGCTGTTCGAGCTGTTTCCCGACATAATTGATTTCTTTCCTCTATTCTTTGTATATGTGTAAACATAAATAACGCGCCTATGCACAGGGCGCGCTTATTTTAAATTACTTTTGTTCCGACGGCATATCGTCGGGAGACTCCGCCTTGCTCTGAATCGCCGACTTTACAAACTCCACCTTATTGTTGTCCCCAAGGCGGATTATAAAAGTCTTTTCCTTGACATTGGCTATCGTGCCGAGCATTCCCCCTATGGTAAGCACCCTGTCTCCGGTCTTTAACTCCGATATCATCTTCTGATGCGCTTTCTGGCGTTTCCGCTGGGGCGCTATCATTAAGAAATACATCGCTGCAAACATCAAAACGATGAAAATTAACATCGACGACCCTCCGCCTTGTGGAGCATTCTCCGCGGGCGCAGCGGCCTGCGCAAAAAACGAAACAATGTTATGCATATTTAAAGACTTTCAAATTTTGATAATACTAAAAGTGCGATTAAACCCGCATCGCCCCGCCCTTGCAAGAAAAAAAAGCTCGAAAATTTCCCGTAAACCTTCCCCTCTTGGCATAAATTAAAAACGCCGGAAATATGGAATTCCGGCGTTTTAAACAAAAAAATACAAATTAAATACTACTTGATTTTCTTTCTATTTTCAGCGACAGACAATTGCTCTCTGGCCAAATTCTGAAGTGTATTGGCTATAAAGTTCGACCTGTTGCGATTGTCCATTTTCGCAAGTTCGTCGATTTGCTGTACGAGACTTTCAGGAAGACTTATAGAGATTTGAGTCATGCCTACCATCTTTCCGGAACCTTTTTTACGTGCCATAAGTATTTATTTCTCCTTTATCTATATGTGAATTTAAACATCATTTTATATATGCATTACCTCCGCCACCAAACCGCATTTCTCTAAAAGAATGCGATAGAAGCATTGGAAACCATGGATAGATAAAAGCCATATTTATCCAAGATTAAACATATATTTGATTAACTTTATTTTTTGTCAACTTTTTTCTGACAAAGTTCCATTATTCAAAAATTCCGGGCTTTAATAATGTTGCTTTCGCCATGAATATTGCGATAAGCACATTTTTTTCATGCCTCTTAAAAAACATGCCGTCCATACTGCAAAATTCGGCTTAAAACTTAATAAGTATTATTATTGAAATAATACATAATCATGCCGGACGGATTTTTGGTAAAAAACGGCAAAAGCGCGGTTATTTCCCCGATTGAAATACCACGGCTATTAAGAAAACACAATGCCCAGCATATTAAAAAAGGAGAGGGAGAAATTTTTATCTGGGCATCAGATATCGGAAGAATATTTTACAATATTTCTCCTTGCCTATAGTGGCGAAAAGAAAGTCGTAAGGAATAACGCCCATTTCTGTCGCGTTTTTCGTGCTGCTGTTTGCGCTCTTCCAATCGGCGAGTTTCTGGACATTTTTCACGCGCATTGCAGCGCGGCCCATGGCGTCGTAATAAGCGCGCTCCATACTTTTGCCGAAACCCGTCACCATTTCTGTTTCGAGACACCATGTTTCCGGCATCTCGTCAGTATAGTTAAAGCGAACCATACATATATATTTGGGACTGTCTGAAACGAACAGCGAATCTTTCACCTTGAAATTGGCCTTTTTACCGACAAATTTGCGTATTGCCTCCGACGCGTACATTTCCGCGTCCTCAGCTGTGCGCCCCCACACGCAAACCTTTCCGTCGATTACCTGCTTGCGCATTTTAACCGTTTTCTTCTTGTTGGGCTTCTTAGACTTTTCAAGCTCCTTGAGCTGTTCTGAGAACGACTTTGCAGCCGACACCGACTTGTTTTTATCGGGCGCGCGCAAAAGCTTGGTATTGGGCGCGACTATGTTTTGAACCCCCACCATCGCCGGCGCCTTCAACACGGTCGGCCCCGTGGGTTTAGGCGCTGCTTTTACAGCAGTCTTGGCTGCCGGAGCGGGAGCGGCGGCCTTATTAACGGTTTTTGCGCCTACGGCGCTGGCCGGAGCGGCCTTTGCTGCAACGGTTTTAGAAGCTACCTTATCGGGAGCACCATAAACAAACGAAACCGAAAAAACAGCTCCTCCCAACAAAACAGCAAGCAAATATCCTCGCAAAAATTTGCAATAATACTTATCCCCCATACCCATATTTCTTCCTCCAATTATATATAAGAGTAAAATATGCTGAATTTGTCAACATTTTTTTTAGATTTTTGATTTTTTTTGTTTTTGCTTTTTACGCTTAAAAAAGCGGCAATTTTCGTATTGCCTTGACGAATATAAAAAAAAAGCGCAACTATTTACGGTTTTTATAAGATACTTGAAATTTTATGACCGACAAAACCGCAGATTACAATTTTACCGAAATAGAAAAATTCTGGCAGAAGAAATGGGACGACGACCGCACATTTCATGCCGAAACCTCTTCGCCTTCCCCCAAATACTATATTTTAGATATGTTTCCCTATCCGTCGGGAGCCGGCCTGCACATAGGACATCCGGAAGGATACACCGCTTCCGACATATTGGCACGGTACAAATGGGCGAACGGCTTCAATGTGCTCCACCCAATGGGTTGGGACGCCTTCGGCCTGCCGGCCGAGCAATACGCCGTAAAAACCGGGACGCACCCCGCCGCAACCACGTCCGCAAATATAGAAAATTTCAGAAAGCAGATAAAATCGGTGGGCTTTGCCATCGACTGGCAGAGGGAAATAAACACCACGGATCCGTCGTACTTTAAATGGACGCAGTGGATTTTTCTACAACTTTTCAAAATGGGCTTGGCATACGTTGACGAAAAACCCGTTTGGTGGTGCCCGAAGTTGGGCACAGTGCTTGCAAACGAGGAGGTAATCGACGGCAAAAGCGAAGTCGGCAAATTCCCGGTGGAGCGCCGAAAGCTGCGCCAATGGGTTCTGAGAATCACAGCCTACGCCGACAGGCTCATAAAGGGGCTCGGCTCGCTCGACTGGCCCGACTCCACAAAGAGATTGCAGACAAACTGGATCGGGCGCTCCGAAGGCGCGGAGGTGGATTTTGAAGTTGCCGATTCCTGGGCCAAAGGGCAAAAACTGCGCGTGTTTACGACGCGCCCCGACACGCTCTACGGCGCGACATACATGGTGGTTGCCCCGGAACATCCGATAGTTGACAAGCTCGTTTCAGACCGGCAAAAGGACGCGGTGGCCGCATATCGGAAAGAGATAGCCTCCAAAAGCGATTTGGACCGCACCGACTTGGCCAAAGAAAAAACCGGCGTGTTCACGGGTGCCCATGCGATAAACCCCGTCAACGGCAAGCTGATACCGATATGGGTCGCCGATTACGTCCTGATGAGCTACGGAACCGGCGCCATTATGGCTGTTCCGGCGCATGACGACCGCGACTACGAATTCGCAAAACGCTTCGATTTGCCGGTCATACCCGTAATAGAGAAAAAGGACTCCGAGGGCAATCCCCTCCCCCTGCCCTTCTGTTCGCAGGGGACAATGATAAACTCGGAAAAGTTTTCCGGAATGGACTCGGGCGACGCGAAGCGAGCCATTGTAAAGATGCTTGAGGATAAAAAAATCGGGAAAAGCTCCGTAAACTACAAATTGCGCGACTGGCTTTTCTCGCGCCAGCGCTACTGGGGCGAGCCCTTTCCGATTTTATGGGTTTCGGAGGACGCCTACAAGGCGGCTTCAAAAAGCGCCGTGTGGAATGGCAAACTTCCCGCCGAACCAGTATCTTACAAGGACGAATCGGGAAAAATTCTCTTCGCACTGCCTCTGCCGGAAAACCAGCTTCCGTTAAAGCTTCCGGAAATCGAGAATTACAGGCCCTCCGGAACGGGGGAAAGCCCCCTCGCGCGGGCGTCGGGCTGGCTCAACGTAAAAATAAACGTCTCCACCGGGGAGGTCTTGGAATCGGCGGACAGCCGCGCCTGCGGCGCCGATTGGGTTGAGGCGCGAAGGGAGACAAACACCATGCCGCAATGGGCGGGCTCGTGCTGGTACTATCTGCGCTACTGCGACCCGTCGAACGACTCCGCGCCCATCGGCGCCGAGGCGGAAGCGTATTGGGGCTATCCCGACTTTTACATCGGCGGCGCCGAACACGCCGTACTGCATCTGCTTTACGCCCGCTTTTGGCACAAAGTGCTGCACGACTGCGGCGTTTTAAGCGGGGACGAGCCTTTCAAAAGGCTTTTCCACCAAGGCATAATTCTCGGCGAATTGGAATTTACGGGTTATAAAAAGGACGGCAAATGGATAGGGGCCGACAAATCGTCCGAAGCCGGCGCCGAGGCGGTCAAGCTCTCGGAAAGCGAGGTCGAAAAATCCGGCGCCGCCTACGTGCTGAAATGCGACAAAACGGTGACGGTCGAGGCGCGCAGCTACAAGATGAGCAAAAGCCGCGGCAATGTGGTCAATCCCGACGACATAATAAGCAAGTACGGTGCAGACTCGCTCAGGCTTTACGAAATGTTCCTCGGCCCCCTTGAAGACCAAAAGCCGTGGAACACAAACGGAATCGAGGGCGTATATAGGTTTTTAAAAAAGATATGGCGCGAATACGTCGGCAAAGACGGAAATCTTTCGGAAAAAATCTCCGACGGCGTTTCCGACGATCCCTCACTTCTGAAAGCGCTGAACGAAACCGTAAAAAAAGTCACATCCGACATTGAGACGCTGCGTTTCAACACCGCCATATCGCAAATGATGATATTCCTTTCCGCATTGCAAAAAGCCGAAAGGGTTTCGAAAGCAAGCGCCGAAAAATTCATAAAGCTTCTTGCGCCCTTCGCCCCGCATATCGCCGAAGAATTATGGGCGAGGCTCGGGAACGTATCGAGCGTCTCCAAGGCTCCCTGGCCCAAACCCGAGGAGTCTAACGCGGACGACGAGCCCGTGAAAATGGCAGTGCAGGTAAACGGCAAGCTGCGCGGGGAGCTGACGGCGGCAAAGTCGGCTACAAAAGACGAAATTCTCGAGGCGGCAAAATCGCTGAAAAATGTCGCAGCCTTCATAGGCGGCAAAACCGTCGTAAGGGAGATATGCGTACCCGGCAAAATCGTAAACATCGTTGTAAAATGAAAAAGGCGGCAAAGGCACTGGTTGTATTTTTCGTTTGCATTCCGACGGCGTTCGCCAAAGCCGCGGACATGCCCGAAGGCACCGTTTACGTCCACACGGCGAGGAACTCCCCGGAGATAGCGGCAGACGGCGTGAAGGTCGAAGCCGCATCGGGAATCGAGCTGCCCGCAAGAAATCTCGAGTTCAAATGCGGCAAGGGCCAAAGTGTCTTTTTGGTCCTTTCGAATAAAACCGTCGTTTTCGCTGGGGAAAACTCGGAAATAAAAATCGATTATTTTAGGCAGGCTCCGCCGCTGCTTGAAGATTCCGACGGGGAAATCGAATCGTCGCACTCGGAATGCTCCATGGAAATATCGAAAGGAACATTCTATGTGATTGCCCCCAGGCTGCGCCCCAAAAGCGCCATGAAATTGAAAACGCCTTTCGGAAATTTCGACCTTCAAAGCGCAAAATTTTTCTTAAAAATTTCCGATAACGGCGCAAAGATATCCCTCGTTGAGGGGCAGTCGTCTTATAAATCACTCGAAGGAAAGACCGATTTTCTAAAGTCCAAACAGAACGGAACAGTGGTCAAAACCGACGCGAAGTCGCTTTATCCCCTAAAGATAAGCTATATGACAACCATCGAGGAGGATATCATGAAAAACAGCTTTGCACTATGCAAAAATGTATCAGACTCGGTGGTGTTTAAATTCGGCGGTGGCAAGCCGCAGGCCGAACGCATCGTAAGAAAGGAATTTCTAATGAGGCGCTCCGAATCGGACTACCGGAAATAACCCGAAATATGCTTTCAAAATTTCTGCCAGAAGACTTTGACGCATCGGCGAAAATAGCCATTCTTGCCGGCAGGGGCGTATATCCCTCCATATTGAAGGGGAAGCTGGACTCGCTCGGGATTGCGAACGTTTTGATGGCCTTCGACGGCGAGACCTCCCAAGAGCTCTGGGACAGTTATCCTCAGTCGGAAAGGTTCAGCGCCGGCGTGGGGCAACTCGGAAAACTTCTTAAAAATTTAAAGACAGCCGGGGCGCGATACGCCATAATGGCGGGGCAAATAACGCCAAAGAAACTTTTCAAAGGCATGAATCCCGATTTGAAGGCGATTCTTGTGCTCGCCACCCTAAAGCGTAAAAACGCCGAAACTATATTCGGCGCCGTGGCCGCCCAGCTTGAAAAAATAGGCGTACGTATGCTCGACGCCCGTTCGTTTCTCGACGACAGCCTCGCCCCGCTGGGCTTTTTTAGCGGAAGCGGGCTTAAAGGAGCGTCGGATTCGCAGGTCGAGCACGCAATGAACATCGCCCGCGAATGCGCGCGCCTCGACATCGGGCAAAGTTGCGTGACTTCCCGCGGAACAGTATTGGCAGTCGAGGCCTTTGAGGGGACCGACGCCATGATAGAGCGGGCTGGAACGTTTGGGGCAAAAAACTGCGTGTTTGCAAAAACAGTAAAGCCCAACCAGGACTACCGTTTCGACGTTCCCGTAATCGGCGAGCGCACAATAAGGAAGCTCGCGAATGCGGGGATAAGGAATGTGGTTGTCGAATCCGGAAAGGTTATAATTCTCGACGCTGAGGCCGTCAGAAAATCCGCCAACGATAACGGCATAAGCATTGTCGGCATTTAAAAATGGCTACCATCGACGACAGAAAGAACGCGGTTCGTGAGGAGTACGGATATTTTGGAACCCCCCAAGAACTGTTTGAATACATAATTGCAAAGAACAAAGCCGCCCCGCCGCTCGAAAAGGAATTTAAATCGGACGACTACCTTGTGAGGGGTTGCGTTTCGAGCCTTTGGCTCGTCCCCTCGTTTTCCGAAGGGAAGTGCCGCTTTAAATCAGACGCCGACTCCGTAATAACCCGGGGGATAGCGTCCCTTGTCTGTTCTGTGTACGACGGCCTGACTCCGGCCGAAGTGCTCTCTTTGGATCCGGCATTTTTCGACGAAATAGGCATAAGTCCGCACCTTACGCCGAACAGAAGAAACGGCTTGAGCCAGCTTTGCAAAAGGATATCGGATTTCGCATCGGAACACAAATAACGGCGCATTTTGCTCCCGCAAAAAAAAATCGATAAAATGCTTGAATATTGGCGCGGATAAAGACAATATGGTTCACAGATAAGGCGTGATATTCGCATCGCGCTTGATGGATTTTACACAAAAAATACAACACCCTAAAATTAAAACATAGATGAAAAGAAAAGCACTCTCCGTAATGTCAATTGCAGCCTTTCTGCTCGCAGGAGCAGGAGTATCGTTCGCCCAAACCGACGCCCCCGCGGCAGACGCGCCTGCAAAGCCCGACGAGCCAAAGGTTGTTGAAAAGTCGTTTGCCGACATGTGGAGAGCAGGCGGCGTGACGATGTATCCTCTCGGGTTCTTCGCAATTTTCGGGACAACCCTCGTCATTTACAACGCCATCGTCATACGCAAGAAGAAGTTCCTTAATCCCGAAGGCGTAAAGAAGGTGGAAGAGCTTGTAAACCAGCTCAAGATATCTGAAGCCATAGAATTTTGCGAAAAGAACCCCTCCCCCATCACGAACATAATCGGCTGCGGCCTCGCGCGCGCCGACGAACGCGACATCGATGTATCCTCGGTGGAATCTGCGATGGAAGAAGCCTCAATAGAGGAGTTCGCAACCCCCTATGTTCTGATAAACTATCTGTCGGTGACGGCTTCTTTGGCGCCGATGTTGGGTCTGTACGGTACTGTGTCCGGTATGGTTAAGGCGTTCAATACGATAGCCGCCGAAGGCGCGGGCAGCGCGTCGAAGCTTGCCGACAACATCGCGGAAGCCCTAATAACGACGGCTGCGGGAATGATAGTGGGTATCCCGGCAATGTTCTTCTTCTTTATCTTTAAGAATAAATACGGAGCCATCATATCGAGCGCTTCGCGCATTATAGGCGACCTCATCTACACGATGAAAATTTCGCTCAAATACGGTCCGCAAGACATATCTGAAGTTATCGCCGACAGCACCGGAACGCCTGCTGAAGCCGTTGCCGAAGCCGCAAAAGAAGAGGAAAACAAGTAAAATTCCACCGCGGAAAAACTTTTTATGAAAGTTTGGAAACCATCTGAAGATGACGGGAAGTTTGAATTGACGCCGATGATAGACGTCGTATTCCTTCTCATCACCTTCTTCATGACAGTCACCAGCTACGCGTCTGCGGAGCTGATCCAGGTTGTCATGCCGATAGCGCCGAAGGCGGTTGTTCCTGAAGACGTAGGAGACAGGCAATTTTTGTCGATATCCGAAAACGGCACATATTTTCTTGGGGCGTTCAAGTCTGATCTCGACGCGATAAAGAAAGCGCTGATTGCGCGCAACCAGCGCGCAGGCTTTAAGGGGGCCTATATAAGGGCCGACGCCAAAACGCCTCACAAATATGTAAACGACTTGATGAAGACGTGCGCCGAAGCCGGCGTATATAACATTCTCTTTGGCACTTTAAAGGACTAGCATGGCAAAAAATTTAGATGTCCTTACATCAGAAGACTCGTTCGATTTGACGTCGATGATCGACGTTGTATTTCTTCTTCTGATATATTTCATGTATCTTCCGATACAGCAGGAGGCGGATCTTATGTTCACGCTTCCCGCCGAATCGGCGCCCCAGGAAAACGTCGCCCTTCCCAGCGAGCAAGTCGTTGAAATTGCGCCCGACGGCAGCATATTTCTGAACGGATCTCCGATAGACAAGCCCGGCGATATCGAATTTAAGGAATTGTCCTCCACATTGCGCAGATTGCGCTTAAGTTCGGAGCGCAGCGGAATATCCACCATAGTGACGATATATCCCGACGCCGACTCGCCACACCAGGCGGCAATATCCGTGCTGAACGCATGCGCCGATTCGGGGATAAGGCAGGTATCGTTTGCCGAGGCGGATTAAAGGCAAAAGTTTTGAAAAAACGCACCTTTCGGGGTGCGTTTTTTTCGTTTAAAGCCATAAATAACAAGTAAAATTTTATTGTCAACCGGGCCCGAATGGGCATCATAAAAAAACAAAAATGAAAGCCAGCGACCTTTTTGATTTACCCGCGTCACTCGAAAGATTTTCCGAGTTTTTCACTCCCGACATGGCTCCGTGGGAATGGGTAAAGAACATAAAAAACGCCCTATCAAGCGTAGATTTCTCCTCTCTTGAATCAAAAAAAGACATACCTTCGGGAGTTGAAGTGGAAGAAAACGTCTTCATACACCCCACTGTCTCCCTTCCGCCCTACGCGCACATAAAGGGGCCCGCATGGATAGGCGCGCACACCGAAATCCGCATAGGCTGTTTCGTCAGGGGCAACGTAATCGTCGGGGAAGGATGCGTAATGGGCAACTCGTGCGAATACAAAAACAGCATGCTTATGGACAAGGTTGAAACGCCCCACTATAATTATGTAGGAGACTCTGTTTTGGGGACGCGCTCCCACCTTGGAGCCGGTGTCATATGCGCCAATTTGAGGCTCGACCGCAACAACGTTCTGCTCACGCTGCCCGAGGGCCGCATAGATTCCAACATGAGAAAGCTCGGCGCAATGGTTGCAGAATATGCCGAAGCGGGCTGCAACTCGGTGCTTCAGCCGGGTTCAATATTGATGAAGAGGTCGATAGTGCTCTCTTGCGTAGCATTTAAGGGGTATCTCGAGGAAAACACAATAACCGGTCCGAAGCTGCAGATGCGGAATCTGCCGCGATTCGGATTCTGACAATCAAATCAACACCTATAAACGCCATGGACGTATCTGTCGTAATCCCCGTTTACAACGAAGAGGAAAATCTTCAAAGTCTTTTTGAGAGGCTGTGCCGCACAATGGATTCCATTGGGAAGCCGTGGGAGGTTATATTTGTAAACGACGGCAGCAAAGACCGATCAGGGGAAATTTTGAGGAGATTCTGCAAAGAGCGCCCCGGAACCGTAAAGCTTATAGATTTCAACGGCAATTACGGGCAGCACACGGCAATAATTGCGGCTTTCGAGCGCGCGGCGGGTGAGGTTGTTGTCACGCTCGACGCCGACCTGCAAAATCCCCCGGAGGAAATAGTAAAGCTTCTGGAAAAAATTGACGAAGGCTGTGACAGCGTGGGGGGCTATCGCAAGCAGCGCGAGGATACCGCATTGCGGCGCTATTGCTCAAAAATCGTCAACATAGCCCGGGATAAAATGACGAATATCCGCATGAAAGACCAGGGCTGCATGCTCCGTGCCTACAAGCGCAACGTTATAAAGGCCATTCTCGGAACAAACGAGCGTTCCCTTTTCATACCGGCGCTCGCGTACACGTTTTCGTCCAACCCCGCCGAGATAGAGGTCGAGCACGCCGCGCGCGCGGCGGGTGAGTCGAAATACAGCATGTACAGGCTTATCCGCCTGAACTTCGACCTCATCACCGGATTTACGCTTATGCCGCTGCAGCTGTTTACGCTGTTCGGATTCCTTTCCAGTTTGGGTTCTTTTGCGCTTGTCGCAATACTCCTGTTCAGAAGGTTTTTTATAATCGGCGAAGGCGAGGCGGAGGGGGTATTCACGCTTTTTGCAATACTGTTTTTCCTGATAAGCGTGGCGATTGTCGGCATAGGTTTGATAGGGGAATATATAGGAAGAATATACCAAGTTGTGCAGTCGCGCCCGAAATATGTTTTAAAAGAGACTGTTGGATTCGGCGAAGATGGAAAATAAAGACAAGAAAATCCTTTTTTTCGGGTTTAGCGACGTCGGATACAAATGCCTGAAATACATGGTCGATTCCGGGTACAATGTGATAGGCGTATTCACCCACGACACCGATCCCCACGAGTCTAAATGGTTTGAATCTCCGGAGTCGCTCGCAAGGGAAAACCTCATACCCGTATTCAAGCCCGACACGCTAAAAACCGAAAAGTGGTTTCGCAAAGTCAGATACATGAAGCCCGATCTGATACTGTCGCTCTACTACCGCAATATGATACCAGAGGAGATTTTCTCGCAGGCCAAATACGGCGCCTACAACATGCACGGCTCCTACCTTCCTTATTACCGCGGAAGGGCGCCGTTAAACTGGGCCATAATAAACGGCGAAAAATTCGGGGGGGTTTCCCTTCACGTCATGGAAAAAAAATTCGACACCGGCGCGGTTGTCGACCAGGAAAAAGTCGAATTTGCCGACGACGAATACGTTGGGCAGATACAGCCGAGAATCGCCGAAGCCGCCCTTAACGTGTTTAAGCGCTCGCTCGACTCCCTTCTTGACGGAAATCCGAAGACGGTTCCGCAAGACGCGACAAAAGCGTCGTATTTCGGCAAACGCACCCCTGAAGACGGCAAGATAGACTTCTCCAAAACCGCGCGCGAAGTATTCAATCTCATACGCGGAGTAAGCAAGCCGTTCCCCGGGGCATTTGCCGATATCGGAGGAACGGAGACGATTATATGGAGGGCGAAAATAGGCGAAGACTCCCGCGGCATAAGTGCCGGGACGGTAGTCTCGCTCGATCCCCTGACCGTGGCTTGCGCCGACAAATTTATTGTAGCTGAAGAAACTCAGCCGCGCCGGTAGGCGTATGCCCGACAGATTGCCTCATGCCGGATATTTGTGGATTTTGAAAAAAAATTTTTAACGCACTTTGCGCATGACCTCCACTCCCATTTTTTCAAATCCGCCCAATATATATTCAAAATAAATGCCCCTAAGCGGAATAAATTTAATCATTCTGCAAAATCCGTTTTTCGGATAAATTTTGATATAATTGCCAAATATGCCCCTTTTGGACTCTACGCGCAAAATATCGGAAACTCCAAAGATTTGTGACCGGCTGAATGAAAATATCCTCCACCCTATTTCAACTTTTTCGTTTCTAAAATCCAAAAATCCCATCGGAAAACTTGCCCCTAAATAATATGGGCCAATCACGCCGGGCAATTCTCTGTAATACGCTCCGACGTAATGCGAGTCGACTCCGGAAGCATTAAAGCGGAGCAGCAGCCTGAAAAGCGCATAGAAAGCCAGAACCGGCGCCGACGCCGACACGAGCGAAAAAGCCGCCGGAATTAAAGCCACGTTATCGGGCAAATAGCCGAATTGAACCGCCGCAGCTACCGCGCAGAAAGAATAGGCGCACACTGACAAAAAATAAGTGCCCGCCCACGCGAAATTCGCCAAGACTCCGCCCGAAAATAATTTCCAATGCGCGGCGCAAAAGAGCGCGGGAAAAACAACTCCCGCAAGAATTACTACTGCAAAAAAATACGCGCTCTCCATATTGGCATTCCCAAAGATAAATTGAAAGTCAAAATGCCGTCCGCATTGCACGCCAGAACCTTTTGCCCAAGGTTTTCCTCCCCTATTGAAAAGCGAATGAGGTCTTCCGCCATTCACGCGCCCGGACCCGCAAAAAATCCGGAACGCGCGCGAACGCGAAAGCCTACCTGAAATAATTTACACCCGACTCGAATATCGGCTGTATTTTGTTTCCGGGAATGTTTTTTCCCACATTTTCCCCGAAGCGCTCCGTATGCCCCATTTTTCCGAACACGAGGCCGTCGGGACTCGTTATGCCCTCCACGGCTTCAAGCGACCCGTTAGGATTGTAGTCGATGGACGCGCTCGGATTTCCGTTTTCGTCAACATACTGAGTGGCAATCTGCCCGTTTCTCAAAAGCGACTCCATAACGCGCGGAGAAGCGATAAATTTGCCTTCGCCGTGCGACACGGGAATAACATGTTCGTCGCCGACATTGCACAGAGACAACCACGGGGAAAGCGTGCTCGTCACGCGCGTGCGCACATACCTGCTGACATGCCGCCCTATATTGTTGTAAGTAAGCGTTGGGCTGTCCGAGGTCAACTCGCACACCTTTCCAAAGGGAACGAGTCCCAGCTTTATAAGCGCCTGAAACCCGTTGCATATTCCCAAGACCAAGCCCTTGCGGTTTTTAATTAGATCCATGACCGCGTCGGTCAACTCCGGATTTCTGAATACCGCCGCTATGAACTTGCCCGATCCCGCAGGTTCGTCCCCCGCGCTGAAGCCACCCGGCAAAGCTAAAATCTGCGATTGTCCGACAAGCTTCCCCATTTCGGATATGGAGAAATCTATATCCGCCCCGTTCATATTTCTAAACACGAAGGTCTTGACGACAGCCCCCGCGCGTTCGAAAGCGCGCGCCGTATCGTACTCGCAATTTGTGCCGGGGAACACGGGAATAAATACCTGCGGCTTAGCATATTTCGACGGCGAAACTGCTATGTTTTTATTTTCAAAAACGGGTTTTGACAAAGACCCGTTCTGAGAATCCGCAGCTTCGGTCGGAAAAATCTTTTCAAGCGGGGAATTCCAAGCCGATTTAAGCTCGGAAATCGGGATCGAAAGCGAACCGAAGCTTACGGTTTTTTCGCCCGTTGTCGCGCCTACGATTTCCGCAAAATCTACATCCGCCCCTTCCGCAAGCTCTACCAAAACCGCCCCATAGTCGAGGGCAAAGGCGTCGCCTGAAAACGACGGCAAGAACTCAAATCCTATTTCGTTTCCGAAAGACATTTTCGAAACAGCCTCGGCAAGCCCGCCGAACCTCAGAGAATGGGCCGAAATTATTTTGCCTTCCTTTATCGCATTAAACAAAAGTCCGTATTTTTTCTTCGCGTCAGACCAGTCCGGAGTCAAATCCGCGCGTTTTTCCACCTTCACGAGGGCTACGCGCGAGCCCTTCCTTTTAAACTCCGGAGTGATGGCGTTCCGCACGTCGCCTGCGCATATCGCAAAACTTACGAGCGTGGGAGGCACGTCGATGTCCTTAAACGAACCCGACATGGAATCCTTTCCGCCAATCGAGGCGCAATCCAACGAAAGCTGCGCGTCCAACGCACCCAACAGCGCAGCGAGCGGCTTACCCCAGCGGCGCGGATCGCCGCGCAATTTTTCAAAATACTCCTGAAAGGTAAAGCGCACCCTTGAAACGTCCCCGCCCGAAGCCGCAATTTTTGCGACGCTTTCAAGAACCGCGTATTGCGCGCCGTGGTATGGGCTCCATTTGGAAATGTCCGGGTTGAACCCAAACGAAAATATCGTGCCCGTATTCGTATCGCCTTCAAGCAAAGGCAACTTCGAACACATTGCCTCTGGCGGGGTTGAAAGCGTCGCCCCGCCGTACGGGTGGAACACTGCGCACGCGCCTATGGACGAATCGAAACGCTCCACCAACCCGCGCTGCGAACAACAGTTGAGCGAAGAAATCATGCACAGCCAAGATGCTTTGTCCCCGGCCTGCATTCCCGACGGCCCGAACGGCAAAGACGTTTCCGACGGAGCAACAACTTCCGCCTTAGCCGAGGCTGTTGTCCCGTTTGTGTCGAGAAAATCGCGGCGCAAATCGACTATCGTATCTCCCTTCCATTTCATGACCAATCTTCCAGTATCGGTCACTTCCGCAACTTTTGTGCACTCCAAATTTTCAGAGGCAGCAAAATCCGCAAATTTGCCGGCGTCGCCAGACGAAACCACAACGGCCATGCGCTCCTGCGATTCCGATATTGCCAGCTCGGTCCCGTCCAATCCCCTGTATTTTTTCGGCACGGCGTCGAGATCTATTTCAAGGGACGGCGCCAACTCGCCTATTGCCACAGAAACGCCTCCCGCACCGAAATCGTTGCAGCGCTTTATTAAAATGCTCGCCTGCGGATTTCTAAAAAGCCTTTGAAGCTTGCGCTCCATGGGGGCGTCGCCCTTTTGAACTTCGGCGGAATTTTCAAGCGCTTTTTCGGTGTGCCCCTTCGACGAACCTGTCGCCCCGCCTATGCCGTCACGCCCCGTCCGGTCGCCCACAAGAAGAATCGCGTCGCCCTTTTCCGGGGTGCCTCGCCGCACCGAAGTGCGGGGAGCTGCCGCAACAACCGCGCCTATCTCCATGCGTTTCGCCACATAACCGGGATCGTATATTTCCACCACCTGCCCGGTTGCCAAGCCTATTTGGTTGCCGTAGCTGCTGTATCCGTTCGCGGCCCCGACCACGATTTTTCTCTGCGGAAGCTTTCCCGGAAGCGTCTTTTCAAAAGGCGTGCGCGGATCGCCCGCCCCGCTAACGCGCATGGCCTGGTAAACATAGCTTCTTCCTGAAAGCGGATCGCGTATGGCCCCGCCGAGGCATGTCGCCGCCCCGCCGAAAGGCTCTATTTCCGTGGGGTGGTTGTGCGTCTCGTTTTTAAACATCACAAGCCACTGCTGCATCTCGCCGCCGACATCGACGTCCACAACTATGCTCGCAGCGTTTATCTCTTCGCTCTCCTCAAGATCCGCAAGCTTACCGTCGAGCCGCAATGCCCTCATTCCCGCCAAAGCCACGTCCATAAGGCACACGTGCTTCCCTCGCGCGTCCGAATCGAGTTTTTTTCTTATTGCCAGATACTTTTTCCACGATTCTTCGACGGGTTTTGAGTATTTACCGCTGTCTATTTTTACGCTCTCAAGATGCGTCAAAAACGTCGTGTGCCTGCAATGGTCGCTCCAGTAGGTGTCCAGAACCCTTATTTCGGTTATTGTGGGGTCCCTGCCTTCCGTACCGGCAAAGTAGTCTCTGCAAAACGCGAGGTCTTTTACCGACATTGCAAGCGACATTTTTGCGTGGAGATCCCCTATCTCGGCGTCCGACATGGCTATAAAACCATGTATGCGCTTTACCGGAGGGGGTGGTGGGGCAGCGCGCAAAAGCGTGTCGGGCTTTTCAAGCGAGGCCTCCCTGCTGTCGACCGAATTTATAAGATAGCGCTTTATCTTGGCCATATCCGGCCCAGAGAGCCCACCGCAAAAAACATATACGCGCGCGCACGCCACAACGGGGCGCGTATGCGCCACAATCTGCACGCACTGTTCGGCGGAATCGGCGCGCTGGTCGAACTGTCCGGGAAGATACTCCACCGCAAACACGGCGTCGCCCTCCTCAGAAGGAAAAGACTCCTCATAAACGTTTTCGACGGGAGCCTCGCAGAAAATCAAATTTTTTGCGGCCTCGAATTGCGAATCGTCGAGGCCCTCTACGTCGTAGCGCTGCAAAATGCGAACCCCCGGAATTTCTATGTTCAGATTCTCCCTCAAATCGTCAAGGAGAGCCTTTGACGAATGCCCGTTTTTTTCCTCTACAAATAGTCTGCGAATCATCACACCAGAATTTCCGAATATTGTTTTTTCGCAATTCTTTTCTTGAAAAAATCGGCGTTTAAGTTTCGAAAATACTTTTACGGTCATTTAAAATATGCTATTTTAGGCAAATATGGTTAAGAAAACTTTATCTATATTGTGCGCTGCGCTCGCGTTGTGCGGCCTCCAAGCAAGAATAATGTCGTTTGGCGACCCTGCGGAATACGGGCTGGCGCCTTCCCCGGAAAATTGGTACGATATTAATCCGCACACATGGGACGTATTTGTGACTTTCGACGACGAAAAAATCTTTGGCACAAACGATCCACGCCGCACCGTAGCCGGCGCCGAATTCTACTCCACCGGGGTTATGGAGGGGAGGAAAGTCGGAGATTTCACCGCAGTAGCATCGCTCACCGACAGGGGGCCGTTTTTCGGGGGGGACGGCTACATGGACCTCTATTACTTCGCCCCGGTCGATATGGACAAATACGCCCAGCAAATCGCGTTTTTCGGAGGCTGGAAATACAACCTTACGAAATACGTGGACATCGACATAGGCGGCAATATAATTTATTCGACAAAGCGCGTTGTGGGGCCGGGAATGGTCGTTGAGGGAATGGGAGGCGAAACTCTGCGCGGCGATATCTACGTCGGGTTCACTTCGTCAAAAGTCTTTATAAACCCTTTCATATTTGCGGGATACGACCCCACGTACGACGAGCTGCGCTTTACCACCGGTTTCGGTCCAAAGATTCCGCTCTATGAAGCCACAGGCATAAAAGGCCTTTCAATAGAAACCAAATTCACCCTCGGATACGTCAGGGCGCAAAGATTTTCCGGCAGCGAAATCGCAAGCGGCGGATACTGGCGCAACGAATACTCCTACGTTCAAACGGAGGCAAACCTCGTTTACTGCTATGAACACCTCAGAACGTTCGTCGGATTGGGATGGGCTTTGCACAACGACGGCAAATACGCTCCCAACGGCGCATATCTGGGATCCGACAACAACGTTTGGGTCGGCGGCGGAGTCGGCTGGATATTCTAACCGGGCCTGCCGCACAAAAAACAATGCAAAAAAAGGGCGGGAACGCGTTTCCCGGCCTTTTTTTTGCATTAGCCGCGCTCGAAAGTTTTTACAACCCTCTCGGCGTCTATCTCGACAATCTTTTTTGAAGGGTCGTCCGGAAGCCCGTACATGACGTCGAGCATTATATTCTCCATGATAGAGCGCAACGCGCGCGCCCCAGTGCCGAAATCGACAGCCTTCTGGGCGATGGCCTCCACCGCTTCTTTAGTAAATTTCAGTTTAACGCCATCTAAAGAAAAAAGCTTTGCGTACTGGCGCACCAGGGAATTTTTCGTATCGGTAAGTATCCTTACCAAATCTTCCTTTGTCAGTTCGTCAAGAGTGCATACGACAGGCAGGCGTCCGATGAACTCCGGGATAAACCCGAAAGACACAAGATCCTCCGGCTGCACGCGCCCGCCGAAATTGGATCCCGCTGCGGTTCCCGATTTCTCGTCGAATCCCAGAACCCTCGCATCGGAGCGGCGTTCGATTATTTTGTCCAGGCCGACGAACGCCCCACCGCATATGAAAAGAATGTTGCGCGTATTTACCCTGATATACTCCTGGTCGGGATGTTTCCTTCCGCCTTTCGGGGGAATGTTGCACACCGTACCTTCAAGAATTTTTAAAAGGGCCTGTTGCACGCCCTCCCCGCCGACATCGCGGGTTATGGAAACGTTTTCCATTTTGCGGCATATTTTGTCGATTTCGTCGATATAGATTATGCCTCGCTCAGCTTTGGCAACGTCGAAATCGGCCGCGCGCAAAAGGTTCAATACGATATTTTCGACATCCTCGCCCACATAGCCGGCCTCCGTGACGTTTGTGGCGTCGCCAATGGCAAACGGCACGTTTAGCATTTTTGCCAGCATGCGCGCAAGATACGTCTTGCCGCTTCCGGTGGGGCCTATCAAAAGTATGTTGCTCTTTTCTATCTCGACATCGGCATACTCGGAATCTTTTGAGCTTCCGCTCCGGGGCCCGTTCGAAAGTTCGGATTTTAAACGCTTGTAATGGTTGTACACGGCAACGCTCAGAACTTTTTTCGCCTCGTCCTGCCCCACGACGTATTTGTCGAGTTCCGCCTTCATTTCCGAAGGCTTCCGGATTTCGAAGTCCATGTCGCGCTCAGAGGCGGCCGCCTTCATTTTCGCCTCTCTCAGCTCCAAAGCGTTGTGCAAAACCTCCACGCACTGCGGGCATATCGACGCCCCCTCGCGGCCAGGAACGAGCTCGCCAACAACGCTTATCGGGCGTCCGCAAAAGCTGCAGCTTTTGTCCTTCATCGGACTACTGCGCGTCGCGCTTCCTTTCGATTACCTTATCGACGATGCCGTATTTTACAGCCTCCTCTGCGGTCATATAGAAATCTCTGTCGGAGTCTTTTTCTATTTGCTCCACCGGCATGCCCGTATCCTTGGACAATATTTCGTTTATCTTTTTGCGCCAGCGCAAAATTTCGTTGGCGGCAATCGATATGTCGCGCGACTGCCCCGTAGCTCCGCCGTATGGCTGGTGTATCATGACGCGCGAATTTGGCAGCGAATAGCGCTTGCCCTTTGTGCCGGCGGCAAGAAGTATCGTGGCCATGCTTGCGGCTTGTCCGACGCAGTATGTCACCACATCGCAATGGAGAAACTTCATGGTGTCGTATATGGCCATGCCGGCAGTAAGCGAACCGCCGGGGCTGTTTATATAAATATGGACGTCCTTTTTGGCATCCTCCATCTGCAGAAACAAAAGCTGCGCTATTACGGCGTTTGCGACTCCGTCGGAAATAGGGGTTCCTATAAAGACTATCCTATCCTTTAAAAGGCGCGAATAAACGTCCCATGAGCGCTCGGTGCGGCCGTCGCGCTCAAAAACCGTAGGTATGTAATATTCTCCCATTTTTATCGATGTTCCATTTTTAATCGGCATAATCGGGCTTTTGCAAAATGCAAAAACGCGGGCAGCAAAAGCCCGCTAAGGCCTACGACTTGAACGACACCTCCGCCTTTTCGGCGATGAAGTTGATTGCCTTTTGGAGAAGCGCGTCGGAACGCAAGCGGTTTGCGCGCATGCGGTCCTTTTGAATCTGCTTTATCAGATCCTCGGGCTTTGTGCGGGTGCGCATGGCCTCCTGCCAAAGCATGCGGCTCATGTCTTCGTTGTCTATTTTAAGATTGTTGGCCCGCGCAACCCTGTTGAGGAATATGCGCATTTTGGCGCGACCCTCCGCCTCCTTGCCTGCGCTTTCAAATAATGCCTCCTTGTTTTTTTCGATATCCTCCCGGGACGCCCCCTGCGACATAAAGCGCAGCATCATTTCCTCGAGAATCGAGCGCCTTTCGTCCTCGACGGCGCTCTCCGGAAGCTTAAAATCCGTGGCCCCCATGAGTTTTTCCACTGCATATTGGCGTTTGAGGACCTCGTTGTTCGACTTCTTTTCGGCCTCTATGCCCTCCTTTATTTTTTCGCGCAATTTTTCCACGGAATCGACCTCGAAACCCTTGAGAAAATCCGCATCGAGTTCGGGAAGCTCCTTCTGGCGAACGTCGAATATCTCGACTTCATACTGCGCGGTTTTCCCCGCAATTTTATCGTTTTTTACATCTTTGGGGAACTCGTGGGAAACGACTTTTTTATCGCCCTTTTTCATGCCGATGATCCCCTGGACAACTCCCTGTATGCCCGGAGCGTCCTTGTTGCCGGCCTCTTCCCATGTAGATTTCTGGTCGGCATAAAGCGGCAATTCGGGCGCCAACTCAGATACCGGAACGCCGTCTATTGTTCCCTTGTAGGAAAGGCGGACAAAATCGCCCTCCTTCACTTCGCGATCGACCTCATTGTATTTGGCGCGCTGGTTCCGGTGGAATTGGACTGCATTGTCGATTTCCTCATCGGAGACCGAAACGGGGTCAAGCTCCACTTTCACCGACAGCGATTCGGGAAGTTTCACATCGGGATATATATCCGCCGTAAACACAAGTTCGGCCGCCCCGTCGTCCTTGTCGTTCTTGGACAGATCGACTACTGCGTAAACGTCAAATTCCTTCATATTGTTAAGCGCGTCGGCGGCCCTGCTTGTCAGCGTGCGTTCGAGCTGCTCTTTTATGGAGTCGGCATAAAGCTTTAAGACCATGTTTACAGGAGCCTTTCCGGGGCGGAAACCGGGAATTTTGGCGCTTTTGACAAAGTCTTTAACGACTTTTTCGTTTTCCCCCGCAACCTCGGCGGCGTCGAAGGAAAATGTAATCTTTCGTCTGGTATCGCTTATATTTTCAATATTTGTCTTCATAATTTTAAAAATCGTGACGCGCCCGCGCGTTCAATCGCGCATTTGCGCAAAAAATTAAGTTGTGTTATCTTGGCTTATAAAAACGGAGCGTCAAGCAACAAAGTTTAAAAAACGCCCCTTCCGAACCCTCCTGAAGCGCGCGCGGCGGATAATCCAAAACGGCATTACATTATTAGCTTGCGTTAAACGGCGTTTTCAAATCTTATCGAAAAAAAGGGCATATTTATATGAAAGCGTTGTTTTTTGCGATTGTTGCGGCTGCGGCCGCCGTTCAGCCGGCCGAATCCGTAAAGCTTCCCCCTCCCAACCTCGACCGCGGCGATCCGGTGATGAAGGCGTTTTCAAACCGACATTCAACAAAATCCTTTTCGGCGCGCAAACCCTCAATGGCCGACTTGTCGGACCTGCTTTTTGCGGCAAACGGCATAAACCGTCCCGAAAGCGGCAAGCGCACCGCGCCATCGGCATTAAACAGGCAGGACATAAAAATTTACGTATGCCTTTCCGAGGGCTCGTATATCTACGTCCCGCAAACGCACTCGCTCAAATTGGTATCAAAAGACGATCTCAGGCAGTCTGAAGCGCCCGTATGCCTCGTTCTCGTATCAGACTTTAACGACAGGTGGAGCGGCCTCGACGCCGGGATAGTTTCGCAAAACATATCGATATTCTGCGCGGGAACGGGTTTATCGACATATCCGCATACCACAATGGACGCAAAACGCCTGCGAAACGCACTAGGCCTTTCCGACGGGCAAACCCCAATGATTTGCAATTCGGTAGGATACGAACGCTAAACAGGATCCGCGTTTGCGCGACGGACGCCCCTATGGGGCTTGCGCAATGCCGGCTTCGCGGCGGATAGCGGTATTGTATTTATATGCGGCTTTACGAATATTCTTTATCCGGCAAAATCCCCTTACCGGAAAAAATGATTTATCGGCTGGCGGCAATGGAATTTGCCGCCCCGCTATTATGATATAAGCGCGATAGGCGAAATATTGGAAAGCGCTTAAGAGTTTTTGCAATTTGCTTTTAAACCTTTCATTGCGGCGCAAGATTGTTGGAATAATGTATGTGCGCAATGCGCCCGATTTTTTACAAGAAATGCCGGCGCGCCTAATTTTTCACAACATGGGCAATAAAATCAACTTTTGCCGCAAACTTTGGTTTTAAAGTATTAGAACTTCTTTAACCCCATTAGGCTTTCCGCGTCGAGCTGTTCAAACCAAATATCCCGCAAACGCGCATTTCTAAGGCCGTCCCCATCTCCAGAAATATCCGTGCCCCACCCACAGGCAAATCTTAATGCTTTGCCGGCGCGCAAACTTCGCGGGCGCACCAAAAAGCCGCCCTTCTAAAACCGCAAACGCCGCTGAAAATATGGGTCGGCAAAGCGAATCCCAATCCGTTTGAGGATAAGAACGGGCGCGCCAAAACGCTTCTTTAAGCTGCGCCCCCGCTCCAACGGCGCGCCCGAAACACAGAAAAACACGAAGCCCCGCCCGCGAATCCGATTCGGACAAACGAGCCTGCGGTCGGCATCAATTTTCTATCTTGGGCATGCCCCTGTTTGTTGCGGAAAAATATTTTTCGAACGCCGCGCGCACAATCGGAGCGGCGGTTTTTCCGCCTCCCACGTCGCCAGGCTCCTCGCCTTCGACTATGACGCTGATCGCCACCTCCGGGGCGTCTGCCGGAGCAAAAGCTATCATCCAAGCCAACGTCAGCGGCCTGCCGTTTACGGAGACCTGCGCCGTGCCGGATTTTGCGGCGACCTTTACGCCCTCAATTGCCGCGCGCTTCGCCGTTCCCCTCTCGACGGCTGCGACCATGCCCGCCACAATGGCGTTGTACTGCTCTTTCGTGAGCGGGATTTTCTTCGCCCCATGGTACTCGGAGTCGGTTTTTCTTTTTTTATCGTGGAGCATCGACACTTTCGTGCGCGTCTCGCCGCGCGCAAACGACGCCGTAAAAGCCGCAATCTGAAGCGGCGTAAAAAGCATGTATCCCTGGCCGATAGACGAATTTGCCGTGTCGCCGTTCGTCCACGGGCCGTCGTATTTTCTCCTCTTTTTCTTAAATTCCGGAGTGGCGATAATTGTTCTACGCCAAGAGTCCTCCTTAAGCTCTATGCCCGGCGACGAATTCAGCCCGAACTCCTCCGCAACTTCGGCTATGCTGTCGATACCAGATTCTATGCCCGTCTCGTAAAAATATACGTTGCAACTGTGCGCCAAAGCTCCCTCCAAGTCGAGGTTTCCGTGGCCGTACCTACTGTTGCACGGAAAAATTCTCGACCCTACCCTATAGCCCCCGTTGCACGTCTTTACCGTATCGACGTCGATAGCCCCGGATTTCAATCCAGCCATCGCAGTGACGATCTTGAATGTCGAACCGGGAGGATACAAACCCGAAGTCGCCCTGTTAAGCCACGCCCCGCGCGCCGTTATTTCAGCGTCAACCTTGTGGGTGATGTAGGGAGTGAGCGTGTTGGGGTCGTAGCTCGGGCGCGATACAAGGGACAGTATTTCCCCAGATTTCACGTCGAGCATTACCGCCGCGCCCTTCCGCTCCCCGAAGGCGTCCTCGACAGCCTGCTGAACGTCTATGTCGAGCGAGGAAAACACGTCGCCCCCCTTTGTTGGCGGAATGTCTAATACATTTTCGTATTTATATCCGGCCAAATCCACTATCCAAATCTTGGCTCCGCTTTTCCCGGCCAAAACGTCGTCGAATGCCGCCTCGATGCCGGTGCGCCCTATTGTTGGAACAATGGCGTAGGTTCGGAGGTCTCCTCCTGGAATTTTAGATATGTCGTCGTCAAAATTGTTTGCGACATAACCGAGAGCGTGTGAAGCGACATCCCCGTATGGATAATATCTGGCCGTGTCAGTGTAAATTTGTATCGGGGAATCGACAGGAATGCGCTCGGCCAAAATGGCATGCTCGCGCGCCGTCAAATTTCTGACAAGCGGCAGTGGCAAAAGCTGTTTTTGGGCAAAATGCCTGTTATAGTCGGATATTCCCAATTTGTAGTCCGTTCCCAAAATCGAATTAATCTGCGCTAGATACCCGTTCAAAACGTTCGATCTGGCGTTCTCGGCTATTTTTGAGTAGTCCGGACGCTCCTTCGAGCCGACGGACTCAAGGCGGGCAAGCTCGGCCTTCTTCAATTTGAAATACTCCTCGCGGAACTCCTTGCGGACGTCGTTAAAGTACACCACCGCCGAAAAAATAGGCTCGTTTGTGACAATGAGCTTTCCGTTTCTGTCGTATATGTCCCCGCGCGTTCCGGGCTCGATTACGCGGCGCATGCTTTGGCGCTCCATTTTCTCGACATATACGTCGTACATAAAAATCTGCCTGTACCCCAAAGCGGCCAAGAGCGCCGCGAACGCGAGCGCGAATACCCAGTAAAAAAGGTACATGCGGGGGTTTTTTTTAGAATATGTCTGTTCCACGGGCATCAGTCGTCTTCGCTTATCGACATTTCCACACCTAAAATGTTCGCAACCGATACGGGCAGCGACACGCAAAATTTCGCGACCAGCGCGAGCGCAAGCGCGGAGGCCAGGGCGTCGGTGGAAATTCTGGCCGCATAATCCGCAATGCTGCGCGATCCGCCGTAAAAGAAAAGGGCGTAAAAGAAAAACAATATTATGTTTAAAATCTCCGCCAAAACCGTGACCGAAAACCAATCGCGCGCAAGAAACCTAAAGCGCATACCGTGCACGGCAAACGCCGAAACCATCCACAAAGCGGCGTTCAAGCCCGGGCGCACCGGCGTGGAGGCGTCGCTTAAAAAAGCCGAAAATGCCACCACCGCAAGCATCGGCACAAACTTTAAAAACAAGGCCGCGGGTATGATGAGCACCGCGGGCAAAAGCAGGTATGCTGCCGGCGCAAGCTCCGTGTTTACGGCCGACAGCACGTAGATATAAGCCGCGTTCAAAAACAGTATTATAAATATCCGGATGTCGAACAGCATTGTTTTCAATCCGTTTTAATGTCCGCAACGGGTATCAGCACCGCCACCTCCCTCAAGGAGGCCAGGCCTTTCGGAAGCCTTACCCTGCCCGACTTGAATATGCCGTCGGGTTCGGGCGCAAGCGACACGATTTCCCCTATGAGTATGCCTTCCGGGAACGTTCCGGCCAGCGCCGACGTCACGAGCCTCAGCGGAGACGTCGCGCTTGCCGACAAATCCGCCGGGGCGTCGAACACTTCCCCGTGCGCGCTTTGAAGCGAAAGCGAGCCCAAGCCCTGATAAATTATGGGGCGGTCCTCTCCCGCGACATGCGCCGCCATTCTGAATTTGCGGCTACTTACAAGCTCAACAACCGAAGTGTAGGCGTTGACCTTCGCTATGCGCCCCACCACTCCGCCTCCGTAAACGACGGCGTACCCTTCCCTGATGCCGTGGAGGCTCCCCTTGCGGATTGTGACATGCTGCCACCATGCGCTTATGTCGCGCCTGCACACGCGCGCAATTTCTGTCTTGAATTTCTCGTGCGAAGGCAGGTTCAATATTTTTTCAAAGCGGTGTATCTGGCTTCTCAGCGAGGCGTTTTCGAGAACCTTCAACTCATACGCCGAATTAAGGCGAGCTAAATCCCTGCCCGCCTCTATCAAATCCCTTTTCGATTTCGCCGAGAGGCTCCAAAATTTTTCAAGGTCGCTAAGCTGCGATGGTATGGCGTCGAGCGGAGCGCGGAACTCCTCGAAAGCCCTGTTTACTGAATTCCTAACCGCCGTCGGCGCAAACAAACACGCCGCCACGGCGACGGCAAAAACCGCAAGGTTCCGCACCGCTGTCAGTTTACGCCACCGCATTTCAAACTCAAAGCCGCGGAAGCGGCATCAGGAGTTTTCCTTTGTCCAGAAATCGTAGTTTTGCAAAACCACGCCGGTCCCGTTCACCACGGCCCTGAGAGGGTCGTCGGCGACGAAACACGGCAACAGAGTGCTTGCCGTTATCCTGAGGTTGAGGTTGCGTATGAGGGCCCCACCTCCGGCAAGCACGATGCCCCTGTCGACAAGGTCCGCGCTCAGCTGCGGGGAGATTTTCTCGAGAACCTCGTGAATGACGTCGGTAATCGCCTTAAAAGCGTCTGAAAGCGCCTCGCGTATTTCCTGCGAAGAGACGTACAGCGTTTTCGGAAGGCCGGAGACGGCGTCGCGCCCCTTGACCTCCCATGTAAGCTCCTTTTCAAGCGGAAAGGCCGAGCCTATGTTTATCTTTATGTCTTCCGCCGTGCGCTCGCCTATGATGAGGTTGTATGCGCGCTTCATGTACTGTATGATGCAGTTGTCGAATTCGTCTCCGCCGATGCGGACGCTTCTCGAACATACTACGTTTGAAAGCGAAATTACCGCGACCTCCGTCGTTCCGCCGCCGATGTCGACAATCATGCTTGCGTTCGGCTCCTCTATCGGAAGCCCCACGCCTATGGCCGCCATGAGCGGCTCCTCCTTGAGGCAGACCGAACGCGCGCCGGCGTGTATGGCCGACTCCTGAACCGCCCTGCGCTCGACTTCCGTGATTCCCGACGGAACAGCTACGACCACCCTCGGGGCTATGAAACTGAATTGCTTGGAGGCCTTCTCTATAAAATAGCGCAGCATGATTTCGGTTATTTCGAAATCGGCTATGACGCCAACTTTCATCGGCCTGATGGCCGTGATATTGCCGGGAGTTTTCCCGAGCATCTTTTTCGCCTTCTCGCCGACGGCCACAACCTTTTTCGAATTGTTATAGACCGCCACAACGCTCGGCTCGCTCATTACCACGCCTGAATCCTTGACGTAAACGAGCGTATTGGCCGTCCCGAGGTCGATGCCGATATCGTTTGAAAGAAAACCTTTGATGCCTGACATAAAAATTTCCGTTTTTTTGCGATTGATATAATATGTGATTCGATTAAAGTTTTAACCTTCAAAATCAAAACCCTTCCCGATTGATAAAAAATCGCCGTTATTCGGCGGATTGTCAACATTTATTACAATGAAAACCCTTTACATAGCCATAGTATCGGCGTGCGTCTTTCCATGCCTCCTTTATCCGCAAGTCAAGTTCTCGGCGGAAGCGGTGAAATCCGACATCTCGCACGGCTCGCCTGCCGTAGTGTCGCTGCGCCTGTCCGTCGAGCCTAAGTGGCATATATACGGGCGGAAATCGGAACTCGGATCGCCGACGACGTTTGAATTTTCCATGCCGAAAGGCCTAAAGCTCGAGTCGCTCGAATGGCCCGCCGAAAAAAGCTTTAAGTTCATGGGCATGGAATACCGCGGCTATGACGGGACTCTAAACGTCACGGCTAAAATTTCGTCCGAGGCCCCCGCGACAACGGATTCGCTGAAGCGCGTTGCCGTAAAAGCAAAATGGCTTGCATGTTCTGACACTTGCGTTCCCGGAGAAGCCTCCGCCGAAATTACGCTTAACGAAACGCCCCCACCTACCGTAAGAACTCCGACTGAGGGCTCCGCGCATTTACAAAAATCCCCCAGCGGGCAAAAACCGGGCGGAGAAAGCGGATACGGATTTCTTGCAGCCTTATTTGCGGCGTTTGCAGGCGGCATGATTCTAAACCTGATGCCATGTGTTTTTCCGGTGATAGGGCTAAAGATTCTTTCGTTCGTAGAGGGGGCGCGCGGATCGAGAAGGTCGGCGGTCTCAGGCGCGGCATTCTACGCGTTGGGAATAGTTGCAAGTTTTGAAATTTTAGCGGGCGCGCTTCTCGTCCTGCGCGCGGCGGGCGAAAATCTCGGTTGGGGCTTCCAGCTGCAAAACCCCGCTTTCACTGCGGCGATGGCATTGCTGTTTTTTGCCATGGCGCTGAGCTTTGCGGGAGCTTTTGAAATAGGGGCGTCGCTGGCGGGCGGAAGCCAGCAGGCAAGAGGAATAAAAGGCAAAAACGGACGCTTGAAATCATTTATGTCGGGCGTAGTTGCAGTTTTGGTTGCAAGCCCGTGTACGGCCCCGTTTATGGGCGGAGCTGTGGGGGCGGCGCTCTCGGGGGGAATATCCGCAGCCGAATCCCTTGCTATCTTCATGGCTTTGGGCTTGGGAATGGCGGCTCCGTATGTCGTTTTGTCCGCTATACCTGGGTTGTCCAAATATATGCCGCGTCCGGGAATGTGGATGGAAACGCTAAAGCAAATACTTTCCATACCCCTGTTCGCCACTGCGGCGTGGCTTGCGTGGCTCTACATTGCGCAAACCGGCTCCGCCGGGCGCATGCTTTCGGCTGCACTGGTAGCCGCCGTCGGGCTGCGGATATACGGCATTTACAGCCTCCCTCATTTTTCAAAAACCGCGCGGAGCCTGTCGATATCGGCAGCAGTGGCATCGTGCGCGGCCGCGCTATGGATATGCGCATCAGAATGCACGCACTCCGGCGCGCAAAAATCTGAAGTCGCGCCAGATTCGACATGGAGCGCCGAGCGTCTTGAAGCCCTCAGAGCCGGAGGAAAAACGGTATATGTGGACTTCACCGCCGCATGGTGCCTCACCTGCCAATACAACAAGCGCATACTGCAAAGCAAAACCGTGGAAAAACTGTTCCAAAAAAACGGGATAGTCACTCTCGTGGGCGACTGGACAAACCGCAATCCTGAAATAGCCAAAGAACTTGAAAAGTACGGCCGCGCCGGAGTTCCGTTGAACCTGATTTTTCCGCCTAAGGGCGACCCGGTAATCCTTCCGGCAATTTTGACGGAGTCGGCGATTGTCGAAGCGGTTGACAAAATAAAATAATTCGCCACACTTTCGGGCGGTTTTATATGAAAGTAGAGCAACCAAAATTTTTAGACTGGAGGACGGCAAAAAGGATCGCCGACAAATACTCCACGCCGTGCTATGTTTACGACGAATCGTCGCTCATAAGACAGGCCCGGGCGGCCCTCGCCTTTCCCAACGCGTTCGGGCTTACGGTGAGATACGCGATGAAGGCAGCTTCAAACGCCTACATATTGAGGTTGTTCGATTCTCTGGGGCTGCATATGGACGCATCGAGCGCCTACGAAGTCGAACGCGCGATGCTTGCGGGCATAAATCCGGAGCGGATTTCGCTGTCGTCGCAGGAGCTTCCGAAAAATTTGAGGGAAATTGTGGGCCTGGGCGTATCCTACAACGCCTGTTCCATTCTTCAACTTGAAGCTTTCGGGAAAATCGCGCCCGGCGGCGCGGTGGGCGTACGCATGAATCCGGGACTCGGTTCAGGGGGAACACGCCGCACGAACGTCGGAGGACCGGCGTCGTCGTTCGGAATCTGGCACGAATACATTCCGCAAATAAAAAAGACGGCGAAAAAATATGGATTGAAAATTGTGCGCATTCACACCCACATAGGTTCGGGATCTGATCCGGCCGTATGGAGCAAAGTTGCGGAAATGAGCATGAATACGGTGGAACAATTCGCCGACGTTGAAATTCTCGACATGGGCGGAGGCTTCAAGGTCGGACGCATGGCCGGAGAAAAATCGGCAGATTTTCAAAAAATTGGGAAGTCGGTCGCAAAACACATAAGGGAATTCGCCAAAAGGACGGGAAGAAAAATCCGATTTGAAATAGAACCCGGCACTTTTCTTTTGGCCAATTGCGGAGCCGTCCTGGCAAGGGTGCAGGATATTTGCGATACGGGAAGGGATGGTTATAAGTTTATCAAGCTCGATTCCGGAATGACCGACATTTTAAGGCCCTCCATCTACGGAGCGCAACACCCGATATCGATTCTTTCGGAAAAGCCGGAAAGCAGAACGGAAAAATACATCGTCGTCGGGCATTGCTGCGAAAGTGGCGACATACTCACGCCCGCGCCAGGAGATCCCGAGGCATTAAGCCCGCGCCGCATGCCGAAGGCCAAAATAGGCGATTTTTGCGTTATAGGCGGGGCTGGCGCATATTGCAGTTCAATGAGTCCTAACAACTACAATTCCTATCCTGCCTCCCCCGAGGTCGTACTTTTGAAAAACGGTAGGCTAAAGGCAATACGCCGCCGCCAAACCCTTGAACAGATTGTGGAAAACGAAATATGATTGCCCATGAAACTCAGGTTCGCGTCCGATTCGCCGAAACGGACGCGATGGGAGTCGTCTATCATGCAAACTATCTGCCGTGGTGCGAAAGCGCGCGAATAGCCCTGATAGCTTCGATAGGCCTAAGCTACCGCAAAATGAGCGACAGCGGATACCACCTGCCGGTCGTAGAAGCACATTTAAACTACAAGCACCCGGCGAAATTCGACGACCTTGTGACGGTGCGCGCGGCGATAAAAACAAAACCGTCCCTCAAGGTAAAAGTCGAATACGAGATTTCGGCGGACGGAAAACTGCTTGCCACGGGCTATACCGTACACGTGTTTGTAAATAGGGACGGAATGCCCATCAGACCGCCCAAAGAAGTATTGAACGCCCTTTTGGAGGCTTTTGACAAGGGCGCCCCACAATGAGGTACGCCGCATACATAATCTTGATTGTATGCTGTCTTTACGTGGGTTTTTTGTCGAGAAGCGCCAACATCGCGTCAAGGACGACACACGCCGACGAAGCGGAGCAGGCGACAACCGCCCTGCACCTGCGCGATTCCGGAGAGTATAAATACAATCCCAACGGCCCCCACGGCCCATCTCTCTATTATTGGGCAAACGCAGTACAAATGCCCGCTTCGCTGGAAGCCGGCATGCGCGATTTTAGGAACTCGCTAACACCGGTTTTCGTTATCCTCCTGGCCGCCATTCTGATTTCGGGGACGTTTGTGGGACGCGGAGCGGCTTGGGCCGCCGTCTCGTGCCTCGCGCTTTCAGCGACGGCGCAAATATATTCGGGATACTTTGTCCACGAGTTAATATTCGCCTTTGCCGTCTTTTCCACCGCGCTTGCCGTATGGCTATTTGCGCGCAAGCCAAGCTTGGCGGCGGCGGCGGCGGCGGGAATTTTCGCGGGGCTTGCGCAGGCTACCAAGGAAACAGCCGTAATTTCTTATGCGGCTATGGTTCTTTCCCTGTGCGTCTGCGCGGCGCTCGACGAAAGGATACGACAAAATTTGGCAAACGCGCTTTTTTCAAAAAAGGCCTTTGCTTTCGGAGCGGCGTTCATCGCGGGCGCCGCCGCTGTCGCAGTGCCACTTTACTCGTCGTTCGGCTCGAATTGGGGAGGTTTGGTTGACGCCGTAAAATCCTACTCGCACTTTTTCGAAAAATCCGCGTCCGAAGCGCACGCGTCGGGGTTTGCGTACTACTTAAAATTGCTTGCCGCGCAAAAATCGGAGGGAGTGTGGTTTGGCGAGGCGCCAATCTCAATTCTTGCGCTCGCCGGACTTGCATTTGCGCTCGCTTTCAGGCGCAAATCCCCTTGGAGGTCGGAGTTTGCGATATTCGCCTTCTGCAACGCGGCGTTTTCGATAGCCGTCTTAAGCTTTATAAAATATAAAACGCCATGGCTCCTGTTTTCTCCGACCGTGTTTTTATGCGTTTCGGCGGGATTCGGCGCCTGTGCGATTTTGGGGACAGAAAGCCGGCGCGCATGGATTGCCGGACTGGCGTTTGCCGCGATTCTTGCGTTTTCCCAATACAGGTTCTCGCGCAACGCGTCTGTAGCGTATCCGAGCGATCCGAGAAACCCCTTCATATATTCGCACACTGTAAAAGACTACAACAATCTTGTGTCGCGTTTGGAAAACGCCGCAAGGGTTTCGGAATACGAAAGCGACATTCCCGTCGCCTTCATAATGAAAGTATCTCCGTGGCCCGCCCCATTCGACCTGCGCAAATACCGCAATGTCGGATTTTGGAGCGGAGGAAAGACGCCCGAAGACATGTCGATTTTTGAAGCCGTCGTTTGCGATCCGTTCACGGAAAAGGCGGTTGCCGAATCACTCGGCGCAGACAAGTATGAACGCGAATATTTCGGCTTAAGGAAAAACCTTATTCTAACCCTTTTTATAAAAAAGGACATATTTGACAAAATTATAACCGGAGACGGACAATGAGACTCATCAAAATACTCGCACTGACTCTAACCGCGACCGCCGCGTCGGCCGCCGCGGTCGTATGCGTTCTTTTGTTCAGCGCAAGCCTGCAGACAAAAATCTTTAATTCTATATCCCCCAAATTGAATGTCGGGCGCGCCTCCGTCTCGATCTCCGGCGCGAGCGTTAACGGCTTAAAATTCGGAGAGGTTTTTTACGCGCAAAAAATAGAGCTGAAATATTCGCTATGGGACGCCCTTTCGCGAAACATAAAAATAGATTCGCTAAAAATTACCGGCGCCAAAATACTGGCAAAAAAAGACGGCGGCCAAAGCGGCGGAATCGAAGCTGCGCATGCGGAAACCGGCGGCGCGCAAAAAACCGCCGCGGACGCGGCGCAAACGGCGGAACCCGCGGCGGGCGAAACAAAAAAATTCGAATTTCCATGGACCGTAGAAGTCGTTTCCGCCGAAGGCGATTTGACCGCCGACGGCAAGCGTTTCGAATTTTTAGCAAAAAACATATTTATCGAAAGGAATCTGAAGCCCAAAAGCGGCTCCTTGCGTGCGGCAACCGACGGTGCCGAATTCAAGGCGGCGCTTGAAACGCTTGGCGGAACGAGAAGCCTAAAGGCCCTGCTCGCTTCCGGAGACAAAAAAATACTTCAGCTTTCGGCCTCTTCGCCCCTCAACTTTTCGAAAGTGGAGGCAGAAGCGCGCATAGACGCCGACGACGCGCTCACCTCAGCATTTGTCCCCCAATCCGTCAAGCTTCCCAAGTTCAGCGTCGCCCTGTACGCGAAATGCGGCGCCGATTCGGACGGCTCTAACGCCTCTGTAAAAATCGTGGGCGACTCGAAATTTTCGGGATTAGGCGAAATATACGAACCCCTAAAAATACTGGGAGAATGCGGATCCGACGTAAGCATAGACGCCACAAAGGCCGGCGACAAAATTTCCGTGCAAAAATTCGAGGCAAATTTTTCCGAAAGCTCATCGCCGATACTCGGCGTTTCGGCGGTTCCTTTCTCTGCATCGTCGCGGGAGGAGTTGGAAAAGGCGGAAATAGTCGCAGTGCTATCAGTGCCGCCGCGCATACTCAACTCGCTTTTAAGCGGAATGGAAATAAGCTCGGACAATTTATCGGGTAAGGTTTCAATCCGCCGTCGCGGAGACTCTTTTGAAATTTCAACACTTTCGCCATTTTTGCTTACAAACGCCAACCTGAGCAAGGCGGGCGAACCCATCGTAAAAAATCTGAACCTTTTGGCCGACGCCAAAGCGTCCGTAGGCAAAAAATCGAACGTTTCGCTAACGCTCACCGCGGCGGATTCGAATGCGAGCAAACTTTCGCTTTCTGTCGCGGCGGCATACGCCGGCGGCGCCGCCGACGTAAAATTTAAGGCGGACGGCGATCTCAATCCCGTAATTACGCGCATATATTCGATATCGAGCATGTCGTCTCTCGGCCTTAAACTATCGGCCGAAAGCTCGATTAAATACGCGGAAAACAAAGTGGAAATAGATTCGCTTTCCGGATCCGTACTCGATTCCACAGGAAACAAAGCCGTAGAATTCTCTGCGCTCTCGAAACTGTTTTACGATTTAAAAGGCGGAAGCCTGACATCGGAATCCCCAAAGCTTGCCCGCTTGGACGCGCCAAATTTTCCTTTTGCAATCATAAAACCGTTCGCGCCGGAAATAGACGCAGGGAAAACATCGGCGAAAATAGAAATATCGTCGCCCCGAAAAGGCATGTACGAATTCAGCGCAAACATGTCGGCCGAATCTATCTCCTATAAGAACGGCGGCGAATACGCGCTGCGCGGCGTTTCTTTTTCGGCGGACGCGGCAGGATCGTTTGACGGGAAAACAGCCGCCGTAAAAATTTCCAAGGGGATCGTAGGCGAAGGCGGCACACCGCTGGGAACGTTCGATGCGGAAGCCTCCTACGACTCGGCGGCCAAAAAGCTAACGTCTGCAAAAATAAACGCGACGGCAACGCTGCCGCCCATCTTCAACCAGCCTGCGCTCCTCAAATATTCAAATATATCCAAAGGCACCGCCGACGTATCCGCAAGCTATTCAAAAGACTTGATAGGCGTCGATCTTTCGGTCCATTCGCTTGCCACGCGCACGGCGCAAAACACCGTGGACTTGCTAACGGCGAAAATATCGAGCGATCTGAAAAACACTTCGGCAAAATTTACCATAAAAAGCACCGCCGGAGAAACGAACGCCTCGGCAAACTTGAAAACCGACGCCGGAATATCGCTGTCGCTTGAGGCACCTTCGGTTGTCGTTGACGACATACTTTTGCTTTCAGGAGCCTTCTCCAACCCGAATTACACCAAAGAGTCGGCAAAGCCCGCCGAAGACGGAAAATCTCAGCGGATAATAAAGCCGTCACTTGCCGTTCTTGAGGACGAAAAACGCCAAAAAGCCGACTCCATCGCGAAAAAAGACGCCAAGGCGTTCTGGTATTTTGGCAAAGACATGGCGCTTTCCGTCGATGCGGGGAACGTCGTTTTTAAAGGTTCCACAATGCTTGAAAAGTTCGCGGCGGCGGCATCGGCGACGGCTTCCGAACTTAAGCTCTCAAAGTTTTCCGGAAAGTTTCTCGGGGCAGAATTCGGCGGGGCCTCGAACATCACTTTCGACCCCGCGAGAGAAATTCCCTACGAAATGGGCGAAACAAAGTTTAAGCTGACGGGCTTTGAGGTCTCGGAAATTTTCGCCGACAAGTCGGCCCCTCCGATGACCGGCAGGTTCAACGCGGAATTTTCGGTAAGGGGATCGGGCAACAACGCCCAGCACCTTTTCGAATACCTTGTCGGAAGCGGAACAATAGCGTCGGACGGCGGCGGATACATACGGATTTTGGACAAAAATTCGGTCATCGGGAAAAGCGCGTCTATCGCGGGCAACGTCATATCGTTCGCTGGAAGGCTTCTGAACAACAAAGTAAAGGAGCTGTCGGGAGCGGGCGAACTCGTAAGGCTGCTGGCGCAAATGAACTATACGTCGGCGGTAATGAAACTTTCGCGCGAATCCGACGACTACGACTACAACATAGACCTCGCCGAAATGAGGACGGAGTCGTTTATTTTCCTTTCAAAATCCGGCAGAATAGCCTTCGATCCATCGGTTAGTTTCAACGAGCAAAAACTCGACATACCGATATCGCTTTACATGGCCGCCTCAATGCGCTCACTATTTGAGGGACTCGGATTCGGGGAAACAAAATCGGAGATAGAGGGCTATTACACGGGGCCTAAATTCAACGTATCGGGCACGGTGTCGAGGCCGTCCAACGACCTATTGGAATCGCTTTCCGAAACTAAAAAGGCGGTTGGAAACGTGCTTGACTCAATTAACATTTTCAAACGGAAATGAAAAATACAACAAGAACAATCCTTAATAAAAAGGGCGTCGAAAAGATAGCGATGATTACGGCATACGATGCCATGTTCGCATCGCTGGCGGACGCCGCCGGCGCCGACATAATACTCGTGGGAGATTCCGTCGGGAACACCGTGCTCGGATATTCCTCGACGGTCCCCGTCACGATGGGCGAGATGGTGCACCATACCGCCGCCGTGTCGAGGGCAAAACCGAACGCGCTGATATTGGCGGACCTTCCGTTCGGACGCGCGCACTATTCTTTCGACTCGCTGCTAAGCGACTGTTCGAGGCTCGTGCAGGAAGGCGGCGCCGACGCGGTAAAAATCGAGGGGGACGCAGGAATCGCTGAAAAAATTTCCGGGCTTACAAAAGCCGGAATCGCCGTAATGGGGCATATCGGATTGGAGCCCCAACAGGTCTTAAAGCTCGGGGGATACAGAAGGTTCGGAAAATCGGCCACCGAGCGCGATAAGATTGTGGCCGACGCAAAGGCTTTAGAATCGGCGGGAGTGTTCGCCCTGCTCATAGAAATGGCAGACGCCGACTGCGCGAAGGCGGTCACGGAAGCGGTATCCGTCCCCACAATAGGAATAGGGTCAGGCGCGGAATGCGACGGGCAGGTATTGGTGTGCGCCGATATTCTCGGCCTTACCGCAAATCCGCCACGCTTTGCGAAGCGCTACGCAAATCTTTCTGAAGAAATACTTAAAGCCTATTCGGCGTACGTAGCCGATGTTCGCTCAGGGCGTTTCCCGAACACTGACCTTTGATGAAAAAAAAATATGAAGTAAGAAAATCGCCCATCCACGGAAACGGCGTGTTTGCCGCCCGCGATATTTCCGAAGGCGAGTGGATAGTCGATTATCTCGGGGAAAAAATAAGCAAAGAGGAATCAAATCGCCGTGGCCTCGAATACGAAAAAAACGCCGGTAAAAACGGCGGCGGCGCCGTTTACATTTTCGAACTCGACGACAAATACGATATAGACGGCAATTTTGAATACAATGACGCCCGCTTCATCAACCACGCCTGCCGCACCAACTGCGAAGCCATAAATGAGGACGGTGTCATTAAAATATACGCCACGCGCGACATCGCTAAGGGCGAGGAACTTTTATATAACTACGGCTACGCCCTCGAGCATTTCCCCGACCACCCGTGCAAATGCGGATTTCCCGAATGTATCGGATATATCGTAGCCGTTGAAGACAGGCTTAAATTAAAAAAACTTTTAAAGGGGCGCCGCCCTAACAAAAACAAACGCAAATAGATCTGTCTTTACCGTTAATCTATTTCAAATTGCAATGGGTTTCCGCAGGCCATTATCCGATAATTACAATTATAAAATTTGCCTGCATGGAGGGCGGATACGAAACGGGAATTAGAGGTTTTAAGAAGCAGACAGCGCTTTTCTAATTATGTTTCTTTATAGAGCTCAGGCCTAATCCGATCCCGCAAGGACAATTTTATCGACACTTGCTTTGGACAAACCCGTTTCCATTGGAAAGTATCTTCTCGCAGCAATTCATCCGCATTGCGGCTAAGCTCTTTCGCGCGGACCGCGGAACGTTTCGATGTAAAAATTCGCGTAAATATTTAGGGAATCCTTTTTTATATCTTTGTGTATTGTAAGCCCTTTTCTCTGCCCAGCATCAAGATTCTTATTCTAAATCACGCAAGGGTTCGATGGCATATCCGCCGTTTATTCGGCATTTCCCTATTCATACTTCTCCACAAAAATATAGCGGCTCTTGTCTCCTAAGCGTAAACATCGCGCATTTGGGCTGATGATTAAAAAAAAACTCTCAAAATACACCCAGCGTAATCCGCAATGTTAGGACGATTTGCCATACTTACTTATCGGAAATAAGCCCTATCGGACGCGCCTTTGCTCTTTTTGTGTCTGGATAAAAAAATAACAGCATAGGGCTTCATGCGCATATAATTGCGCATGGTTTGGGTACAAAGTTTGCCATCAATGGCAGTTTTTATTCATTCCGGAGACCGCTTCCAAAAACATGCAAATGTATATTGGCTACCTCAAAATGGAGAGCCTTCTCTTAAAGCGCTTCTGACAAAACGGCTCCTTGTTGTTAAAAAAAAGCTCGGCGGTAGCGCAATGCGACATTGTACTGGAAAAATCTGCTGCTCTACCTTCTTGACATCTCCGAAACCTGCACATCAAGCGCTGGGCGATGTGTTTTTTGAGATTTTAATGCTTTACTTATTTACAAGCATTCATAATTGTGTTTTTGTCATACAAACCAGACGTCAACAGTTTTTACTATGTCTTTCTTTTGGGAAACTTCCGTTGTAAAATTTTAAGCCCGTAGCCTGACCCTTTATTTTCTCTTTTACATTGAATACTTGAATATGCCAATAAAAAAATCCGATATAAAAAGATGTATAGTGCTTGCATTTGCGATAGTTGCCTTGCCGCTGCTATCGTTTTCGGCGGAAGGACCGAATAAAATCTCCATCGCAGGAATATACCCGCACCTTTCTATGTGGAATTCTGAGGGTGAATGCGGAACGGGAGCGGTGGTACCCTGGGCGGGAAAGCTCTGGGTTATAACATACGGCCCGCACGTCGTATTCAACTCCGACGACAAACTTTACTCGATAGACGAGAATATGGACAGGACCGTATGCCGGGAATCGCTCGGTGGCACACACGCCAACAGAATGATACACGAACCGTCCGAACAGCTCGCCATCGGCTGCTACCTTGTGGATAAAAACGGGAAAGTGCGCGCCATTCCACGCGGCAAAATGCCCGGCAGGCTGACGGGAACGGCGCGTTCGCAAACAGACGATAAAAATAAAATATATTTCGCGACAATGGAGGAGGGACTTTACGAAGTTGACGTAAACACTCTCGACGTAAAAGAAATAATACGCGACGGCAACCTCAAGCCCCACCCTGACAATGCCGATTTTTCAAAACCTGTCATATCCTCACTGCACGGATATCACGGCAAAGGCTTCTATGCGGGTTTCGGGAAACTTTTTTATTCCAACAACGGTGTCCACCACAAGAACGTCGACAAAGACCCGACGTTAAAGTCGGGAGCCCTTGCGAGCTGGACTCCGGGAGACAGGGATTGGTCGCCGATACGCATATCCCAATTCACCGAAATTACGGGGAAATACGGCATAAAGGGCAGCGACGAACCAGACAAGTCGCCCATATGGTCGCTCGGCTTCGACGCGAAATCGGTAATACTGATGCTATGCGATAACGGACAATGGTCGAGCTTCAGGCTTCCCAAAGCGTCGCATTCCTACGACGGCTCGCACGGCTGGAACACCGAATGGCCGCGGATACGCGACGTCGGGGCAAAAAAGCTGCTCATGACGATGCACGGGGCATTTTGGGATTTTCCGCCGGAATTCGATTCAAAAAATATCGAAGGCATCAGAATGAAATCTAACTATCTGAAAGTAGTGGGAGACTTCTGCGAATGGAACGGGAAAATAGTGCTCGGCTGCGACGACTCAGCGCAAAAGGAGTTCTTTAACAAGCGCCCCATGAAGGCGGAAACTTGCTCTCCGGAAAAGTCGAATTCAAATCTCGTTTTTCTCGACCCAAAAGCGCTCGGCGAACTCGGCCCCGCTATCGGACGCGGCAGCGTGTTCCTGCGCGAAGACTTAAAAAAAGGCGCTGTGTCTGATCCCATGCTTGTCGGCGGATTTAAAAACAGGATTCTATCGCTCTCGTGCTCCGACGAAAAAACCGTAAGAACCAAGGTGTCGTCGTACTCCCAAAATTCGAATGAATGTTCCGAACAAATTGTGGAGGTATCCAAAACCTCGCCGAAATTTCTCGAACTTCCGCGCGACGGGTCCGAATGGGTAAAAATAGAGCTTCTCGACGACGCCCACAAATTTACCGCGCATTTCAACCTTTCCAACGGGGACGAAAGGGGAACTTCGGCGTCCAGCATTTTTAACGGCATAGCAAGAATCGAGGACGGCGCCGACAATGCGGCTCTGATGCGCTCAACTTCGGACAAGACGCTTGCGGTCATGGCATTGGAGCGGGACGGCAAAGGCGGTTTTAGGGAAATGGGGACATATTCCCTCGACACGAATTTAAAACTAAAAAAAACGCCAATCAGCCCGGAAAGAAGCGCTGCATTGAGGGCGTCAATGATTAAGCCAAAGGGAGTGTCGTTCGATAACGGATCGGTCCTTGTGGTGGAGGACGGCAAAAGGTACAGGCTGCCGCTCGACAAGCGCTTCGAAAAAGCTTCGCCGTTCGCCCGTGTCGCTAGGGAGGTGGCCACCGAACGCGACCTATTCAACTGCGGGGGGACCTTTTACGAACTGCCAGCGCGCAACGCGCAGGGAATGGCAAAAATCCGCCCGATAGCATCGCACTCCTTCGACGTATTCGACTACGCGTCATTCTGTGGATTGATTTTCATAAGCGGAATGTCGAATTCAGCCGCCGAGTCCCCTTCGGGGCGTACCATAATTTCCGACGACGGAAAATTATCGCTGTGGGCCGGTTCAATCGACGAGCTATGGAAACTCGGCAAGCCCGTGGGCGAAGGGTATGTATGGAAAAACCACGCCGCCGCAAGGGGCGAAATCTCCGATCCGCTGCTCCTGACGGGATATGACAAAAAAACCCTCCGAATACTTTCAAAAACCGACGCAAAAATTGCCGTCGAAATAGACGTCGACGGTACGGGTATATGGGTGGAATACTGCACTGTGGACGCAAAAGCCGGCAAATTGCTCGAAAAGGTCATGGACAAAAATTTCGCCGGCTATTGGGTCCGCTTCCGCGCGCTCGACGAATCCCCCTCCATTACGGCCTCGATGCTCTACCAATAAGACGCTCCTCGGGCGCCGCAAGCGCGGAAACGATAAAATCGCGGACGGCGGCAAAGTACAGGCAAGCCCGCCAAGCGCCGGACTTCCACGAAGTGCGGCAAGTTTTCCAAATGCGCATTAAAACAAAAACCGCGCCGCCGGGCACCGAATGACAAAAGCCGGGTGGAGACCGTAAAAAATCGGCGCTTATTACGACATCCCCGGCGGCAAGCCGGAAGAAAGCCCCCCCGCGCCGCCCCCGCGAGAGCGGCGCGGGAAAATCAAGGCTGCTTCCGCAAAGTGGCCTCAAGCGCGGCATAATATGACGGAGGCCCAGAGTCCACAGAAATCCCCAGACGCCCGCAATCGTCCACTCCGCAAGCGACTCCGCTCAATATCCTGCCGCCTACATCAAGGTTTATGTTTCTGCCGCGCAGCCAGTCCACTTTGTCAAACTTTGCCGAAGTGCCAACCGGTGTCGCCGCGGACGCAGCGCGCAAAACGGATTTCGCCACAAGAGCGCATGCCCGGTTGATAGATACGCGCGTGCCGCCGCACACGCCGTCCAGCGTCTCCATCATGGAAAGCACTTCGTTCGGATATGATTGGATTCCCCGGGGGCGGTGGCAGTTCAATCCCACCCCCACAACGGCGATTCTTTCCGAACGCGGCCTGCAAAAAAGCTCGGAAAGAATCCCCCCTATTTTGCGGCCCGTCTTGGAATATATATCGTTGGGCCATTTCAGAAAAAGCTCCGCTCCGAAAGTTTTGGAAAGCTCACCGCATATCTCCAATCCGCAGCGGACCGTAAGAGAGGAAAGAAGCGCGGAATCGGTCGGGGCAGGAACGCACACGGAAACGCACAGCGTGTCGCCTTTTGAAGAATGCCACCTGCGCGACAGTCTTCCCCTGCCGCATGTCTGCTCGCGCGCCACCGCCAAAAACGGCGCGCGAGCGCCTTTCGAAATCATATCCGCGGCCAAAGTATTGGTGCTTTCGGTCTTCTCGACAAAAAAAAGGCCGCCCGGGAACCCCTCCTTTTCGAGTTCCAGAGACAGCAAATGTTTTTCGAGTTCTTCAGGCATCGTGCCATTATCGCAAAAACGGCGCCGCACGGTCAAGCGCAATAAAATCCGACGCTGAGAAACGCTGTACCGGCGCAATCAAAATAAAAAAACCGGCATATCAAACGTGCCGGTTTTAAGATAATCTGAGCAAAAAACGCCCGCCAACTGCGCAAAACCGCAGTTAGCACGCCCATGTGCGCTTCTTATGACGGTTCGCCTTAGAACGCTTGGAGCGTTTGTGTTTGTTCATTTTAAGTCTGCGTTTTTTCTTCAGGTTTGCCATTTTTTACCACCTTACCATTGGTTGAATATAAAGTTCCGTTTTTTAAAATCCAGACATAATCTCCGAAAAAAAGCGTTTGTAAAGCTTTTTATGAAATTAATTTTGGAATCCGATTGGACTTTTTTAAGAATAGTGTTTACTCGCCGTTTTTTTGCCCTAAACTGCAGGCGTATTGCATAATATTGGACAAATGAAAACAAAATCAATCTTATCTGGCATGATGGGAACGCTTTGCGCGGCGCTCGTATGCGCGTGCGTGTCGCAAAAGAAATCCGGGAAAGAATACGAGGCCGACATCGTCGTATACGGCGGAACCTCGGGCGCAGTCACGAGCGCGGTACAGGCGGCAAGGGAGGGGAAAAAAGTAATCCTCGTGTCGCCCGACAAGCATCTCGGCGCAATGAGCAGCGCCGGCCTCGGATTCACAGACTCCGGCAAGGCCCACACCATCGGCGGTCTCAGCCGCGAATTTTACCATAGAATTTGGAAGGAATATCAAAATCCCGACGCTTGGAATTGGCTTAAGCGCGAAAACGACAAACTCGTCGGCCAGGGTACAAAAGCCATAAACGACAAAAACCAAACGATGTGGGTGTTCGAGCCGAAGGTAGCCGAACGAGTATTCGACAACTGGATAGCCGAAGAAAAGAACATCTCGCTTTTTCGCGAAAAACTTCTCGATAGGGAAACAGGCGTAAAAAAGAACGGGGACAAAATACTTTCCATACGGACCCTCGACGGCGACGTATTTAAAGGCAAAATGTTCATAGACGCGACCTTTGAAGGCGACCTTATGGCCGCAGCCGGATGCACCTACCATGTCGGGCGCGAGGCAAACTCCGTTTACAATGAAAAATGGAACGGCGCCCAGCCCGGAGTTTTGCACCACGACCACTATTTTTATAAGAACGTAAGCCCATACGTCGTTCCGGGAGACCCGAAAAGCGGCCTGCTAAAGCACATAAGCGCCGCCCACCCCGGGGAAAAGGGACAGGGCGACAAAAAAGTGCAGGCATACTGCTTCCGCCTCTGCATGACAACGATACCCGAAAACAGGCGTCCCTTCCCCAAACCCGACAACTACAACGCAGACGACTATATTCTCGCCCTGCGCGCATGGGATACAGAACGCAGAACCGACATAATCAAGCCCGACAGAATACCCAACGGCAAAACCGACACAAACAACCAGTCCGCCTTCAGTTTCGACTTTATAGGCGGCAATTACGACTATCCCGAAGCGTCGTACGAAGAGCGCAGGAAAATCATAAAAGCACACAAAGACTACCAGCAGGGCTTTCTCTACTTTCTCGCGAACGACCCGAGGGTCGCGCCGGAACTCAGGGCGATATTTAACACCTACGGCCTGGCAAAAGACGAATTCGTCGATTCGGACAACTGGCCCTTCAACCTCTACATAAGAGAAGCCCGCAGAATGGTCGGCGAGTATGTCATGACCGAACATGACTGCCAACGCACTGTCAATACACCCAAGTCCGTCGGCATGGGCTCATATACGCTCGATTCGCACAATATTCAAAGGTACGTCAAACCCGACGGGTTCGTCCAGAACGAAGGCGACATTGGAGTGCACCTTAAATACCCGTACAAAATCGCATACGGGGCCATCACCCCGAAACGCGGCGAGGTTTCAAACCTTCTCGTTCCGGTGGCTTGTTCGGCGTCACATATAGCCTACGGCTCCATCAGAATGGAACCGGTGTTCATGCTTCTGGGGCATTCTGCCGCCACCGCAGCCTCGCAGGCCATAGACCAAAACTGCGCGGTTCAAGACGTTGATTACGGCAGGCTAAGCGCAAAGCTTATCAAGGACGGACAAATCCTCGAATGCGAGCTGACAAACAAGGAGGCTGCTCGCAAAAATAAAAAGAAATAGTTAAAAAATAAAAAATTTGCATGCCCTATGCCGCGCCGGATTCCCACCGACGCGGCAATTCATACCCGAAAAATCCATCTAAAAAGAGAAACAAACCATGAAAAGACTAACCGCGTTGCTAATGTCAACATTTATAGCCGCCCTTTTGTGCGCCTCTGAACCGCCCCGGTTTGTATGCAGCCTCGAAAACGGGTGGAAATTTTCAAAAGGGGATTTTGACGGCGCCGAAAAGCCGGCATTCGACGATTCGAAATGGGAACCGGTAAGTGTCCCGCATGACTGGGCCATAGGCGAACATTTCGACATGAACATCGACTACCAAATGATGAAGGTTGTTCAAGACGGCGAAACGGAACTCCGCCTGCGCACGGGGCGCACGGGGGCCCTTCCGTGCTTCGGCATCGGCTGGTATAGGAAAGTCGTATCAATTCCCCAAGATATGGAGGGCCGAAGCGCGTTTCTCGAATTTGACGGTGCAATGAGCAATGCAAAAGTGTACGTTAACGGACATTATGCGGGAACATGGCCGTTCGGTTATGCGTCGTTCTCGCTTGACGTATCGAAATTCGTAAAATTCGGCGGAGAAAACACCATTGCGGTCAGGCTCGACAACAAGCCTCTGTCCTCAAGATGGTATTCTGGAGCGGGATTATACCGCAACGTCCGCCTCGTGTTGAAATCGCAGTCTCATATCGCGTACTGTGGGATACTGATTACCACCCCGAAAATTGAAAGCGGCAGCGCCTCGGTGGAAATATCTGCCGACGTAAAAAACCCCCAAGGCGTATCTAAAATAGCGCACAAAATATTCGCTCCCGACGGGACTTTGGCGGCATGCGCCGAGTCTGAAAATATTTTGGAAAAAATTTCCATAGTAGTAAAAAATCCAAAGCTGTGGGACATTGAGACCCCGAACCTATACCGCGTATCTACTTCGCTTTTCGACGGAAACGGAAGGGAGATCGACCGTTGCGAAACGCGTTTCGGCATACGCTCCATAGAGTTTTCGCGCAGGGACGGCTTTGTCTTAAACGGCAGGCGCGTTAAAATAAAGGGCGTGTGCATGCACCACGACCTCGGCCCGATAGGAGCGGCTGTAAACGCCCGGGCGCTGCGCCGCCAACTTGAAACGCTCAAGGAAATGGGCTGCAATTCCATAAGGACGTCGCACAATCCGCCTTCGCCGGAGCTGCTCGACCTGTGCGACGAAATCGGCCTTACGGTGCAAGACGAGGCTTTCGATGAATGGAAGCACCCTAAATGCGACAACGGATACCATCTGCTGTTCGACGAATGGGCCGAGAAAGACCTAACGGCCCTCATCCGGCGCGACCGCAACCACCCCTGCGTAATAATGTGGAGCATCGGGAACGAAGTGAGCGACCAAGCCCATGCCGACGGCGGCGCAACCGCAAAATATCTTGTCTCAATCGCCCACCGGGAAGATCCGACGCGGCCGGTGACTGCAGGTTTGGACAACATTAAAGGCGCATTCAAAGTCAGCAAAATAGCCTACGAGCTCGACATCGTAGGCATAAACTACCGTCCCCACGAATATGCGCGCCTTGCCGGGGCGTATCCGGATCTAATATTTCACGGAAGCGAAACCGCCTCTACCGTAAGCTCGCGGGGAACGTACCACTTCCCCGTAAAGCGCGATAAAAACCCGTTTCACCAAGACTACCACGTGTCTTCATACGACATGGAAACTCCGCCGTGGGCGCAGCCTCCGGACGAAGAGTTCGCGGCGCTCGACGATACTCCCGCTTTTTTCGGTGAATACGTATGGACGGGATACGACTATCTCGGAGAACCAACCCCATACAATCCGGGAACACCGTCGCGCAGCTCTTATTTCGGCATAATCGACCTCGCCGGATTCAAGAAAGACAGGTTCTACGCATATCAGGCGCGCTGGAATCCCAACGCAAAAGTTTTGCATATTTTTCCGCATTGGAATTGGCCGGACAGGCTCGGGCAGCCCGTCCCCATACACTGCTACACAAACTATCCGAAAGTAGAACTCTTTGTAAACGGCAAGAGTATGGGAGCCAAATCTAAGAATCCAAAATCCTCAAATCCGTATGAAAGATACCGAATAACATGGGACAATGTCATATACCAGCCAGGAGAAATAAAGGCGGTTGCATACGGAAACGACGGAAACAAGGCGGAAGAAAAAACGATAAAAACTGCCGGAGAGCCATATACACTTGCGTTTACAGCCGACCGAAAGAGTTTTTCGCCCGATCCGAAGGATTTGATTTTTATTGAAATAGACGTCGTAGACAAGGAGGGCTCAATTTGCCCGCGCGCGGCAAGCTTTATGTTCGTCAGGGTAAGCGGTTCCGCAAGACTAAAGGCTCTATGCAACGGAGACCCCACCGACCACACCAAATTCTCGTCAAACTACATGAAGTCGTTTAACGGCAAGCTCCTCGCCGTACTCGAACCCACGGGAGTTGCCGGAAATTTTTCCATACTCGCATACGGAATGAATCTAACGCCTAAAACCGGCACGTTTAAGATTTCCGGCGAAAAAGCCGGGCGCTAAAACCTAAAAACAAAGATTCGTTTTTTTTGCGCATGCTGAGGCTGAGGCGAAAACGCGCGCGGAATACGGCATGCGCCAAAATCCGGATACGGCAGGCACGCACGCACGCCGGATAAAAACCCGGCACGAAAAACAATTTTTTCAGTTCCAGGCATTTTGAACCTCAACCCCGGTGCCACCGTTTCAAAGCGCCTCCGAGAATGGTGCCGCGCGAAGCCCCTGTCGGAAAAATTTTATTCCCTTAAAAAAAATCCGATTATTACATTTAGTAAAAGGCGGAATAAGCGCCATGCATTAAGCGTAATTTTTGTGTGGCAATTTGGCGGGTTTGATTGTAGTTATTTTTCCGTGCCCGCAAACGGCGCATTTACAAAAACAACAAACAATAAAAGGAATATATATGGGACAAGGTTCAGGCGGAAACGTAATCGCCGCGCTTGCGTCGTTTTTTATACCGGGATTGGGGCAGCTGGCCCAGGGAAGACTTGTTGCAGCTGTGCTGTTTTTCATCTCGTGTTCAGTTCTATACGCGTTAAGCGCGATATTCATCATACCCATAATAATAGCGCTTCCGGTCCACATATGGTGCATTGTAAACGCCGCCCTGTTTTCGCCGAGAAAATAGCGGAACGGAATGCGCTTATAACGCCGATGTAGCCCTTCAGAAAAAAATGTGCGACCACTCCGCTGACAGCTTCTCCGTTGGCTAACTTAGCGGCTACACAAAACTGGAACGGTTTTTGCGGGCTTTTATTCGTCAAGCGGCGTTAGGCGAACGTTGCGGAAATGTATTTCGCCGCCTTCCGACTGGAGGGCTATAAACCCGCTCTTGTGTTTGGAACCAGTGCCCTTGTTCTGCAAGGCGCCGTTTATATAGACTGTTATGGAACCGCCCTTGCAAATTATATCGGCATTGTTCCACTCTCCCGCTGGATTCTCGTTCGACGCACCGAAACGTTTTACCACCGGAAACTTCGGGCGTTCCGCTCCGGCAGGCAGCTTAAATTCGGAAATACTGGAACCTCCCAAAAGAACAAAATCTCCCACCCTGCCCTTCATAAGCTGGCATTCCAAAGCGTTCGGCCATATTTTCATGGGATCCTGCACAAACAGAAATATTCCGCTGTTTACGGTCTTTACGGGATAGCGCCACTCGACGTGCAGTTTGAAATTGGAAAACTTTTCAACCGTGCGTATATAGCCAAAAGGGTTTCCCTTTATTCTAATCTCTCCGTCTTCGGCCCAAAAAACCGTTGCCGGATCTGCATTTCCCTCCGCAAACGGCACCCAACCGTCAAGGTTTTTCCCGTTAAAAAGTTCTATTGTTTTGGCCGAAGAACCCGACGCAAAAAATACGGAGAATAAAAATAACGCAAGAAGATTTTTCATATATTACAAGACAGCTTATAGATTTATGGGAATACACTATCGGTTGGCTTATGCAACACTATAAAGAAAGTCTAAAAAAACGAAAAAAGCGCTTGACGTGCCGCAATAAATCAGATGTATTCAAAACTTCAATTTTCATTTGGCCAGATAGCTCAGTCGGTAGAGCGGAGGACTGAAAATCCTTGTGTCCCTGGTTCGATTCCTGGTCTGGCCACCATTTAAAAAAACCTCGCAGACGCCCATCTTTTAAGTTCTGCGGGGTTTTTTCTTTTGGCACTACCAAAGGTTGTGGTATCGGGATTTTTGGATCAATACCAAAAGTTGCGGAATGGAGGATTTTTCGCTCTACGTCAAAGGTTGTGGAATGGTGGGAAAAAAAGAGGGCAAAGAGAATAAAAAATGTTCTACAATGCCCGATGTGTTAATCAAGGGTTATAAGATACTCAGGACGGTAAGAGTTGGTCAAGACTTTTCGCTTGCGGAAGTTGAGCATAAGCAG
>CALXLM010000024.1 GCA_944389195.1 uncultured Opitutales bacterium
GATGGTTCAGGGACGTTTTTTGCGCGGCGGAAAAGGTCGAGGCTGAAAAAAACGGTGCGAAGATTTTTGCCGTTATGGATGCCGAAGCGGCAAAATCGCCCGTGGGCGCAAACGGTGTGATGTTCCATCCGTATTTACAGGGTGAGCGCTCACCGTATTGGGACGCGGATCTCAGGTCGAGTTTTACGGGGATTTCAATAGCTTCGAACCGGGGAGATTTTATGCGGGCGCTTTTGGAGGGGGTTGCTTTTTCTTTGAAAGATTGCTACGGAACCATTGAAAAAATGGGTTTGCCCGTCAAAAGAATCTTTCTTATCGGTGGAGGCGCAAGAAGCGAGCTTTGGAGCGAAATAATATCAGATGTGTTTGGCGTGGCCGTAAGCGTTCCGATACCGGGCGACGCCTCGTACGGCAGCGCGCTTCTTGCGGGAGTGGGCGCGGGATTTTTCCCGAGCGCGGTCGATGCCGTAGGCAAGTGTTTGAAGACCGACAGAACCGTCCTCCCCAATTCGGCTCGCGCTGCAAAATATACTGAAATATTCCAAAAATACAAGGCCGTACACGACGCCCTCGCGCCGGTATATAAAATTAAAACAGCTTGAGGCTTTCAATTTTCAACAAGCAAAAAGGAGATAAAAATGCTCGTTCCTAAAAAAAACTATATGTTTGAAATGATAAAAACGGAGCTGACCGACGCCATCGGAGACGATTATGTCACGACGCGCGATTCCGACAAGTTCGGCCATTCCATCGACTATTATTGGATTCCGGAGATGTGGCACGACCGCGGCAAGGAGACGCCGAAGCCCGATTTTGTGGTTCATCCCGGAAGCGCTGAGGACGTTTCGAAGATCCTGAAAATAGCAAACCAGTATAAGATTCCGGTCGTCACTTGGGGCGGGGGGTCCGGCTCGCAGGGAGGTGCACTACCCGTTTACGGCGGCATAGTTTTGGACACTAAGCGCATGAACAAGGTCCTCAAAATCGACAGGGAGTCTCTCACGGTGACCGCCGAAACCGGCATTATTGCGAGGCATCTTGAATGGGCAGTAAACAAGGCTGGATTTTCCACGATGCATCTTCCGGCTTCCATAGCTTGCGCCACGATAGGGGGATTTTTGGCGCACAGGGGTACGGGTGTTCTCTCCACAAAATGGGGCAAAATAGAGGATATGGTGATGAGTTTGGAGGTTGTCACCCCGACGGGCGAGATAATAAACACCCTCCCCATTCCGCGCCACGCCTCGGGACCCGACCTGACGATGATGTTTCTCGGCAGCGAGGGTACTTTGGGGGTAATCACAAAAGTCACATTGAAAATCCACCCGCAGCCCGAAGCCCGCAAGTTTAGGGCGTATCTTTTCGACGACTTTCACACTGCCATGAGCGCGGGGGCTGATTTGATGCGAAGCCGCTTGCAGCCGTGCGCGATACGCCTCTACGACGAAACCGAAACCCTCACCCACGTAAAAAGGGTGTTCGGCATGGACATAGGCAAAGGCGCGTACATCGTATTCGGCTTTGATGGCAAGGAGGAGATTGTGGATCTGCAAATGAAATACGCCCGCGAAATTATGGAAAAAAAGTACAAGGGTAGGGACTTGGGCAGCAAGGGCGGAGACCTTTGGTGGGAAAACAAATACAAGTTTTTCTATCCCGGATACATGTTCCGCCTGCCGCAGGCTTTCGGCACCCTCGACACCGTCGCCGATTTCGCGCATATCGAGAGCGTATATTGGGCGATGAAAAAGGTCGTTAACGAAAATTTCCCGCAGGCGCGTTTTATAGGCCATTTTTCACACTGGTACGAATGGGGCTGCATGCTTTACGCCAGGTTCATATTCGAAGGCAAAGACGTCCCCGCGGATCCCGAGGAGGCGGCTGCGCTCTACAATAGGGTTTGGGATCTCGCCATCCGCGCCGCGATAGCCAACGGCGGGGTTATCAACGAACACCACGGAGTGGGGCTTAAGCTGGGCCGGTATATGAAAGACCTTTACAAAAACAGCTTCCCTATCTTGGAGGGCTTGAAGAAAACCCTTGATCCAAACAACATTATGAACCCGGGAAAATTGGGCTTTAAAGGAGTTTAACAATGAATATTGACAAGTTTACAGATACTATAAAAGCATGCCGCTTTTGTTTCATGTGCCGCCATTTGTCGGGTGTTGGCAACGTCACTTTTCGCGAGTGCGACACCCCGAGAGTTCGCGCGGCCATGATAGACGGCATTACGCGCAACCCTTCAGAAATATCGAACGCCGATTTCATACGCACGGTTTATTCCTCCGACCTTTCGGCCGCATGCAGGTTTCACTGCGTAAACCATTTCGACGAAAACGGGCTCAATCTTGCGGCTCGGCGCGACATTGTGGAGGCGGGGCTCGTTCCCGGCGACGTTTCTAAACTCGCAGCCCGCCTGAAAGAGCGCGCACAAGCTCCGAAAATTTCCGGGGGGAAAGAGGAAGTTCTATATCTTGTCGATTTTTTGGACGACGAGGTTCCTTCCGAAGCGGAGGCATTCCACAAAATAATGAAAAAGGCGAAGGCCAAGTTCCGAGTGGCGGAAGGGTGCCTTGCTGCCAAGGCGCTCCGGATTCTCGGCTTTGATTCCGAGGCGAAACCGGCTTTTGAAGCTTTTGCGCATGCGGTGAAGGCGTCTGGCGCAAAGCTGCTTGTCGCTTCTGATCCCGCAGTTTACGACGCGCTAAAAAATGATTTCCCCGATTTGGGCGTAAAACTTTCCGCAAAGGTAGCCCATTCGAGCGAGTTCATATCGTCGTTAAAGCTGAAATACGCAAAAAAAGCCGGAAAGGTCTATTATCTCGAAAGCGATTTCCTCAAAAACTACAACGACTCTTACAAATACCCCAAGGTTCTCCTCAAGCAAATCGGGGCTGAATGCGTTCCGTTCGGCACAAATTCGGAGGAGTCGTACACTTGCGGGGAGGGCGCGGTGGTTTTGAACGAGCTTCGCCCGAAGATTGTCGAGGATATGGCGAAGTACGTTGAGGCTCGCGCCGACAATCCGGAGACCGACAAGATCGTGGTGGCTTCGCCCTACACAAGGGCCCGGCTCTCCCAAAACACCAAATTAAAAGTTTCCACGCTTGTGGAGCTGGCGGCTTCATGCCTGTAATTAGGTAGGGTTCAAATATGCCGTTGGTGTCTCTGAGCGAAATACTGCCCCAGGCGCGCCGTCAAAAGCGCGCCGTGGGGGCGTTTAATGTGGCCAACTACGAATGCGCTTTGGGCGTTTTAAAGGCGGCCGAAGCGGAAAAAATGCCGGTTATTATCCAAGTGTTTCAGCGCCTCTTCCGCTCCGAAAAGGGGTCGGATTTGGCGGGAACGCTTTTGAGGCTCGCGCACAGGTGCAAGCAGCCTGTCGTTTTGCAGCTCGACCACGGCGCCGAACCGGATCAAATCCGCGCTGCGCTGGCGGCCGGATTTTCCTCCGTGATGTTCGACGGATCAAAGCTTCCGTTTGACAAGAATGTCGAGCTTACCAAGTTCGCCGCGGATTACGCCGGCACATTCGGGGCGAGTTGCGAGGGCGAAATAGGCCATGTCGCAATGGGCGACGAAAGCGCAATAACGACCGTCGCCGATGCGGTGAAATTTTACCAGGCAACAAAAGTGGACGCGCTTGCCGTATCCATAGGCACAGTCCACGGCTACTATACTTCCGAGCCAAAAATAGACGCCGAAAGATGCCGCGAAATAGCCGACGCCCTTCCGGAAGTTCCTCTTGTGCTTCACGGCGGGTCGGGTACGCCCCCTGAGGATATCCGGAAAGTCATAGAAAACGGGATTTCGAAAATCAACATCGCTACTGAGTATATGGACACGTTCTTGAAGTCCGTGCGTCGGCAGCTCGATCTTCTTGGCGGAAAGTTTAAGCCGATAGATTTGTTTATGGATCCCGTTGTTGACGATTGCGCCGCGCATGTAGCGCGCCTTATGCGCTTTTTTGCGGGAAAATAGTTTCCCTGTTAAGCGGGACGTTTTCATGTGCGCGACCCGCGACCCTTTGGGCCGCGCGCAGCGCATTTTTATGGGTATTTGCCCGAGAGGGAAACAGAAAGCCATACGCCAAATTTTTGCGGCGCGTTTGCTCTGTTTCGGAATTTGAGGCTTTTAAAACATTCGGCAAGCCGCGCCGCAAGGCATAGAGATGCGCGGGCTGCTTTCTTAAATCGATTCTTATTGGCGGAGGCCGAACTTGTATATGCAAGAGTGTTTGTATTCGTCGCCGGCTTTTAAGAGTGTGCTCGGGAAATGCGGTATGTTCGGGCTGTCGGGGAAATGTTGCGTTTCAAGGGCGAATGCCGCCGCGCGGTTATAGGGAAGGCCGTTTTTGCCGTTTTCCTTTCCGCAAAAGGCGTTTCCTCCATAAAATTGGATTCCGGGCTGGGTGGTGCTTACCGTTAATACTCGCCCCGAGCCAGGTTCGTAAACTACGGCCGCCGGTTCGGGAATGTTTTTTCCGGTTTTGTTGAGAACCCAGTTGTGGTCGTATCCGTTTCCGTATGAAAGTTGGCTGCAGGCGTCGCTGAGGCGTTCGCCTATGCGTGTTGGAACCCTGAAATCAAACGGCGTTCCTGCGACGCCGGAAATTTCTCCTGTGGGAACGAGATTCTCGTTTACGGGAGTGAATTTGTCGGCGAATATGGTTAGAATATGGTCGTTTATGTCTTTAATCCCCTCGCCGTGAAGGTTGAAAAACGAATGGTTTGTGAGGTTCAATACTGTGTCGGCGTCCGATACGGCCCGGTATTCGATATGCAGCGCGTTGTCTTCGGTGAGCTTGAAGGACATGTCCACTTCGAGATTTCCGGGATAACCCGCCTCGCCGTCGGGAGATGAGAGGTGGAAGGATATTTCCGCCTCATTTGCAGAGACGACGTCCCACACTTTCATGTCGAATCCGAAACTTCCGCCGTGCAGCGCGTTGGAGCCGCTGTTGGTTTCAAGCCGGTAGGTTTTTTTGCCTATGGAGAACCTGCCGCCGGATATTCTGTTCGCATACCGGCCTACGGTTGCGCCGAGGAATCTTGCGCCTTTGTAATTTACATATTTGTCGAGAGTGTCGTGGCCGAGAACTACGTCGGCAAATTCGCCGTTTCTGTCCGGGACGAAAAGTTCCGCAATGCGCGCCCCGAAATTCGTCACCGACATCTCCATGCCGCCGGAGTTTTTTAAAACGTAAAGCGAGACTTCTTTGGATCCGATTGTGGAGCAAAAATTCCTTTTGTCTATTTTGGAAAAAAACTTCTTCATGAGCGTCAAATTTTTAAAGTGCCGATTGGAGTGTCCCGGCGCCTTTGTCAACATTTCGGTTCGCGGAGCTTGCTTTTTTGAAAACAATTACGGCGATGTCGTTTCTTTTAAGCTCAACGGTAGCTTTGTTGTTTTCATTTTTCAAGACTTTGAAGGAGCCTATTCCTCCGTCTTCGAGATATTCGTACCCGTCGGCGGGCGTAAATTGGACCCTTGCAAAATCGAAATGCGACTGGGCGACGACAACGGCCATCTTTTCTCCGTCCCAAGTGGTGAATGTGGAGTATTCCAACAGCGGATTGTCGGATTTCGCCATGTCGGTGTCGCGGAAAACTCCGTTTAGAATTAGGTCCCTGAAACGGTCTCTTAGCCTGTTGATTTCGGTCAGATAGGATTTATATACGGGGGTTTCTCCGATTGTCGCCCTGCAGCGGTAAACGGCGACGTCGCTTCTCCAGCCGCGCATCACGGCGAGATTGTTTCGGCGCGGAACGTCCGAATTGTTGTATATGTCGCGGTCGGTGGTGTATGTTTCCGGGAATGTGTATTGGTACATTGGGGCGTACCGCGTTATCGGCACGCCGTTTTTGTCGGTGTCCGCTATGTGCAGGTTGACAACGCAGTTGTGTATAAAGTCGGCGTGCATGGACGTGGGGTCGCTCATCCACTCTATGTAAAGCGGCATGTCGGGCTTTTTTTGGCGGACATACGCCCTGAGCTCACCGAGCATTTTGCTCTTCAAAAGCATGATGTCCTGGCATGGAACAGAGTGGCCGTGCGATTTATCGTAGCAAAATTCGCTTTTATAACCAAGCTGGTCGAATTCTATTCCGTCCACTCCTATTTCCACGGCCCTGTCGACGAACGACTTTAAAATGTTGAGCCATTCTTTTGTGCCGGGGCATGCGGTCACAAAGGTTTTATTTCCGAAAACCCTAAGGGCGGTTCCGTCTCCGCCGAAGGGATAGCGTTCCATATGTTCGGTGCCGTCGGCGCGCTTTATCGATATTTTTTTGCCGAGCCGGCGGTAAAATTTAGTGCCCATATCTATTAGCTGACCGTTGAAATATAAAATGACCTTTCCGCCCATATCCTGCACTTCCTTTACGTATTTTTTTAGGGCTTCGTCTCCGCCCTGCGTGTCGTCCGGGGTGTATTCCGGATATCCGGCGTCCATGCCTTCCTTCCACCAGCCGAACATCAATACGGTGTCGATGCCCGCCTCTTTGCCGACCTTGTATATTTCCGGAAGCTGCTTGTATGAAAACAGGGTCTTTCCGTATTGGTGGCGGAATATGATGCGCTGCCACCCGTTCGAATTCCTGACCATGGGAAGGGGCTTGGCGGTTTTGTACCAGCTGTCGGCCCATTTTCTGTATTTTTTAGCCGACACATGCCAGTCCCCATTGTGTGCCGATAATACAAATTCGGGATATTTTTTAGATTCGCCCGGATTTAAAAAGGGATATTTTACCATTCCAAAATCGGCGCCACCATATTCGAAATCTCCCGGTCCCCCGGTTTTTCTCGCCCGCACTAGATGAAGGGTCTTTTCAAAGTTGGGATCGTGGCTTGCGATGTACAGGGAATTGGAAGGCTCGTTAATCACATAGTAGTTCATAGCGGTTTCTCCGGGATACAGTATGTACCTTTCGATTGCCTTGTTGTCCTGGGCCATATAGTTTTGAAAGCCTTCGATTAGCCATTGGCGGAGTTTCGGAAAATACATGCCGCCGCCGAAAGTCCAATACATTTGGCTTTGATCCGTGATTTTTGCGTTTTTTATCATGGGGAATTGGAATTCCCTAAGGATTTTGTCTTTCGAGGCGTTTTTTATTTCGGGGCGCAGTTTAATTTCGTCGCCGTCGAGCGTACACGAGACCGTGACGGGAAATTCGCCCCCGTACGACAAAACCATTTCCGTGTCCGATTTTTTTTCGATTTTAATAGGCGTGTTTTCGGCTTCCAAGCTTTCCTCGAGAGAAATTCCGTCTTGGTAGATTATGCGCCAAAGGCCTCCGCCTCCGGCGTATTGGCGGCCGGTTTGAAGGTTTTTTAGAGACAATAGGTTTCCTCCGCTGTCAAGCGAAAATTCCGTTTGGGAATTTTTCAGCGTGAAAACTTCGGCATTCAGACAAATTGAAAAAAATAAGAACGCCGTCGCCGACATTGCGGACTTAAAAAATGAAATATTCATAAGTTTTTTTATATTATACATTCCACGATTCTTCAAGATAGAATTTTCGTTTTTATGCGCTTATTAAACTTCTTGACAAATACGGAGATTTGCCTATTGGAATGGACAAGTTTACCGTATGATGTTTGCCGTTTATGTTTCTGATATGAGAAATGTAAAATGGGTATATTGATTATATAGGTATTAGTGGGCGCGGCGTAATCTTACGCAGTGTTATTTTATAATCAAATTGGCATTAAATATATGATGAATAGGATATTGATTTGTTTGTTTTACATAGCTCCGTTTTTGTGCTTCGGTTCGGCTGCCGATCCCTACTTGCAAACTTCGAGCGGGAAGGGGGATTCGTGTCCCGAAGACTACGTTCCGCCGTTTTTGGGAAACGGTTCCATTTCTACAAGCATAGACTATTTGGGGAAGCAGATTCAAAAAAGATATGTGACTTTCTTTCCCGAGATAGTATGGGCAGGGCGCCGCTATCCCCCCACGGTGCACAACAGCATGCTGATAACAATGGGGCATTTCGACGACGAAGTGTCGGTGGACGGCAAGCTGCTGGGGAAACCGCTGTCGTGGAAGCAGTCTCTCAACACCCGCGAGGCATGCAGCATAGTCGAGGTAGAGTATGAAGACGCCACGGTAATAACAATAGCGTTCGTGCCGTACGGGCTCGACATGTTTGTCGTTCGCAAGTCGGTGCTGCCGAAGTCAAAGGACGCAAAGACCGTCGATTTAAAATTTACCTACTTTTTTACAGATTTAAATTCCGGCAAGGCTCCTTCGCGCGTTTTGGTTTCGCCGCGCAGGGACGACGCCTATTCGAACGCGGCGGCTTTCGACTATACGGCATACGCATATAAAGTTTACAACGGCGAGGTTTCGCTGATATCCGACGCGCCTGCTTCGGTTTCGTTGGGCAAACTGTCTGCCACTTTAAGCTCCAAATTCGACTTGTCGAAGGCTCCCGCTGCGGCTTCGTACTTTATATCGTTCGCCGACGATTTCCAGCAGGACAAGGCGAAACGCTCTTCCGAGTTGAAGAATGCGGTTGTAAAGAAAGGTTTTGACGGCATATTTTCGGAGCATAAGGCTAAATGGGCCGACTTTTGGAAGGGTTCCTACATAGAAATTCCGGACAAAAAAATGCACGACGCGTACGCTACGGCGCTGTACCATTTAAAGTCCATGAGCACAAAATGGTCTATACCGGTGTCGCTTTTCGGCCACGGAGTCGGCTGGTCGGGAAGATTCTTCGGTTGGGACGAGATGTTCTGCGTGTTTGGCGCGGCCTCAAGCGGAAAGTTCGACATATCCGTGCGCACGGCGAATTTTCGCAAAAACACTCTTAAAAACGCCATGAACCGCGTAGGGCACTACAGTAAATACGAGGAGAAGAAATTCGGCGCGCGCTATCCGTGGGAGTCGCTTGAAGACGCCGCCGAAGGCGCTCCCAACCCATACGGATTTTGGTTCGACCACGTGTTCCACATGTCGAACATAGCTGCGAGCGCGTGGATACACTACCTGTTTACAGGAGACAAAAACTTTCTTGAAAAAACGGCTTATCCGGTGATTAGGGAATGCGCGGCATTCTTTTATTCGCACATGCTCCAAAAAGACGGAGACAGGCTGATAATAGGGAAATGCACCGACATCGAGCGCTTGGGACCTGCGGTCGAAAATCCGTTCCTGACGTCTTGCGGGGCGATATACAATTTCGAGGTCGCGGCGCGCGCGGCCGACATTTTGGGGGTGGATTCCGAATATGCCGCAAAGCTTCGCCATGCGGCAAAAGAGCTTAGAAAAACTCTTCCCAGTACGCCGGAAATGTATGTTCCGTTTGACGGCTGCACAGAAAAGAGTATCGTTGCCATAGGAGGCTTTTACCCCTATGAAATATTCGACAAATCCGAGAAAAAACAGGTTGCGGCGGTTTACGACTTCATGAAAAACATCAGCTCGGCGGGCAATATGTATCCTGTCGGAAATTCGGTGTGTTCGTGGTATGCGGCGTGGCTTAGTTCGGCTCTTGTGATAGTCGGAGATAATGTCGGTCCTGGGCAGATGCTCTCAAAAACTGCGCGCAATACCGGCCAGTTTGCGGAGACATGGGAAATTAACGAACCGGATACAAGGCACACTCCGTGGTTTACGACGTCCGCCGGGAACTACGTTTATGCGGTCAACCAGATTCTTGTTTCACCGCGCGAAAACGGCGATATAAACGTTGCCGCGGGTGTTCCTGTGGAATGGAGCGACTACGCTTTCAAACTTCCCGTGTTCGGCGGCGGTTGGATAGACGCCAAAATTTCCGGCGGAAAGTTTGCGAAGCTCGAATACAAGGCGGGCAGCGATGATTCCGTAGAAAGGCGTTTAATTTTGCCCAAGCGCCTTTTGCCGGATTCTAAAATATCCCCCGATTGGAAACTTGTCGGGGAAAACTATGTAGTTCCGGTGGGGAAAAGTTTTTCTTTGTAGGAACTTCGCTTTTAATTCGCGCGTTTTAGAAGCGCCGAGCATTTGTTTGGGCCTTCCGTCGATTCGGAAGGCCCTTTTGTTGGTTGGGCCCCGGCGGCGGTCGTGCCGTGCGCGCCTTTGCCGACGCTTTCCCAGCGCGCGCCTCCCCGCGCTTTTAGGCGTTGCATTTTTTATCGTCCTTATGCGCTTGGAGGGGAACCTTTCCTACGCCAGCCCCGCGCGAATAATAATGCGCCGATAATAAAGCGTTGACAAAAATACGTTTCAATCATTTGATTAAAACAAATGATTGAATGCGACATCGTTGCCGGGATAATAGAGGGGCGCCAAACCGATCCCAAGGTGAGGATTGCCAGCGCGGCGATAGAGGAGTTCGCCTTGCGTTCGCTGGATGGCGCCAGAATAAGGGAAATAGCGCGCAAGTCCGGGGTGAACGTTGCGGCCATAAGCTATCATTTCGGGGGCAAGGAGGGTTTGTACAGGGCGGTCATATCGGGGGTGTCCGATTACTTTGACAAGTCTGTGGGGCCGTACTACAGGCGGGGGAAAAAGGTGTTTTCAAGCGGCGACGCGGACGGGGCGATGAACTTGGCGCGCGAGTTTTTGATAGACATGATAAGAAAATTTTCCGGAATGAAAATTGTTCCAGCATTGTGCCTGATTATGGCGAGGGAAACAGCCTCTCCGTCCGGATACTTTCAAAGGGTTTACGATTCGATATACCGGCGCCCCGTGGAGTTTTTGTCCAAGCTGCTTGTGGTGGCGTCAAAGGGGAAAGTGCCGCCGGACGTAGGCATAGTGTTTGCGCAGGCATTATGGGCTAACGTGCGTTCCTACTCGGCGAAGAGCGACGCCGTTCTCAGGCTTCATTCTTGGAGCGACGTCGGTGAGGCCGAAATAGGGCTATTGGAGAGGGCCCTTTCTAAAGTTTTAATGAAAACGTTAAAATGAGGGCGTTAAAATATAAAATGGGCAGGCATATGGACGGTATTTTAAAATGTGCTTTGGCGGCGTTTTTTTCGGCGCTTGCGTTGGCCGGATGCGCAAAGAAAAAAAACACATCGTTTTCGGCGCTTCCCGATGAGGTGGAGGTGGCTTTTCCGCTGGCTGCCGACGTTGAAATAACTGGCAGATATTCGGCACGCTTGCGCGCGAACCAGGACGTGGAAATCCGCGCCCGCGTAGGCGGATATCTTGAAAAGGTTTATTTCGAAAAGGGCGCCAAGGTACGCGGGGGGGATGTGCTTTTTAAGATAGACGACCGCCCGTATGCGGCGGCGCTTGCTGCAGCCGAAGCTGTGGTAGAGGCGGCGAAGTCGAAAATAAAGCTCGCCGAAGACAACGCGGAAAGGGCGCGCGGCCTTTTCAAGCGAAACGCCATATCAAAGGAGGCGTGGCAGACCCGCGAGACCGAACTTTTAATAGCAAAAGCCAAGCTTCTCGAGGCGGAGGCGTCCGCGCGCAATGCGCGCCTAAATCTCGAGTACACTTGCGTGCGCGCGCCTGTGGCGGGCAGGGTTGGGGAAAACTTTTCCGACGTGGGAAATCTCATCGCCGCGCATGCGACGAAGCTTGCCCGGCTTGTTGACGATTCTTCGGTTAAAGCCTATTTCGAGCTAAACGGATCCGATGCCGTACGGTATAAGAATTCTGGAATTTTGAGGGATATAGACTCCCAAAACGGGGCGAAGGTCGAAGTATCGATGAAAGGGGACGACAAAATTTACTTTGGACGCCTGTGCTATTACGACAATGTGCTCGGGGCAGGCACGGGGTCGCTGGTTGTGCGCGCCGACATTGAAAACTCCGGCGGCGGGCTGATAACAGGCGGATTCGGCAACTTGCGCGTCTTTGAGGGCGTCGCCAAGGGCGCGCTACTCGTGCCGGAGGAGGCGGTCGGGACAGATCTCGGGGGGCGGTATGTTTTGGCGGTGGACGGAGAGGGAAAAGTCAGGCAGATTCCCGTCGTCGTGGGTTCGTATTACAAGGGGTTTAGGGTGATAGAAAGCGGCGTGGATAAAAATACGCGGGTTATAGTAAAGGGACTCCAGCGGGCTGTTCCCGGCAGAAAAGTGAAACCGGTACAAACCGAAATAAAGCTTCCAGAAAACGCCGGATAGGAACGGGGCTGAAATGAAAAATTTTTGCGATTTTTTCATAGACAGACCGATTTTTTCAGCGGTCATATCGGCGACAATCGTTTTGCTTGGTGCGATAGGATTTTCCAAGCTTCCGATATCGCAGTATCCCGACATAGTCCCGCCGACAATAGCCATAGACGCAGCCTATCCGGGCGCGACCCCGGAGGTTCTGATGGAGAATGTCGTCACGCCGATAGAGCAGGAAGTTAACGGCGTTGAGAAAATGATGTATATGACGAGCCGCTGCAATTCGGACGGCACAGTCAGCATAGAAATAGCCTTCGAGCTTGGCACGGATATTTCCGCGGCGCAGGTTTTGGTTCAAAACAGGGTAGAGGTTGCCAAGCCGCTTTTGCCCGAGGAGGTACGGAACATCGGAGTAAGGGTGACAAAGCGCTCCCCGAGCCTTCTGTTGGGGGTCGCCATCTATTCGCCTGACAGGTCGCGCGACACGACTTACGTCACTAATTACTATCTTACGCGGATGCGCGACAGAATATTGCGCATAGACGGAGTCGGCGACATAATCGCATACGGGGCGCGCGAATACAGCATGCGGGTATGGCTCGATCCGGACAAGCTTGCGGACCTCAATATTTCCCCATTGGAGGTTTACGCGGCAGTTAGGGGACAAAACAGGCAGGTTGCGGCGGGGAAACTGAACCAGGCGCCCCTGTCCGACAAAAGCGCCGCGCACGAACTTTTAATCGAGGCTAAGGGGCGCCTTTCGGACGTTGTAGAATTCGGCGAGATTGTCGTGAGGAAGGCGGGCGGCGGCCGCATAGTGCGCCTGAAAGACGTTGCCCGCATGGAATTGGGAGCATACTCCTACGCTAACGCGGCGTTTTATAAGGGCGGCGACGCCGTGGCCCTGCTCATATACCAGATGCCCGGATCAAACGCGTCTAACACGGCCGGAGAGGTTCTGAAACTTTTGGAAGATATGAAAAAGGATTTTCCGCCTGGATTGGATTACGACGTCGGAATGGACAATACGGTGTACATAGCCGAATCCATAATGGAGGTGTTCCGCACCATACTCGAGGCGACGCTGCTTGTAGTTTTTGTCATGATGCTGTTTTTGCAGAATTGGCGCGCCGCGGTAATACCTCTTTTTGCCATACCCATATCGCTTGTGGGAACGTTTTTTTTCATGGAGATTTTCGGTTTTACGATAAACAATTTGACTCTTTTCGGCCTCGTACTGGCAATAGGCATAGTTGTCGATGACGCGATTGTGGTGGTGGAAAACGTCGAGCGCAATATGAGGGGCGGCTTGAATGCGCGCGAAGCCACAAAAAAGGCGATGTCGCAGGTGTCGGGGGCGCTGGTTGCGATTGTGCTTGTGCTTAGCGCGGTGTTTGTCCCCACAGCGTTTGTCGAGGGAATAACGGGGGAATTTTACAGGCAGTTCGCGCTTACCATAGCGGCTTCCACTATAATATCGGGAGCCGTTTCTCTGACGCTTACTCCGGCGCTTTCGGCGATATTGATGTCGGACGGTCAAAAAACCGGCGCGTTTACAAAAGCGTACGACTTTTTATTGGGGAGATTTTTCGGGGCTTTCAACCGCATGTTTGAAAAGGTTGCCGACGCCTATGGAAATTCGGTGCGGATTTTGACGAGACGCGCGGGAATTTTTGCGGCCGCGTACGTCTTAATGGTTGCGCTTGCGGTTTTTCTGTTTCGTTCAGCGCCAAAGGGCTTTATACCGGCGCAGGATACGTGCTATTTTTACATTGCGGTCCAGCTTCCAGACGGGGCGACGCTCGAACGCACTTCAAATGTGATGCGCAAGGCCGAGGCCGTGGTGGGAAAGACGCTTCCCGAAGCCGAAAAATACATGAGCCTTGCCGGCTTGAACATTGCTAATTTGGGCCGCATGTCGAACGGTGGCACAATGTTTATACAGCTTGAATCGAAGGAGAAACGCAACGCAAAAGGTGTTTCGCTCGACGAGACGATAGGGCGGCTTGTGGCCGCGTTCAACAGGGAGATTCCGGAAGCCATGTTTTTTGTCGTAAAACCTCCGGTAGTTTCAGGCATAGGAATGGGCGGGGATTTTAAGGGATATGTGCAGGACAAAGCTTCTTTGGGGCTTAGGGAATTGGATTCAAAAATAAGGGAGACTGTTGGCGCTGCGCGCGGAAATCCGTCGATATCGACCGCTCTTACCATGTTTTCAATTTCGAGCCCGCGCTTGTCTTTGGACATTGACAGGGAGGAGGCGGAGCGTCTCGGCGTCGGGGTGGACTCTATTTTCGATGCGCTGCGCTTCAATATGGGGTCGGTATATGTGAACGACTTTAATATTTTCAATCGCGCCTACAGAGTGGTTATGCAGGCGGAAAGCCAAAAACGCGCGGATATCGACGACGTTATGAAGTTGCGCGTTCCGTCCGCAGAAGGCGGAAGCGTCCAGATTGGTAGCGTCGCTTCGGCCGTTCGCACGGTGGGTCCCGAAATTATTACGCGCTACAATTTGTATCCGGCGGCGGAAATTATGGGAAATGTTTCTACTGGATACTCCACCGGAGAGGCCATATCGGCTATAGAGGGCATTGCGGAAAATGTGCTTCCTTCGGGCATGGATATCGAGTGGACAGACTTGGCTTTTCAGGAAAAAAGGGTAGGTGGCTGGTCTGCTTTTGCGACGTTTTTAGAGTGTGTGGCATTTGTTTTCCTCGTTCTTGCCGCGCTTTATGAAAGTTGGAGGCTGCCTTTGGCAGTGATTTTAATAGTGCCTTTGGTGATTTTATTTTCCGTTCTCGGCGTAATCGGGTCGGGCATGGACGTAAATGTCATGACTCAAGTGGGGTTTATCGTGCTGGTAGGGCTGGCATGTAAAAACGCCATTCTGATAGTGGAATTCGCAAAACAGCGCCAAGAGCAGGGTGAAAGTGCGGCTGACGCAGTGGCGGCCGCGGCGCGCAACAGACTGCGTCCGATTCTGATGACGTCGTTTGCGTTCGTGCTCGGGACCCTTCCGCTGGTCGCCACCGACGGAACGGGGTCGGAACTCAGAAACGCGCTTGGAACTCCCGTATTTTACGGCATGATGGGCGTGACGCTCTTCGGCCTTGTTTTTACGCCGGTATTTTTCTATCTGATAAGAAAAGGCTGCGACGTTTCCCAGAAAACACCTTAGAATGTCCAGACAATTAAAGTACTCATTCGCCTATGAAAAAATTTTTCGATAAGATTCCGGCACTGTTGTTCGTGTTCGCGGCGTGCGGCTGCATGGTCGGCCCCGATTACGAAAACCCTGGCGATTCGATCGGAAAGGGCGAGATTTTGGATTTTCCCGCGTTTGAAAACGGCGGCGCAGCGTGGAAGAACGCCGCTCCCAACGACAGAAGCCCGAGGGGCGATTGGTGGGAGCTTTTCGGAGACGCGGAATTGTCGGGGTATATGGTCGAATGCGGAAAATCGAATCCCGACTTGAAGTCCGTATATTATAGGGTCGAACAGGCGCGCGAAAGCGCAAAAATGAACGAAAGCCGCCTTTATCCGAATGTTGCCGGAGGCGGAGACTGGTTTAAAACGGAGGTGGGAGACCGCTCCATTTTAAGGCCTCTGGGATCGGGTTTTGAAGATTGGGCTGTCGGGGCGTCGCTTACTTGGGACGCCGATTTGTTCGGAAGGATACGCAGCCTTCTTGCGGCATCGCGCGCCGACGCGCAGGCCCTTCAAAACGAATATGAAAACGCCCTTCTTTCCCTCAGAACGAAAATAGCCGCGCTTTACTTTTCAATAAGGGAGTTTAAGGCCGAAAAACTCCTCTTGGAAGACACTATCAAGGCGCGCTCCGCCGAAACGCGCTTTGTGAGGGACAGACTCGAGATGAATACTGCCTCCGAAGGCGATTTGCAGCGCGCACTCGAACAGGAGTTCGCGGCTAAAGCAAAGCTTACTGATTTGCTCGAGCGTTTGGCTCTATCGAAAAATCTAATGGCAAACCTGTTGGGAACGTCTCCCGCAAAAATCAAAATAGATCCGGCGCCGCTCGGGGGAAACGCGCCAGAAATTCCCAGCGCGCTTCCTTCGGAACTTTTGGAAAGGCGCGCGGATATCGCTGCCGCCGAACGCGCCGTATGCGCGGCCAATTACAGAATCGGCGCGGCATACGCGGCGTTTTTTCCCACAGTTTCAATCACAAGCTCTTTAGGAACGGAATCCACGGCTTTTTCTAAGCTTTTAAACTCGAGTTCTTTTGCGTGGGGCGTGAGCCCGCAGGTATATTTGCCAATTTTTCAGGCGGGAAGGCTTTCCGCGCAAAAAAGGGTGGCGCTCGCCAAGCATAAAGAGGCTCTTGAAAAATATAAATCGGTTGTGCTTAACGCCGTAAGGGAGACGGAGGACGCGCTCGCAAAAGTTTCGCTTTCAAAAAGGCGTTCACAAGAAAGGGAGGCGGCGTCAGAGGCCGCATCTAAAGTGGAGTCGATTGTGAAAGCACAGTATGAATGCGGTGCTGCGGATTATTTCCAGGCAAGCCAGGCTCACAGGTACGCCCTCATGAACCGCCTGGCACTGATAAAAAGCAGGGGCGACGAATTCAGGGCCGCGGTGGAGCTCGTGCGCTCAATAGGCGGAACTTGGAGGGCGGGGAATTCCTCGCCGGGCAATGGGTCTTGCAAAGCCGCTGAAATCTTCGAAAAGGGCCTGTAATTTTCGCGCATGTCAGCACGCCTGCGCGCGCGGTTTTAAAGGCTGTTTTATGGCGCTATCACGAAAAAAAGCGGCGCAGCGCGCCGCCTTCGTTAAGGAAATCTTTGCCAATCAATCAGCCCCAAAACGGCTTTGACGGAAGAAATTCCGTCTTGTAGTCGTACAGGCTTCTTATTTGCGCGTTTGCCTGATCGCAGTTAGAGAAGCGCATGTTTTCCGAGTCGTAGCTGAGCTTTTGGTTCGGGAAACTTATCGAAATCATGCTTAGCAGGCACATTTCGGTGAAGGGCGCCGCATAGTCGAAATTTCCCGGTGGAAGTGTGCCGGCTATGCAATTTTTGGCCCATTCCAAATGCGGGTCCCCCGGAGTTATCGAGCGTTTTAACTTCTTTTCGGGAAGGGCATTTGACTTCGCAAGTTCGCGCATCCGCTGGCGCGGATAGACCATCGTGTTTAAGCCGTATTCGTTTGTCAGAACCGTTTCCTTTGTGCCCACTATGAACGTGCAGTTGGCGTTGTGCCACGAATTTTTCGGGTCGGGAACGAGAAAGCTTGGGTCCACTCTTTCTATGGATTTTGGGCGCACGTTTGCGTCGGACCAGTGGAGGTTGATTTTCCCGCCGAGACCGCGCGGATTGTTGAACGTCATTTTTACCTTTGCCGCAGCCGGCCAGTTGTAGTCGTCGAACGGGGTGGACGACCCCTCTATAACGTCGGGACAACCGAGGTCGAATGCCGAGTATGGAACGTCGAAGAAATGGCATGCCATGTCTCCGGCGGCTCCCGTTCCGTAATTGCGCAATCCCCTCCAGTTGAATGGAACGATACTTGCGGAATAATCCTGATACGGGGCGACTCCGAGCCAAAGCGCATAGTCGAGATTGCCCGGCACTTTTTCCCCAGACGGCTTTTTTAAGCCGCCCTGGGGCCATATCGGCCTGTTCGTCCAAATATAGATATCCTTAATTTGCCCTATTATTCCGGCGTCGTACCATTCCCTTATAAGCCTCCAGCCCTCGTTTGTATGCCCCTGGTTTCCCATTTGCGTAATTACGCCTGCTTCCTTGGCCAGGCGTTTCAACTCCCGCGCCTCCCATATCGTGCGGGTAAGGGGCTTTTCGCAGTATACGTGCTTTCCCTTGGTGATCGCCCACGAGGCTATCGGATAATGCATGTGGTCGGGTGTCGAAACGAGCACGGCGTCTATATCGCCGTCCATTTCGTCAAGCATTACCCGGTAGTCTCTGAAGCGCCTTACATTCGGGAATTTTTTATAGGAAGCCATGGCGCTTTTGTATCCGCTCCACGGCTTTTGCGGGGTGTCGTCTTGAACGTCGCAGAAGGCGACGATGTTTACGATATCGGGACGCTTTTCGAGGCTTTCGACGGCGTTATATCCGCGCCCGCCGACACCTATAAATGCGACGTTGAGTTTGCCGTTCGCGTTTTTTACCCTCGACGTCTGGCAGGACGGCAGGAACATAAGGGCTCCCATCGCCGCGCCGCCTTTTAAGAATTTTCTGCGGTTTAACATTCTGTATCCTTTTATTTTTGCGGTTAACAAAAAATCACACTTCCATTTTTCCCCAGTAAACCGGGGAAAGGTTTGCCGTATAGTCTCAAATGCGATATTTTTGGCAAGCAAAGCTTGCATGAAACATGCGCGCCATGGCGGCGGAAATATTTTGACTTTGCCGCATGCAAGGCGATGATGGATCCATATGGGACTTGTTAGAGCAATGCAAGCACGCGCGTTTTTTGCGCGTATAATTTTTCCGTTGGCTTCCGTTTGCGCACTTTGCGGATGCGACTCGTGCGGCGATACGCGCCCGCATTCGCGCGCAAGTCAGAATTTCCCGGCGGCATATTCAATGCTTAACGGGCTTATGATAGTCCACGACTATCTCGACGACAACGATTACAACAGGCGCAGGGCTGTTCCAGCGCCTTTTTTTAAAGTGCGAACGGTCACTATACACAATACCGAGGGCTATCTTTCGGCAAAACAGGAGCGGGACAGATTCAACAGGCGGCGCGACAACGTTTCGGTTTCATTCCACTATGCCGTGGACGAGCAATGGGCCGTTCAGCTAATACCGCTCGACATGCACGCATGGCACGCCGGGGACGGCGCCGAAGGCGAAGGCAACCTGCACAGCATAAGCATAGAGATTTGCAGAAGCCTTTGCAGCGGGAGCGATTCCGATTTGTATTACCGCGCCGAAGCAAACGCGGTAATTTTGGCCGCCGCACTTTTAAATGCCTACAACCTTCCCATATCCGCCCTGAAAAAGCACCAGGATTGGTCGGGAAAATATTGCCCCCATAGAATACTTTCGGAAAACAGGTGGGACGACTTTAAGCGGCGCGTCGAGCGCGAAATGCAGTCTAAGCGCTGACAAAAATCGCCGCGCGTTCAGCGCCGATGCTTCTTTTATTGTATTGTTGGGCACAGTGTTGAACAAGGCATATTTACATGCTGCGTTGCGGAAGAGGCGGTTTTTATATGGCGGAGGTTCGGAGGATTATTCGTTTATTCACGCTTTTTGCCCGAAAATGCAGATTGCCTTGCAAACATCGAAATATGTCGCGCTGCAGGGGACCTTTTGTTGCGCGTTGTTTTCCACATTCAAATCCGCAAAAACGTCCTCCAATCCGGTGTAAAAAAAAGGCGCGCAGCATGCGCGCCTTTTTCAATCGGCATTCGGGGCTGTTTAAAAGCCCTGGGCGATCATCGCCGAAGCCACTTTCTTGAATCCCGCGATATTTGCTCCGTTTACATAGTCTCCCGGAGTTCCGTATTCGGCGGCTGCTTCAAGTGCGTTTTTGTGGATGTTGCGCATGATGTTGTGCAGCTTTTCGTCAACTTCTTCGCGTGTCCAACTGAGCCTTATGGCGTTTTGCGACATTTCCAATCCGGAGGTGGCAACGCCGCCTGCGTTCGAGGCTTTGCCGGGCGCGTAGAGAATCTTCGCGCTCTTGTAAACTTCTATCGCTTCGGGCGTGGACGGCATATTCGCGCCTTCGGAAACGAGTATGCAGCCGTTTTCTATCAGGGCTTTTGCGTTGTCTGCGTCTATTTCGTTTTGCGTTGCCGAGGGCAGGGCCAATTCGGCTTTTGCCAAGCCCCACGGCCTCTTGCCTTCGTAGTATTTGGCCGTCGGATATTTCTTGGCGTATTCGCTGATTCTGCCGCGCTTGTTGTTTTTAAGATCGAAAATAAACGCGAGCTTTTCTTGGTCTATGCCGTCGGGGTCGATTATGGAGCCGTTGGAGTCGGAGGCCGATATCGGCTTTGCGCCAAGCTGAATCAGTTTTTCTATCGTATATTGGGCTACATTTCCCGAACCCGAAACGAGGGCGGTCTTTCCCGCGACGGAGTCGCCCTTTGTGGCGAGCATTTCCTGCGCAAAATAAACGTTGCCGTATCCGGTGGCTTCCGGCCTGATAAGGCTTCCGCCCCATTCAAGAGCCTTGCCGGTCAGAACGCTGTCGTAGGAGTTTTTGCAGCGTTTATATTGGCCGAACAGGTAGCCTATCTCCCTTCCGCCTACGCCGATGTCGCCGGCAGGAACGTCGGTGTTCGGACCGATGTGGCGGTAGAGCTCGCGCATGAAGCTGTTGCAGAAATTGCGCACTTCGTTGTCGGATTTTCCTTTGGGGTCAAAATTGGAACCGCCTTTGCCGCCACCCATCGGAAGTGTCGTGAGGGAGTTCTTAAACACCTGCTCGAACCCGAGAAATTTCAGTATTCCCAGATTTACGGACGGGTGGAAGCGGAGGCCTCCCTTGTAGGGCCCTATGGCGCTGTTGAACTGCACGCGATAACCCTGGTTTACTTGGATTTCCCCTTTGTCGTCCGCCCAGGGGACTTGGAACATGATTATTCTTTCTGGAACGACCATTCTTTCGAGAATCTTGTTCTTTTCGTATATGGGGTCGCTGTCGAGCACGACGCTCAACGACGAAAGAACTTCCTCGGCAGCCTGCAGAAATTCTTTCTCCCACGGCTGCTTGGATTTTAGGTCCTCTAATACTTTAGCTACATATTTGTTCATTTTTTTCCTTGTTTGGGTTTTTAATAAAAAAATACTTCCGCGATGTTTGTAGTATTCGTTTGCGAGTCAACCGCATTATATAAAAATATGTAAAAAGCTACAAAATTGTACATAAATTTTAGGGTCTATTGCAAAATTGTAAACTGCCTAATATCTTGACATGTGCAAACTTTCCGGTATTAATAGACAAATGATTTTATTCGCATCGATTATTTTGTTGGGGACGGTTATTTTGTTTGGATCGTTTGGCCGGTGTTTTGCGGTGTTTTCAGCTGCTGCTGCCCCGTGTTTTTTCCCGTTTTACGCCTGCGCGCGCGATTTTCAAAACGCAATTACGCAGCCCGTGGGCGAAAGCGAAATGCGTTCCGTTTATGAAGACTTGAAGACTCCCTATAAATACGGTGTGGTTGTGAGGCCTCCAAAGGGAATGTTGGCGGATTCTCCGAGCGTGTTTAAAAACGGAGACAAGTGGTATATGTATTACATATTGCAGGACGGCTCGGGATACAGCACCCATATCGCCGAGAGCGCCGACCTTTTGGAATGGAAATATTTGGGGGAAATACTTAAACGCAAAAATAATTCCGATTGGGACGGGCAGCAGTCGGCGGCGTACGCGGCGCTTCAGGATCACAATTTCGGAGGATCGTGCGCCTTGGCTAAATTCGACGGAAAATATTGGGTGTCTTACCTTGGAGGCGCCCTCAAGGGTTATGAAACCGATCCGCTCGCGATAGGGATCGCATTTGCGGACAATCCCATACAGGTTGGGGAGTGGAACCGCCTTCCCCGGCCGGTGCTTTCTCCGGGCGACGCCGATTCGCGCTATTTTGAAAAGCTGACCTTGTACAAAAGCAACATAATTTATGACGCCGACAGAACCCTCGGAAGCCCTTTCGTAATGTTTTACAACGCCAAAACCGACTCCGGATACGAAAGGATAGCCTTAGCCGTCAGCGAAGACATGAAGAATTGGAAGAGGTTCGGCTCGGAGCCGGTCGTCGATAACGGCTCGGGCATTGCCGGAGACCCCCAGGTAGTAAAAATGGGCGATATTTGGGTCATGCTCTACTTTGTTGCGGGGCCGTTCGGAGAGGGCGGCAGGGCCATCGGATTCGACACGTTTGCATGTTCACGCGATTTGGTAAATTGGGTCAAATGGAAGGGGGAGGCTCTCGTGAAGCCCGGGGAAAATTACGACAAAACGTTCGCACACAAGCCGTGGGTTGTGAAACACAACGGGATTGTCTATCATTTTTACTGCGCGGTGGGCGACGAGGGGAGGGTAATAGCTCTTGCTACTTCCCGCGATTTGCGCAAATAACGTTCATGTTAAAATCTGCTTGACTGAATTATTTTAATATAAATCATAATACGGATATGTTAGCAAGACAACGCCAAAGGGTTATACTTTCAATGCTTGAAACGCAGCCAAGCTTGCGTACAATCGAACTTGCCAAGCAGTTCGACGTCACGGATGAGACTATACGGCGCGATTTGGAGTATCTCGACTCTGAAAACAAACTCATAAGAACTCACGGTGGCGCGCTTCGCATTGAAAAGCGCGCAATAGACATTCCGCTACAAAAGCGACTGAAGGAGAACCGCGCCGCGAAACAGGAAATAGCCAAAAAGGCCCTTGAATTCATTAAAGAGGGAGACACTATACTTCTCGACGCAAGCTCAACAGTTTTGGCGCTCGCCGAAATCCTTCCCGATATGGATATAACGGTTGTCACAAACGCGCATGACACGGTTGTTCCCCTAATGGGTAAGAACAAGATAAACGTCATAGCCACAGGTGGAAAGTTGGATAGGGTAAGTCTCAGCTATGGCGGCGGTACTGCATGGTCCACTGTGCGCAAAATATCAGTTGACAAGGCGTTTTTCTCATGCAACGGGCTCGACCTTGAAAGGGGCGCAAGCGAGGTTGCGGAAATTCACGCGGAGTTTAAGGAGAATGTGCTGCAATATTGCCGAGAAAAAATTCTTCTTTGCGACGCCTCGAAACTGGGCGTGCGCAGTTCGCGCTTTTTTGCCGATTTCGATATGATAGACAAGGTTATCACAGATTCTTCAGCAGACGCGGTGTTCATTCAAAAACTCAAGGGAAGCGGTATTTTTGTAAAGTAGCGCGCTTTTCTGTTTTGTACCTTTCTGTTTTTTGGAAATCTGTCCTATTTTACCGCAGTTATGGCCGATTGTCTTTTGCCGTTTGTCTCGTTTGCGGCGCGAATAGCGGGGTGGCGTTAAAAGTCGCCAGATGTCGCGCGAAGTTTCGGCGAAATGAAGAAAAGTGAAAAAAATCATTGACGAGCGCATGAATATCGGCAGTGTAGTTCGAATACTTTTTGGGGATGTAGCTCAGTTGGAAGAGCACCACAATGGCATTGTGGGGGTCGTCGGTTCGAACCCGATCATCTCCACCAAAAGGGCGCGACGGATTTTCTCCCTGGTGGTGTAATGGTAGCACAGGTGATTTTGGTTCATCTAGTCGGAGTTCGAATCTCTGCCGGGGAATGTCGGCAAACGTTCCCGTATCGGCGGGGCTGCCGGGAGTAATTGGGAATTTCAGCCGCTCGAGTGGTGAAATTGGTAGACACGCATGATTCAGGTTCATGTGACTTCACTGTCATGGGGGTTCGAGTCCCCCCTCGAGCACTGTTTGATAAAGCCGCAATTTTAACACAGTTGCGGCTCTTTTTGTCCCTTAAATAAAGGGTTTGCGGGGTTTGGGACGATGCGCGGCGCGCGCGTTTAGGGTGCTTGCTTTATGCGTTTTTTAGGTCAACACCAAAGTCAGTGGATTTTAATGAAAGACGCCGCATTGGACAAGGATCCTCAATCTGTAATTTTCAAAGTTTTTATAGCCGTATGTAAAAGGCGCACTTGATAATACAGAAACTTAAAAAACTGTACAATTCAGGGTACCGTTGCATGCGGCGGAGTTATACTATGAAAACCTATTCCACAAAAATCCGGGTCAATACCAAAGGTTGTGGAATAGGTTGATTTTTTAGATTTGTCTTTCATAGATTCACCCCGCATTCTACGAGCACTCTCAGTCTGTAATTTTCAAAGTTTCTGTATCCATAGGCTCTGCGTT